>NZ_CP041151.1:312786-625572 GCF_006494715.1 Shewanella sp. SNU WT4
GCTAGTGCTAAACCATTCACCTTAATGGCTAAACGGCGAGGCGCTGCATACCAATTGGCATCGCTAAATTGCAGATCGGCCTTGGTTAATTCGTCAGTGAAGTTAGCCAATAAAGATTCAGCTAAGGTTCGCAGTGACTTTGGCGGCAACTCTTCGGTGCCGATTTCAATCAGCAAATTTTCAAAATTCATGGCGATACCTCTACTTACACATAGGGAAGCCAAGGGCTTCACGGGCCTGATAATAGGCTTCGGCCACTGCTTTGGCCATGGTACGAACTCGCAGAATATAACGCTGACGCTCAGTAACAGAGATGGCGTGGCGAGCATCTAATAAATTGAAGGCGTGTGAAGCTTTCATCACTTGCTCGTAAGCTGGTAATGGCAGCGGCTTTTCCAGTGACAATAAATGCATACACATTTTTTCGCACTGATCGAATACGGTAAATTGGAATTCAACATCGGCGTGTTCAAAGTTATAAGTTGATTGCTCAACTTCATTTTGATGGAACACGTCACCGTAGCTGATCTTACCTAATGGACCGTCAGCCCATACCAGATCGTAAACGCTGTCTACGCCTTGGATATACATGGCTAAGCGTTCTAAACCGTAAGTGATTTCACCGGTAACTGGAGTGCATTCAATACCACCCACTTGCTGGAAGTAAGTGAACTGTGTCACTTCCATACCGTTAAGCCATACTTCCCAGCCCAAGCCCCAGGCACCTAAGGTTGGTGATTCCCAGTTATCTTCCACAAAGCGGATATCATGGATTTGCGTGTCTATACCTAACGCCTGCAAAGAACCTAAATACAGTTCTTGGATATTATCTGGCGATGGTTTCAGCATGACTTGGAATTGATAGTAATGTTGAAGACGATTCGGGTTTTCACCATAGCGACCGTCGGTTGGACGACGTGATGGTTGCACATAAGCGCTATTAATTGGTTCTGGGCCCAGCGAGCGCAGGAACGTCATAGGATGAAAGGTGCCGGCACCTACTTCCATATCCAGCGGCTGAATAATGGCACAACCTTGTTGTGCCCAATATTCCTGAAGGGTCAGGATAAACCCCTGAAAGGTTTTTACGTCATGTTTGCTAGTCATATCCACTGCTTCGGGCTGTCATAGAAAATGGTTTAAATTATACCTTGTCGTAATAGTCTTATGTAGGCTAATTTTTAACGTATTTACCCTGTTAGTGTCAGTTAAGGAAATTCATGTCACAAATTACCACCACTTGCCCTTGGGTAACTAACGATCCCCTCTATCAGCAATATCACAATAAGGTGTGGGGGCGACCGGTTTATGATGACCGAGAGTTATTCGCCAAACTGTGTTTAGATGGTCAGCAGGCTGGTTTATCATGGTTAACCATTTTAAAACGCCAAGCTAACTACGAGGAGCTTTTCTTTGATTTTAATCCACAAGAAATTGCCTTAATGACGCAAGACGACGTTGAGCGTTTGCTGTTAGATACTCGCATTATTCGCAATCGCGCCAAAATTAATAGCATCATTGGCAACGCCAAAGCTTACCTTGCTTATAGCCAAAACGGAGCCAATAGCTTTTCACAATTGCTCTGGTCGTTTGTGGGTGGTCAACCTGTGATCAATCATTTTAATGTTATGGCTGAGGTGCCGGCACAAACTCCTGAGTCGCAAGCCATGTCGAAGGCTTTAAAAAAATTAGGCTTTAACTTTGTTGGCCCCACTATCTGTTATGCCTTTATGCAGGCCGTCGGTATGGTGAACGATCATCTAACGTCTTGTCCTTGCTATCTTGAATCGAGTGCAAAAAAATAGGGTGTTTCACGTGAAACACCCTAAAGTATTATCGATTCGTTATTGCAGTCTTATTCAAAGAAGAAGGTTTGCTTTTGCCTTTGCTGACCATTGAGCTCATTCATAGTGGCCGCATCAAATAGCGCGCCATTAACCATGGTATAGGCTACTTTATCGGAATCACGGATATTAATAAGTGGATTACCATCGATGACGATAAGGTCAGCCAGTTTACCTGGGGTGATTGAACCTAATTGTTCATCCATGCCAAAGTGAATGGCTGGGTTGATGGTTGCGGTTTTTAATGCTTCTAGCGGCGACATGCCGCCTTGGGCAAACATCCAAATTTCCCAATGAGCGCCTAAGCTTTCTCTTTGGCCATGAGCACCTATGTTGGATTTAATACCAAGCTTACCAACTTCGTTAGCCATTTTAGCGACATTAAAGTGATTGTAATGTTCATCAGGCGCTGTGGTTCTACGCATGGCTCTTGGCTGTAAGATGTAGTCAGGCACGAATTTTGACAGGCGAGGGTGCGCCCAAACATCCGTTTTATCGTACCAATAATTCTCACCAGCAATGCCGCCATAAGCCACTACTAAGGTTGGGGTATAACCCACTTTAGTTTGACTCCAAAACTGTTTGATATCGTCATAAAGAACAGCTGCGGGGAGCGAGTGTTCAATCCCAGTATGACCATCAGCTATCATGGTTAGGTTATGCTGCAACAAGCTGCCACCTTCTGGCACAACCATCATCTCTAATTCTCTGGCAGCAGCTATGACTTGTTGCCTCTGATTACGCCTTGGTTGATTATAGCTTTTTACGCTAAAGGCACCGACTTTTTTAAGGCGTTCTAAGTGAAACTTAGCATCATCAAGCGAGTCAATGTGCGAGGTATAGCCAGGACCATGGGCGCCATAAAGTATGGTGCCAGTACTGAATATTCTTGGTCCCACAATATTGCCTGCTTTTTGTTGCTCGCTGGCGGCAAAGATTTCGGTAGTGTCGTTAGATGGATCATGAATTGCCGTGACACCTAAGGCTAAACTCGCAAAGTTGCCCCAGTTTTGCTGCGGGATAATTTCATTTTCACCTTGAGCGCCATGGGCGTGGGCATCAAATATCCCCGGCATAATAGTTTTACCCGCGATATCTATGATCTTGGCATCGGCTGGAATAGTGACTTGTTGCTGCGAACCGACGGCGACTATCTTGTTATCTGTGACTATCACAACGCCATTTTCAATGACTTGATCTTGCTCCATGGTAATCACTTGGCCACCCACAAAGGCAAGAGTTCCACGTGGAACGTAGGACTCTTGGTTAAAGCCAATGTTAGTGACCTTAGCGGCTTGTTTGGATTTAACTTTGTTAGTGGTTGGATAGCTTTGATCTATATCCACCTGATATAGCTCAGGCCCTAAGGTCCAATACAGTTGCTGATTATCTTGGCGCCAACTAATGCTCTCGCCAGCGCGGCTACTTAGCTGGGTGACTGGTAAATTTTTAGCTTCTGGGCCTATTTCGACAGTCTCACCATGTTTGGCAAACGGCGTTATAAAAACTTTAAAGCGTTCGGCAAAGGCTAAGTGCTCACCATTAGGGGATATTCTAAATTCGGTGGCAAGCTTACTGGTGTAGTGCACGCGCTTGTCATGGCCGCTTACGGTGACCGATGAAAACTGCGGTGTTTCACCGGCATCCATAAAGTAAACTCTGCCATTATCAGCGCCGAACTGGGGTTGATAGCCTTGATCATCGAGCTTAGTTTTTTGTTTGGAGTTAAGATTAAGTGCGTATAGCCCAGGCTCTTGTGACCAAGTGGTCGGCGTTATATAGCCGCCCTTAACTTGGCGATACACTAAGGTTTCACCATTGGGTGACAAGGTCGGCTCAACATATTTGCCGGGCTTATCGGTTAGGGTGGTGATTTTACGGCTGGCTAATTCAAGCCTATGCAAGGCGCCTTGCTCTTTATCATCCCAAGTAGCAAATACAATGGATTTACCATCGCGCGCCCACTGCGGGAATAATTCATTGGCATTGTTTGTAAGCTTTGTCAGGCGCTCAACCTTGCCGTTAGGTAATGATTTTAGCCATAACTTGCCTAAAGCTTCATAGACAACGGTTTTGCCATCGGAGGAAACTTGCGCCATTCGCAGCATTTTTACTGAAAAGTCGACAATATCTATATCTTGCGTAAAGCGCACCGCAGGTTGCACACTCAGTTCGGTATCTATGCTAAAAGGAATGACCTTAGCAGATTTATCATTGAGGCTTAATTCGCGAATTTTGCCTTTAGCCCAAAAGCGAATGGCCTGATTATCAGGGCGCCAACTCATGTGCGGGTAAACACCATGAATCGCCCAAGTTTCTTGCATGTCACGGTCAAGATCAGAATACAGTTTATCGATTTTTCCAGACTCTAAATCTAACAAATACAAGGTCGACTGAAAGCCATCGCGGCGAATGAAAGCAAGCTTAGTGCCATCAGGGCTTGGAGTCGGTCTGATGGCGCCGCCAGTGCCTTGCAACAGAATATCTATATCACCTGTGTCACGGTCATAACGCTTGATGGTATATATGCCTTGCACTGAGTCTTTAGAGTAATGGAAGGTTTTACCTGGGGTGTCATCTTGGCTGAAGTAAATGTAGCGGCCATCGGGTGAAAAGGCGGGTTCACCTAAATCCTTTTGATCGTTTGGCCGTTCAGTGAGTTTAATGCCTTCACCGCCTGCAACGTGATACATCCATACTTCGCCTGCGCCTAAACTTCTTTCGGCGGTAAAGTGTTTACGGGCAACGAGATACTGAGAATCCGGACTCCATGCTGGGCTATTGAGTAATCTAAACGTTTCTTTAGTCACTGGGCGCGGTTTAGTGCCGTCGCTATTCATCACCCAAATATTATCGGCGCCATCTTCATCTGAAGTAAAAGCTATGTATTTGCCATCAGGGCTATAGACAGGTTGCATCTGCCACGCGATGCCACTGGCTAATACTTCAGCCTCTCCGCCGGCAACTGGAATTCGGTAAATATCCCCTAATAAATCAAACACTATGTATTGATTATCTGGACTACTGCTGACGTTCATCCAAGTGCCTTCAGAGACCTTAATATCAATTTGCTGCAGCGGCGCCTTGGCTGGGGCGTTGACTTGCCATTCTGGTGGTGATTCGGCGTGTAGGTTAAAGGCGAGCGCTAAGGCTAGCGGGGTTAACAGGAACTTTTTCATGACCACTCCATTGCTACGTTTTTGTTATTTGACACTAACTTTACGTTATTGCCATTTTTTAGCAACATAGGTTTTGGCCACAAAAAAAGCACCCTAAGGTGCTTAATGGGTTAGCTAACGGTAAAACACTAAAGGACAGCTATGGTATCAAACAGGGTTATAGGCCCAGACGTGACAACCTTGCATGTGACGCCGCCACGCCAGTCGGGGGTTAACGCATTTTGTAGGCCATCAGCTTGTTTTTCTATTTTTGTGCAAGGCGCAGTTTCACCTGTAATCAGTAATGCTACTTGTTCACCGATAATGATTTGCTTACCGACATCTGCGGCACTGAATTCATAACCTGAGATTAAAAGGTTGGCGCGGCGTGTTTGCCACTCTAAATCATTATCAAGTTCATCACAGGCAGCTTGCCACTGCTCTTGAGATAATACTGTTACTTGGCGCTTTCCTGGCTTACCAAACACATCATCAGCAACGCCTTTTTCTAAGCTGATATCAGCGTTAGTTAGGCACAGCATAGGCCCAGATTTTTTCTGTTTATAAGCGATACCGACAAGCTGCATATTAACTTCCTTTTTGAATGAGATAACGATAGGGCGAGCCATCAGTGTCGCTGGCTAATAAGGTGTGATCCATAAATTGGCAGAAACTTGGAATGTCACGCGTGGTCGCTGGATCATCGGCGAGGATCAATAAAGTCTCGCCAGCCGCCATTTGTCTGACAGTTTTACGAACCATCATGACAGGCTCTGGGCAGCGCAGCCCTTGGGTATCGAGTTGGTGTTGGGCAAGTTCAAAAGGGTTCGACATAAGGGCAATATCCACGAAAAAATTAGGATAATGTTACTCTCGGCCAGTGTGAATGCCAAGGTTGAAACACTAATTAGTCTAAAACTTGGACTGTTGTCCTTAATGGTTTCACGTGAAACATGTCGAATGACTCAAGATAGTTTGCTGATAAGTGGTCACAGCTTTAAGGCTCTGCGTCGTGATTAAGTGGCAATAAAAATGTATGGTCCGCCTCGTTATTGCAAATGATATTTTCGATAACGAGGTTGGTTTGCGCTAATGTATTCGGAGTCTTCATTAGGTGCTACCACCCGCTCCACGATGAGTTCCGCGCTAGATTGTCCTCAAAAAGCCCAAAGCATACTGCGTTGCTGTTTTTTATGTCAGGTCTTCAATCTAGTGGTCTGACCGTTCTGCCATCTTTTTTATCATCTGCAAACTCGGCTTAAACTCTTACTTCAAATGCTTGCTTGGTCGATAACACTGACCACGCTATCCGCACTAACTTATTCGCCAAAGCGACAACCGCTACGTTAAATGGCTTTCTGGCTCTTAACTCCAAAATCCATTCACCAAAAACAGCGACTGCAACCTCTGGCCTTGATAAAATCGACCGTGCACCATGGATGAATAACGTCCTCAACGCTTTGTTGCCGCGCTTACTTATCCCCAAAAGCGTGGTTTTGCCGCCAGTTGAGTATTGATGTGGGACAAGCCCTATCCAGGCGGCTAACTGTCGTCCATTTTTAAAGTGACCCACATCGGAGATATCCGCTAAACACTGACTCGCTGTTAAATTTCCCACACCTGGGATAGATTTAAGCAGTTGAGCATCTTCATTTTGCTCGACAAGCTGTTTCAGCTTGTTATCTTGACCTGCAATACGCTCATTAAGCTGTAAATAGTATTCGTGATGCTCAATCAACTCCTGCATTAACATCTGAGGAATAGATTCTTTACTATAAGCAAGCCATTGAAATAGGCTCTTCATCTTGCTATGCCCTTTAGGGAAGCTCATACCAAATTCAAGCAAGATAGCTCCAATACGGGACATGCACGCGGTACGCTCTTTTACGTAACTAGAACGAATACGTTGGATCACTGAGATAACCTGAGCAGTTTCAGTTTTAACACCAACAAAGCGCATCGATGGGCGTGTTGATGCTTCCGCTATTGCATCAGCATCGATGTAATCATTTTTATTAGTTTTAACGTAAGGTTTAACGTACTGCGGAGGAATGAGTTTAACTTCGTGCCCAAAAGACTGGCACTTTCGAGCGAGCCAATGTGAGCCACCACATGACTCCATAGCTATGATTGTTGCGGGTATTTGAGCTAAAAACTCAATAAGTTTTGCGCGAGATAAATGCTTTCGAAATTGCTCTCGACCGCTATAGTCATGAGCAACAAGATGAAAAGAAGATTTGCCTAAATCGATCCCAATTACTTTAATAGTAGACATGATGGTTCGCCTCTTTGTTTGCCTAACCCTAAGCTTAGCTTAGGGGTGAGGCGGACCATCTAATTAAGCCGGAGATAGACTCCGGCTTATTATTTAATAAAATTTATACCCGCTCGAATACTGTCGCTATGCCTTGGCCTAAGCCAATACACATGGTCGCTAAACCAAACTTAGCATCTTTATGTTCCATCAGATTAATCAGAGTGGTGGATATTCGCGCGCCAGAGCAACCTAATGGATGACCTAAAGCAATTGCGCCGCCATTAAGGTTAATTTTTTCATCGACCAAGTCCAGCAAACCTAAGTCTTTAACGCAAGGTAGCGACTGCGCCGCAAACGCTTCGTTAAGCTCAATCACGTCCATATCTTGAATGGTTAAGCCGGCGCGAGCTAATGCCTTTTGGGTGGCTGGTACTGGGCCGTAACCCATGATAGCGGCATCACAACCAGCCACTGCCATAGCGCGAATACGGGCGCGAATTGGTAAGCCTAAGGCGCGCGCTTTGGATCCTTCCATGACTAACATAGCGCTGGCGCCATCAGACAAGGCTGAAGACGTACCTGCAGTGACTGTGCCATTTACAGGATCAAAGGCTGGGCGTAACGCCGCCAGAGATTCAAGGGAGGTTTCTGGGCGAATCACTTCATCAAATAGCACTTTTATCAAAGCGCCTTGAGCGTCATGGCCTTCGATACCATAAATTTCGTTAGCAAATCGGCCTTCAATGGTGGCTGCATGAGCGCGTTGATGCGAGCGCACCGCAAACTCATCTTGCATCTGACGACTAATGCCGTGCATCCGGCCTAGCATCTCTGCGGTTAAGCCCATCATGCCGGAGGCTTTAGCAACGTTATTGGCAAGGCCTGGGTGAAAGTCAACGCCATGGCTCATAGGTACGTGTCCCATGTGCTCAACGCCGCCAACAATAAAGGTGTCGCCCATGCCAGTCATAATGGCGCGAGCAGCTTGATGAATGGCTTCCATGGATGAACCACATAAGCGGTTGATAGTGACAGCGCCAGCGGTTTTGGGCACGCCAGCCAAGAGTGAGGCGTTACGCGCGATATTAAAACCTTGCTCTAAGGTTTGTTGCACGCAGCCCCAAATCACATCTTCAATAGTATTAGGGTCAAGCTGCGGATTACGTAGCAACAAGCCTTCCATTAATTCGGCTGACAGAGTTTCGGCGCGCACATTACGAAATACCCCAGCCTTAGAGCGGCCCATAGGAGTGCGAATACAGTCGACGATAACAGCATGTTTCATGATTAAATTCCCTTACCCTAAATTATGCTTGGTAGTAACGTGCATTATTGGCTGCCATGTCACGCATGGTCGCTGTCACTTGGTAGAGTCCGCCTAAATGGGCAAACTTATCAGCCAAGGCCACAAAGTTGGCAACCCCCATGGTATCTAAATAGCGGAACACGCCACCGCGAAATGGTGGGAAGCCTAAGCCAAAGACTAAGCCCATATCAGCTTCAGCTGGGCTGGCAACTATGCCTTCTTCAAGGCAGCGTACGGTTTCGATAATCATAGGGATCATAGTGCGGGCAATAATGGTATCAGCATCAAATGCTTTAACTTCGCCATAAGCTTGCTTGAGTAAATCAACACTAACAGGATCAATAGTTTTGGCGAGCTTACCCTTGGCATCTAGTGCGTATTGATAGAAGCCTTTACCATTTTTCTGACCATATCTTTGATTGGCAAACATGATGTTGATGGCATCGTTATCTGGTGTTGCCATGCGATCAGGAAAGCCTTCAGCCATCACAGCCTGAGCGTGATGGCCAGTATCTAGGCCGACCACATCCAATAAGTACGCCGGACCCATAGGCCAGCCAAATTGTTTTTCCATGACTTTATCGATAGCGCTAAAGTCGCCGCCATCGGCTAACAAGCCATTAAAGCCAGCAAAATAAGGAAAGAGCACGCGGTTAACAAAAAAGCCTGGACAATCATTGACGACAATCGGGGTTTTACCCATCTTGCTGGCATAGGCCACTACTGTGGCTATGGTTTCATCTGTGGTTTTGTCACCGCGAATGACTTCCACTAACGGCATTTTATGCACGGGATTAAAGAAGTGCATACCGCAGAAACGGCTCGCATCTTTAACGCTCTTAGCTAACAAATTAATGGAAATGGTTGAAGTGTTAGAGGTAATCACAGTCTGTGCGCCCACATGCTGCTCAACTTCGGCCAGCACTTGCGCTTTAACCTTAGGATTTTCGACCACGGCTTCAACTATGATATCGGCGTGGGCTAAGGCTGAATAATCTAAGCTTGGGGTAATGTTATTAAGTACCTTAGCCATTTTTTCAGGGGTTGAACGGCCACGCTGAATTTGACCTGTTAGTAGCTTTGATGCTTCATTTAAGCCGAGCTCTAATGCCGGTACTGCGATGTCTTTCATCACAATCGGCGTGCCTTTGCTGGCACTTTGATAAGCAATGCCGCCGCCCATAATACCGGCGCCTAATACGGCCGCTTGCTTAATGGGTAGCGCAATTTTGCTGGCTTTCTTGGCTTTACCTTTAACAACTTGCTCGTTTAAGAAGATACCAATAAGCGCGGTAGCCACATCAGTTTTAGCCAAAGTCACAAAAGCTTGGTGTTCTACTTTTAAGGCCTGAGTTCTATCAAATTTTGCCGCGGCTTCAACCACATTGACCGCCGCCATTGGCGCTGGGTAATGTTTACCTGCAACCCCAAACACCATAGCTTTAGCGGTTGAAAAAGACATCATGGCTTCGAGTTTTGGTAAGGCTAAAGGTTGCTGTTTGCGTTGTCTGCGCGCTTGCCAATCAATTTGTTCAGCAATGGCAGACTTGAGCATTTGTATGGCCGATGTGAATAACGCTTCAGGTTTTACCACGGCATCGATGGCGCCGACGGCAAGCGCGGCATCTGCTCTGTTATCTTTACCTGTAGTAATCCATTCCAATGCATTATCAGCACCAATAATACGCGGTAAGCGCACTGTGCCACCAAAGCCAGGAATAATGCCAAGCTTAGTTTCAGGTAAACCAATGAGGGCATTGGTATCGGCAATGCGTAAGTCCGCCGCTAAAATAGTTTCACAACCACCACCAAGTGCATAACCATTAATGGCTGCAATGGTAGGGAAAGGTAAATCTTCTAGCTTGTTGAACACCTTGTTTGCTTCTTCAAGCCATTGCAAAAGCTGTGCGTCATCTTGGGCAAACAGACCTAAAAACTCAGCGATATCAGCGCCAACAATGAAGGCTTCTTTAGCAGAGCTCAGGATTAATCCTGCAATCGCCGGCTTGGCCGCAATAGCGTCCAGTGCTTCATTAAAGGCGAGGAGTGTGGCTCTATCGAATTTATTCACTGAGCCTTGGGCGTTAAAGCATAAGTGAGCGATATTGCCGTCGATGAGGTCAACTTGGATCATGGGACTTTGGTAAATCATTGCACGCTTCCTTTTCGCTAAACCTGTTCTAATGATGAGTTAGGCTTGGATTTTGCTGCACACAGTGAGCAAGTGGACTAGCCAGCAAACTTGTAACTCGATGTTGGCTTAATGTTATTCAGTGTGCGGCTAAATGAAAAATAATTCAACATCCAATTTAAACGGGCGTTTAACAGTTGTTGCTGATGGTGAGGATCTTAGGCTGTGATAAACTTAAACACAGGATAGGATGTAAATAGTATGGCAACTGAGTGAGAGATTAATAATGAATTCAGAACATTACCAAAATCATATTAAAGCATTAAATCATCGAGCTCAGGACATACTGGCCAAAGAAGGGCTGCAAGGCTTAGTGATCCACTCAGGTCAGCCGCGACGCCAATTTTTAGATGATATGGATTACCCGTTTAAAGTGAATCCGCACTTTAAAGCTTGGGTGCCTGTCATTAATAATCCCAACTCGTGGTTGATTATTAATGGCGTAGATAAACCCGTGTTGGTGTTTTATTGCCCAGTGGACTTTTGGCATAAAGTTAATGAAGTGCCAACGGATGAATGGACTCAGAGTATTGATATTAAAGTGCTCACCAAAGTGGATGCTATCGCTGAGCTACTGCCTAATAATATTCAGGACTGGGCTTATATAGGCGAGCATATTGATGTTGCCGATGCGCTGGGTTTTAGCCATAAAAATCCTAATGCGGTAATGAATTATCTGCATTACCACCGCTCAGTAAAAACGCCTTATGAACTTGATTGTTTGCGCGCGGCCAATCAATTAGCGGTACAAGGCCACCATGCTGCCAAATCAGCCTTTTTTGATGGCGGCAGTGAATATGCAATTCAGCAAGCTTACTTGCAAGCTTTAGGGCAAAGCGAAAATGATATGCCTTATGGCAATATTATTGCGCTTAACCGCAATTGCGCGATTTTGCACTACACAGATTTAGCTTATCGCGCGCCGAATAAAAGTTTGTCATTTTTGATTGATGCTGGCGCGCAAATTAATGGCTATGCCGCTGACATTACCCGCACTTACTCATTTGATCACAATGATTTTTTTAATCTGATTCAGGCCATGGATAAACTGCAAGCTAAGGTCATGGCCGCAATGAAGGTAGGGGTGCGTTATCTTGATTTACACTTGATGACCCATAGGTTGTTGGCACAAGTGCTAATCGATCATCATATCGCTATGGGGGATATTGATACCTTGATTGATCTAGGGGTTACCCGCACCTTTTTTCCCCATGGACTTGGCCATATGCTTGGGTTACAGGTACATGATGTTGCTGGTTTTATGCATGATGAGCGCGGCACTCATGTTGCGGCGCCTGCGAGTGACCCGTTTTTACGCTGCACCCGTACGTTAGAGCTCAATCAAGTGTTAACCGTTGAGCCGGGTCTGTATTTTATCGATAGTTTATTGGCGCAGTTAGCAACCACTGCAGCTAAGCATCATGTAAACTGGGCGCAAGTGGCAGCGTTTAAGCCTTATGGCGGCATACGCATAGAAGACAACGTCATTATCCAACCTTTTGGCGTTGAGAACATGACGCGGGAGTCTGGATTAATTGATTGAGTCGTATTATGTACCCATAGAAGAGGTACGTTTTGAAGAAGAGATAAAGCAAAGCCGCTTTATCTCTTTTGTTTTTCCGGTCAACAACGCCGATGACTTTAGCCAAAAATTGGCAGATATTCGTAAAAGCTGGCCCAATGCTTGTCATTATTGTTATGCCGCTCGATTTGGCGCGCCTGATAATGACGTATTAATTAAATCTAGCGATGATGGCGAGCCTGCAGGTAGTGCAGGGCGACCCATGCTGGCGTTATTAAGCGGTAGTCAATTAGGGGAAGTCGGCACTATTGTGGTGCGCTATTATGGCGGTACTAAGCTTGGTGTTGGCGGGTTAGTGCGCGCTTACACGGCTGGGGTGCGTCAGTGTTTGCTGGATGTGCCAAAGCGCGAAAAACAATTACGATACCCAGCCTCACTAAACTGTGCGTACAATGAGCTTAATGATATCGACTATTTATTAAATAAATTTGATGCGGTGATTATCGATAAGCAATTTGGCGCGACTATCGAATTAACCTTTGAAATTAGTCTCAGCCAGTGGCCATTATTAATGGCTGCAGTGGTGAGTCAATTTCAAGGGCGCTTACGTTTAATAGCGCTAAGCCCGCGATTACAATAATCTCAGTATTATGTCTATTCAGGTAGTTATGCCAGAATAACCCTTAACTGAATAAGCCTTATCGAGGCAAGTACAAAAAAATCATGCAATATAGAACAATAACAAGAATAACCGGCCTACTCATTGGCCTATTTTCTATCACTATGCTGCCACCTGCTATGGTGGCGGTTTGGTATAAAGATGGCGGTGGTGCCACGTTTATTCAGTCTTTTTTTCTGAGTTTGTTGATGGGTTTTATTCTTTGGTATCCCAACCGTCAATTTAAGACTGAGCTGCGCACCCGTGAAGGTTTTCTCATTGTGGTGTTATTTTGGGGGGTACTGGGTTCCATAGGTGCTTTACCTTTTATTTTGTCACCTCAGCCAGATTTAAGTATTACCGATAGTTTCTTTGAATCCTTTTCGGCGCTGACGACCACAGGTGCGACGGTTATTGTCGGCTTAGATAACTTACCTAAAGCGATATTATTTTATCGTCATCTACTGCAGTGGTTGGGTGGTATGGGGATCATTGTGCTCGCGGTCGCGATTTTACCTGTGCTGGGTATTGGCGGCATGCAGCTCTATCGCGCTGAAATTCCAGGCCCAGTTAAAGACAGTAAGATGACGCCGAGGATTGCCGAAACCGCTAAAGCGCTCTGGTATATTTATTTGCTGCTTACCATTGCTTGCGCCTTAGCTTACTGGGCTGCAGGCATGACCTTGTTTGATGCCGTGTGTCACTCATTCTCAACCATAGCCATTGGCGGGTTTTCTACCCACGATGCCAGCATGGGTTACTTTAATAGCCCAGTCATTAATTTGATTTGTGTGTTCTTTTTACTGGTTGCGGCAATTAACTTTAGTGTGCATTTTGCGGCGTTTTCGCGGCGCGGCATTAACTTTAAAGTGTATTTCCGCGATACCGAATTTAAAGTGCTCATTGCTATTCAGCTGATCTTAACTGCTATTTGTTTTGTGACTTTATATCAAAGCGGTATTTATGATTCAGCAGAACAAACCTTAGATTATGCCTTGTTCCAAGCGGTATCTATTTCTACTACCGCAGGCTTTGGTACTGAAAGTTTCCATTTATGGCCGCTGTTTTTACCTATGCTGCTAATCTTTTCTAGTTTTATTGGTGGCTGTGGCGGTTCGACTGCCGGTGGCATGAAAGTCATGCGAATGATTTTATTATTGCTGCAAGGCTCAAGGGAGCTTAAACGTTTAGTTCATCCCAAGGCGCTTTATTCGATTCGCTTAGGCAATACCGCTTTGCCCGATCGGGTCATTGATGCGGTGTGGGGATTCTTCTCGGCTTACACCTTAGTCTTTGTGGTGTGTATGCTGCTGCTGATGGGCTTAGGCTTAGATAACATCACGGCTTTTAGTGCGACAGCCGCCTGCTTAAATAACTTGGGCCCAGGTCTTGGGGAAGTGGCGAGCAATTATGCCAGTATTTCTGATAGCGCTAAGTGGGTGCTAGTGGTTGCCATGATGTTTGGCCGACTGGAAGTGTTTACCTTGTTGGTGTTATTTACGCCGACCTTTTGGCGTAACTAGCGCGTTTATTGAAAAGCAGTTTTGTTAGTGTTGACTGCAAAACTGCTTATACATGATGGCGATAACTTCCCGTACCTTGTCGTTTTTCAGGCGGTAATAAACAACTTGTGAGCTTTTGCGGCAGTCCACTAATTGCTCTTTTCTTAATACGGCCAAGTGCTGCGACAGCGCCGATTGGCTCAAGGGAATATGCTCATTCATCTCGTTGACGCAGTATTCATTGTCCAGCAATTGGCACAAAATCATTAAGCGATAAGGGTTAGCTATCGCTTTTAGCCATTTAGCGGCTTGCTCGGCATTATTGACCATAGCCGTTTTATCGATAATTTTTTCCATGTCTCATTGGCCCTCGGCTAGTTCATTAGTTTATTCTAATTGCTTCGCTGACTTATTGCTACGCTTGCCGGGTGTGATGAAGTTGGATTATTGCGGCCTAAGCACATGACACTGTGGCTGAATATTGCCACAATCAGCAAAACTTTAGACAAGGAATGACATGGCTTCAGTATTAGTGTTGTATTTTACTCGGGGTGGGCATACGGCCAAGATAGCTAATGCCATTGCCGCCAGACTCACTAGCCAAGGGCATCACTGCGACTGCTTTAACATTAATGGCTTAACTCAACGCATTGACTGGGATAAGTATGATCTGGTGAATTTTGGCGCCTGCGTGCTTTATGGCACTTATGATAAGTCGGTATTTACGTTTATTGAGCAGCACCAAACGCAATTAGCGGCTGTGGCTAATAGTTTTTTTTGTGTCAACGTGGTGGCACGTAAACCTGAAAAACGCATTCCTGAGAACAATAAATACCTCCAGAAGTTTTTAGCCTTATCGCCGTGGCAACCACAAGATGTGAAGATTATTGCGGGTAAAGTGGATTATCCTTCATGGCCTTGGCTCGACAGCCTTGCCATTCGTTTTATCATGAAGATGACTGACGGCCCAACCGATCCTAAAGCAGTGATTGATTACACCGACTGGCAAGATGTCGACAAGTATGCCGACTCTCTGCTAAGTCTCATTAAGCGCTAAAAGGCCGGTGTTTTCGCCCTAGTATTTCCAAAAACTAGGGTGAAACAGCACGGCTATCGTTAATATTTCAAGCCGCCCAAGTAGCATGCCCGCCGCTAATGCCCACTTAGCGACATCGGGTAGGCTCGCAAAATTGCCTGCCGGACCAATAGTGCTACCAAGCCCAGGCCCTACGTTAGCCACTGCAGTAATAGCGCCAGTAAAGCTAGTCACAGGATCAAGGCCGGTGAGTACTAAGATCACCGACAACACTACTATTACCCCGAAGAAGAGTAAGAAAAACGTGATGATGGAGCGCACAATATCATCGGATATCGGCCGGCGATTATAGCGCTGCCTAAAGGCGCCGCTGGGGTGGATTTGCTGCTTTAATTGCTCGCGCATTATGGCGCCAGCAATTTGAAATCTAAAGATTTTGATACCACCGGATGTTGAGCCCGAGCAACTACCAGAAAACAGCAAGAACAAGAAAATAATATTGGCGAGCGCTCCCCACTGGGTGTAATCCGTTAAGCCAAAGCCTGTGGTTGTGACGACTGAGACTACGTTAAAGCTAGTGAGGCGAATGGCGTCCATAAAGGTGAACTTATCTTGCGCCCATAACCATAGCGCAAGGCATAAAGACACTAAGACAACAAACTTAAAGAAACCTATGACCTGGGCGTCACGCCAAACCATCAGGCTTTTTTGCCTAAGGCTTTGCATAAACATCAATAAGGGTAAGCCGCCAGCGAACATAAAAATGGTGCCAACCCAATGGGCTGAGTCACTAAAGTTGGCCATGGATTTATCAGAGGTTGAATAGCCGCCAGTGGATAGAGTGGTCATGGCATGATTAGTGGCATCAAACCAACTCATACCTGCCCAGCGATAACTAAGAGCGCATAGCAAGGTAAGGAGGATATACACGCAGAACAAGTGCTTGGCCATGCTCTGGGTGCGCGGCACGGTTTTATCGCTCCAGTCTGATGACTCAGTTCTAAAGAGGCGCATGCCGCCGACGTTAAGAAACGGCAAGACAGCCACCGCCATCACAATAAAGCCTATTCCGCCTAGCCATTGCAATAATGACCGCCAAATCAAGATGCTATGAGCCATTGAATCTAAGTTCGACAATACCGTTGAGCCTGTGGTGGTAATGCCTGACATGGTTTCAAAGAAGGCGTCGGTATAATTGATACCGTGATAGAGGGTAAAAGGCAGGGCGGCAAATAGACTCACCACTATCCAAGTGAGGCTAGTGAGTAAAAACATATCGCGAATATTAAGTTGTAGCTGCTTACGTTCGCCGCCGCGTAAACATAAAGAGGCCACTACACCTGTCGTTAGTACAGACACGATAAACGCCCCTAAGGTTTCTTCGCCATAAATTAACGAGAAAATTAGGGGGATCATCATAAAGCCCGCCATCATGGAGAGAAAAACTCCCAAGATGAACGTCAGCGGCCGCAGATTGAGCATGGGCATTACCAAGGTTTAAAAGAAAAAGGCACTCGGTTGGAACAGCTTCTCAACTTCACCGATAAATTTCTTATTCACGAGAAATAAGATGACATGGTCACCTTGTTCGATGACAGTGCGATCGTGAGCCATTAAGACTTCATCATCACGCACTATGGCGCCAATGGTGGTGCCCGGCGGTAATTTAATATCTCCCACTTTTTTGCCAACCACCCGTGAAGTATTTTCATCGCCATGGGCAATGGCTTCAATAGCTTCGGCGGCGCCACGTCTTAAGGAGTAGACGTTACAAATATCACCTTGACGAATATGGGTCAGCAGGGCTGAAATCGTGGCTTGTTGCGGTGAAATGGCGATATCAATATTGGCTTCTTGGACGATATCAACATAGGCTTCGCGCTGGATAAGCACCATGACTTTTTTGGCGCCCATGCGTTTAGCCAGTAAGGCTGACATTATGTTGACTTCATCATCATTGGTGACCGCAATAAACACATCGGTTTGATCGATATGCTCTTCTAGCAGTAACTCTTGATCTGAGGCGTCGCCACAAAAAACAGTCGTGTTTTCAAGCTTTTCAGATAAGACTTCAGCACGTAGGGCATTGTGCTCAATTAATTTAACTGAATGGCTGCGCTCAAGTTTCTTGGCGAGTCCGAGGCCAATATTACCACCACCGGCAATCATGATATTGCGATAGGAGTTGTCGAGCTTTTGCATTTCACTCATCACGGCGCGAATGTGGCGACTATCGGCCACAAAGAAGACTTCGTCATCCGCTTCAATGATGGTGGAGCCGCGCGGCATGATAGCTTTGCCTTGACGGAAAATCGCTGCCACTCGGGTATCAATATTGGGCATATGTTCGCGCAGCGCCGATAGTGCATTACCGACTAACGGGCCGCCATAATAAGCACGCACCGCCACTAAGCTGACCTTGCCTTCAGCAAACTCCATTACCTGTAAAGCCCCAGGGTAGGCGACTAAACGCTGAATGTAAGCAGTCACTAATTGCTCTGGCGCTATCAGCTCATCAATGACAAAACCACCGCGCGGGCGGCTATCGGCATTCTTAGTTTCACTATTGATAAACAGCTTTTCTTGTAGATTAAGATAAGCCTCAGAGCGAATGCGCGCGATTTTAGTTGGTGTGCCAAATAAGGTGAAGGCCATTTGGCAGGCGGCCATATTGCATTCATCACTATTAGTTACGGCAATCAACATGTCCGCATCTTCAGCGCCCGCTTCTTTTAAAACATCAGGGTGAGCGCCATGACCGACAACGACACGTAAATCGAACTTATCTTGCAACATTCTTAAGCGGTCGCGATTACTGTCGACTATGGTGATGTCATTGTTTTCATCAACTAAGTTTTCAGCTAAGGTGCCGCCTACTTGGCCTGCGCCTAAGATAATAATTTTCATGTCGTTGCCTGCTGGTTATTGTGCGGATTTATGCAGTAAGGCGTAATAGAAACCGTCCATTGCTTGGGTTCCTGGCAAAATTTGCCAACCCGTTTCCGCTGGTGCTTGCTGTGCGATTGGCACTAGTGTGGCATCTTTTGTGCGCTCAAGAAAGGCTTGTATTTGCAGGGCATTTTCTTGGGGCAAGATAGAACAAGTGGCATAAAGCAATTGGCCACCCGGCTGTAACCACTGCCAGCAGTGATCCAAAATCTGGCGCTGCAGCTCAGCTAACTCTTCAATATCTTGTGATTTTCGCAGCCATTTAATATCTGGGTGGCGACGGATAACTCCAGTTGCAGAGCAGGGCGCGTCTAGCAAAATACGATCAAACTTATTGCCCTGCCACCAAGAGTCAATATTGGCAGCATCACCATGAATTATCTCAGCCGTAAACTGTAAACGCTGCATATTTTCTTTTACGCGCTGCAGGCGATTTTCATCAAAATCAACCGCTACCAGTTGGCAGTCAGCTTGCTCTAAAATATGACAGCTTTTACCGCCAGGGGCTGCGCAAGCATCTAAAATCAGCTCGCCATCTTTGGGGGCTAATAAAGTCGCTGCCCACTGCGCCGCGCCATCTTGCACTGATACCGCGCCATCAAAAAATCCTGGCAATATGCCGACATCTTTAGGGCTTTCAAGCAAGATAGAATCTGGGCTAGAACCTGCGCTAGCCGCAATATCCGCTTGCGCTAATAAGGCTAAATACTCATCTCGAGTTTGATGATTGCGATTGTTGCGTAACCACATAGGCGGGCGCTGATGGCTTTGCTCTATGACGTGTTGCCAATCATCGGGATAGGCTTGCTGCAGTCTTTTAATGATCCACGCTGGGGTATTAAATTTTAAGGTGTCATTGCTAGTGCTAAGTTCTGTAGCATTGCGCTGAATGGTGCGTAATACGCCATTGATGACTTTTACCATGCCTTCAAACTTAAGCTGACGGCATGCTTCAGCGGTTTCAGAAATAGCGGCATGGGGCGGAATACGTGTGAAATACAGCTGATAGCAGCCCACTAACAATAACTGATAAATGATCCGCTGCTTGCCTTTAAAAGGCTTACTTAAACAGTCACTCACGCATTTATCTAACTGCGGCAGCGCTCGCATTACCCCGTAGCAAATCTCGGCTAATAAGGCTTTATCTTTGCCATTAGTAAGATGTTGCTGTTGATTGGGCAAAGCCACTGAAAGGGATAATCCTTTCTCCAGTACATCAAATAAGGCTTTAGCGGCCAGCGCGCGTAAGTTCATCATGCGTTTGGTTCCTGCGTTAGTTGGCTGCCAGGGACAAACCATTCTGAGCGTGAGTTAAGAATATCGGCAAAAGCGAGTGGCTTTTTACCTGGTAATTGCAAAGTAGTCAGCACTATCACGCCATCAGTGGTAGCGATTTCAAGCCCAGCTTTAGTCGCGGCTAATACGGTGCCTGGCGCTTCGGTGCATTGTGTGGCTTTGACTTCGGCTTGCCATACCTTGATGGTTTGGCCTTGTAATTCAAAGTAACTGACTGGCCATGGGTTAAAGGCGCGAACTTCTCGCCACAGATTAACCGCAGGCTTATGCCAGTCTAACTGAGCTTCTTCTTTGGATAATTTCTCTGCATAGTTAGCCAGTGACTCATCTTGCTTAATGGCGGTAATGCTGCCATCGCTTAAGCCAGTTAAGGTTTGCAATAAAGCCTCAGGCCCTTGCGCCGCGAGCTTTTCATATAAGCTTGCTGAGGTATCGCTATCTTCAATCGGCAGATAAGTTTTTAACAGCATGTCGCCAGTATCTAAGCCCACATCCATTTGCATAATGGTGACGCCCGTTTCACTGTCGCCCGCCCATAATGCGCGCTGAATTGGCGCCGCGCCGCGCCAGCGTGGCAGCAGTGAACCGTGGACGTTGATGCAACCCATGGCCGGCATATCGAGCACGACTTTCGGCAAGATTAAGCCGTAAGCGACTACGACCATGAGGTCGGCATTTAACGCAGCTAACTCTTGTTGCGCTGGCTCTTGTCGCAGCGAACTTGGCTGATAGACCTCAATATTGTGCGCTTGCGCCAGTGCTTTTACTGGGCTTGGAGTTAATTTTTTACCGCGGCCAGCTGGGCGATCAGGCTGGGTATACACAGCAATCACATTATGGTGCGAGTCAATTAAGGCCTGTAAGTGGCGAGCGGCAAAATCCGGGGTACCGGCAAAAATAATATTAAGTGGCTTCAAGTGCTGTCCTTTTATTTCAATCTTGGGTCTGTTGTTTGGCGGCTTTTTCGAGTTTTTGTCGAATGCGCTGACGTTTAAGCGGCGACAAATAATCTACAAACAACTTACCTTGAAGGTGATCCATCTCATGTTGAATGCAGATGGCAAAGAGTTCGTCGGCATCGACACTAAAGGTCTCACCGAATCTGTCTTGCGCTGTAATTGTGACTCGCTCGGCGCGGTCAACCTTGGCATAAATACCAGGGACAGACAGGCAGCCCTCTTCATTGCCGTAATTACCACACTGGTTTGACAGTACAGGATTAATAAACACCTTAGGGCGCTCAACTTCATCTTGTAAATCCATGACTATCAATTGTTGATGACAATCCACTTGAGTCGCAGCCAGACCTATGCCCTTTTGGTGGTACATGGTTTCAAACATGCTATCAATTTGCTGTTGCAGTGGCTCACCAAAGTCAGTAACCGCTTTAGCTATGGTGCGCAACCTTTCATCAGGAAAACGTAATACATTGAGTAAAGCCATAGGTAAACTCTTAACAAGTATGTCAAAATTAAACCAGTTGGTTATACTGGCAGCTAGTATGGAATTAATTTTAATCCTTCAGGGCAAGCAATAATAGTAAAAGCTTGTTGATGGACTTAAGAACAAGGATGGCTCGATGAAACGATTGCTGCTTTCTTTATCATTATTGCTAAGTGCAGCCTCGGTGAATGGTGATGTCATCACCCTAAAACCTGGTCATCCTGAGGCGTATGTCGTCGCTAAAGGCGATACGCTTTGGGATATTTCGGCGCATTTCCTGCAAGACCCTTGGCGCTGGCCAACACTCTGGGGCGCCAACCCGCAAATTGCTAACCCGCATCTTATTTATCCTGGTGATCAACTGACCTTAGTCTTTATTGATGGCGAACCCAGATTAGTCAAAAAGCCCATGTTATCTAAGCAAGCGCAGGGACGAATTGAGCCCAAGGGCGGCGCCATTCCTGCGGTTAATTTAGCGCTTATTCGTCCTTATTTAATTCATAATCGTGTGGTTGGCGCCGATTGGTTTGCCAAGCAACCTATGCTCATGGCTGGCGAAAGCCCATCACTTAATCATATCGCGGGTGAAGTCGTCTTTATCGATGCCGTGCTAGAAACCGGTGCCAAGATTGGTTTATATGAACCTGGGCGGCGCTTTGTACGCCAGCAAGATGGTAGTCAGTTAGGTCAAGAAGTGATTTTAACGGCGACAGCTCGAGTGATTGAGTCAGGCGAGATTTCAAAAGTTGAATTACTCACTAGTTTTCGTGAAGCAAGGCCTGGTAATCGCATCATAACTCTTGAAGATGATGCCTTGTTATCGGCGCAATTTATGCCAAAAGCCGCCACAGTGAAAGATGCTAAAGTGCTAGCTTCGGCCATTAATATTCTTGAAATGGGTAAGCTTGATGTTGCTTATATTGACCGCGGCCAAGTGGATGGCGTAACCACGGGCGATGTGTTTGCTATTACCCGTACGGGCGATAAAGTCGTGATGGGTAAAGATGGCATACCTGTGCCGAGTACCGATAGAACCACTTACGATAGGTTTATGGCGCTGATGTCAGATGATAGAACTCGCCAAATGCCCGCCACTTACCATGGCAATATGTTGGTGTTTAAAACATTTGAGAACACCAGTTTAGGCCTCATCATGGTTAATGAACAGCCGGTGCGGATTGATGACAATCTCATCATTCCTGAGCAAGTTTCTGTGTTGCGGGAATAATTATTGCGACATCAGTGCCTGATGCATTAGTTGTTGCTGCGATATCTGGTCTCGGGCTGACCAAGGTTCAACAACTGTTAGAGCGAATGACGCTGCCAGAATTACGGCAGCGTTTATTGTCGGATATCGACTCTTTGGGCCTAAGTGCCCAAACTGTATCGAAAGTGGCTTATCACGAGCAGAAAGTTGAGCAAGCCCTTGTGTGGCAGAGCCAAGATAAGTCCCATCACATTATTGGTTTTGATCATCCTAACTACCCACCGCTGTTAAAAACTATTTCAAATCCGCCCATGGTGTTATTTGCCATAGGTGATATTAATCAGTTGCTGCAACCGAGTTTAGCCATAGTTGGCAGTCGCCAAGCCTCATTAGCAGGTAAAGCCTTGACCTATGATTTGTGCTGCCAATTGGCTCAGCAAGGGCTTTCAATTGTCAGTGGTATGGCGGCAGGCATTGATGGGGTTGCGCATCAGGCCGCGTTAGCTGTACAAGGCAATACAGTGGCCGTGCTGGGTACTGGGGTTGATGTGGTGTATCCCAGACGGCATTTGAGCTTATATCAAACGCTTAAAGCTAATGCTTGTGTGATTAGCGAGTTTTGGCCGCAAACCCAAGCCTATGCCACTAATTTCCCGCGGCGTAATCGGATTATCTCTGGCATGAGCCTTGGGGTGGTGGCTACTGAGGCGCGGATTAAAAGTGGCTCCTTAGTGACCGCTAAGCTTGCGTTAGAGCAGGGACGTGATGTGTTTGCCGTGCCAGGTAATGTGGCCAGTGGCGATCACGAAGGTTGCCACTATTTAATCCAACAAGGCGCTAAACTGGTGCAGAATGCGGCCGATATTGTTGATGAGTTACACAGTTTATGTGGTCTCCATGTGCAAGAAGTGCGAAAATTCGCGCCAACGCTTACCACTGAATGCTGCCAGTTGCCATTTGCTTCGCTGTTAGCTAGTGTAAAATATGAAGCAACATCAATCGATGAGGTCATTGAACATAGTGGTAAATCCGTGGATCTAGTATTAGAGCAATTGCTTGAACTTGAGTTGCAAGGGTGGGTTGCTGCGGTACCCGGTGGTTATGTCAGACTTAAGAGGAACTAGTTATGTTCGATATCCTCATGTATTTATTCGAGAACTACGTTCACAGTGAAGTAGATCTCACTGTGGATGAAGATGAGCTGACACAAGAGCTAACCCGTGCCGGTTTTCATCAAGCCGATATCCTTAAAGCCCTCACTTGGCTTGAGCGATTAGGTGAGTTGCAAGAGGGCGACAAGCCCTATTTATGCAACCATAAGCAAACGTCGTTTCGCATTTATACCGATGCAGAAATGGCCAAGATAGATGTTGAATGTCGTGGCTTTATTTTGTTTTTAGAGCAAATCCAAGTATTGAATGTTGAAACCCGTGAAATGGTGATTGATAGGGTTATGGCACTGGATGAGACTGTGATGGTGCTTGATGATTTAAAATGGGTCATCCTCATGGTGCTATTTAATGTACCTGGCTATGAATCTGCCTACGAGCAAATGGAAGATCTGATCTTTGAAGAGCCTGTGGGCATGCTGCACTAGCCTGCGAAGCTGATTGTCTTGGTAGTCATGACCACCAAATAAATCGTCATTGTGTAAATATCAAGATATCAGGGCGCCAGCGAGACTCATTAACATCGCGCTGGCGCCCTTTGTTTTGCCCCGCTTGTTACTGGCGCTAAGTTTGAGTTGTTACTCACAGCCGTTTTACTCGCATCAAACTTAGGTTTAACCCATTCCACTTTGCGTGCTAAGGCCGTAGCCTAGTTAACCCTTAGATTTAGCGGTATCCACATCTAGGGCTTGCAGGTAAAATGATCAGTCATTTTATGTTGTGAGGCACTATGTCTAAGATTGATCAGCAATTATTTACGGCGCATGAGCATGCGTTGGAAAAGGCATATGAGCAGTGCCCTGTCTGCGGCTCTGAGTTATCGGTACGTCACAGCAAACATGGCGGCTTTATCGGTTGCAATAATTACCCCAATTGCGATTACACTCGGCCGTTAGTTCAGCATGAAAGCATAGAAACCCAAGTGATTGAGGGCTCGCAATGCCCTGATTGCGGCCATGAACTCGCGGTTAAATCTGGCCGTTTTGGCATTTTTATTGGCTGCACCCAATATCCTATCTGCCAACATATCGAAAAAACGGCGGCAGATAATCATGACCCGATTAGTTGCCCGCAATGCCAGCAAGGTAACTTAGAGCAAAGAACTAGCCGCTACGGCAAGAGTTTTTATGCGTGCAATCATTATCCTAAGTGTAAATTTCTGGTGAATTACCCTCCGGTTGCTAAGGCCTGTCCAAGTTGCGGCTTTGGTATTTTACTTGAGCGCAAAGGCGCAGGCGGTAATCGCCTCGAATGCCCGAATAAACCCTGCAAATATAAATGTGCCGTTGACTAAGCGGCGACTCATCCATGAGTTGCAGCGCCATTAGCCATAGGTATAATTTCGCCACTGCGATTGCGGGGTAAGTACAGCGCCAGTGATTGAGCGCGGTTTTTGAAAGACAACGAATTCAACATTCATTTGATGGAAGGTATGTACGGCATGAAGCAAATTCACCCCTCGGGATCAGCGTCACTTTTACTGCAAGGTGGGGTTGTCGCCTATCCAACAGAAGCCGTGTATGGTCTTGGCTGCGATCCAGATAACGAGCGCGCCGTGCAAAGAATTTTAGCGATTAAACAAAGGCCGTGGCAGAAGGGGCTAATTTTGGTGGCAGCCAATTTGGAGCAGTTACGCGCTTATGTCGATTTTTCAAAGCTCACGGCTGAGCAGCTCGCATTTGCCACTAGCCACTGGCCGGGACCGTTTACCTTTATCATGCCAACCTTAACGACGACATCCAGCTTGCTGCGGGGCGAATTTAGCTCAATCGCCGTGCGCATTTCGGCGCATCCTGTGGTGCAAAGTTTATGTCTGGAATTAGGTAAACCACTGGTTTCTACCAGCGCTAATTTAGCGGGTGAAGCGCCTGTGGTATTAGCTGATGACATAGTTAATCAGTTTGATGGACAGATAGATGCGCTGATCTTAGGCGAATTAGGGGGCTCACTGCAGCCGTCAACTATTATGGATGCCATTTCTGGCCAAGTGCTTCGACAGGGATAAATCAATGACAGCGCCAAATATTCAAGCCGTAAAAGCGTTTTTACTAAGTCTGCAGCAGCAGATTTGCCAAGGACTCGAGCAATTAGATGGTCAGGCGCAGTTTATGGCTGACTCATGGCAGCGCGCCGAAGGCGGTGGTGGCTCAAGCCGAGTATTAACGGATGGCGCTGTGTTTGAGCAAGCCGGCGTTAATTTCTCGCATGTTACAGGCGCGGCCATGCCGGCATCGGCCACAGCTCATAGACCTGAGCTTGCTGGTCGCAGCTTTGAAGCCATGGGCGTATCTCTGGTCATTCATCCACGCAATCCCTATATTCCAACCACTCATGCCAATGTGCGCTTTTTTATCGCCACTAAGGCTGATGCTGAGCCAGTATGGTGGTTTGGTGGTGGCTTTGATTTAACGCCGTATTATCCCTTTTTAGATGACGTAATTGAATGGCATCAAGCCGCTAAGACTATTTGCGATCCCTTTGGCGCTGAGACTTATACAAAATATAAGACTTGGTGTGATGAGTATTTTTACTTGCCTCATAGACAAGAGACTCGTGGCGTTGGCGGTTTGTTCTTTGACGATCTTAACCAAGACGGCTTTGATGACAGCTTTGCTTTCATGCAAGCCGTCGGTAACGGCTTTTTACCTGCCTATGCCAGCTTAGTTGAGCGCCGTAAACATACTCCTTATGGCGAGGCGCAGCGCGACTTCCAACTTTACCGCCGTGGGCGTTATGTTGAATTTAATCTAGTTTATGATCGCGGCACCCTCTTTGGCTTGCAAACAGGCGGTCGCACTGAGTCGATTCTCATGTCTATGCCACCGTTAGTGCGCTGGCAATATAACTATCAGCCAGCAGAGGGCAGCCCTGAGGCTGAGCTTTATCGTGATTTTTTAACGCCGAGAAATTGGCTTAATCTGTAGCGCTTGTCCGTGTGGGGTTCAAGCGCTACAGAGTTATTGCTAAGGCTTAGAGTTACTGATTCACCATGTTGGCGGCAAGCTCGCTGATTGCTTGGTAAATGGCGACTTGATGGGCGGTTTCTTTAACTTGAGTGCTGAGCGCTTTATCCATGCACAGTAGCCACTGATCTTTAAGCTCAGTCGTGACGGCAAAAGGCATGTGGCGAGCACGCAGCGCCGGATGCCCATGCTTTTGCTCAAACAGTGCCGGGCCGCCTAACCAGCCACTTAAAAATTCAAACAGCTTTTGTTGTGACTCGGCAATGGGCGCTCTATGCATGGCCAGTAGCGCTTGGGTGTCTGGGTTGGTTTGCATTTCTTGGTAAAAGGCACTGGCGATATTGGCAATAGTGTCGGCGCCGCCAATCAAATCATAAGCATTAGATTGTTGCGCTTGGCGCGCAGTAGGCGCTACAGGCACGGGCTTAAACAGCTTAGTGAGCCACTTCATGGTATTACTGTATCCTTTATCTGCTAAAGTCGTGATTAACTAACGTCTTGCCATCCGCTGATGGTATGGATTGCGCCTTTTCTGCCTCTAGGTAAACTAAGACGCTAGATAATTGCTAAGGGGTTTTAATGACTGATAAATATGCGCTATTTGGCAAACCAGTGAGTCAAAGTCGCTCGCCATTTATTCATAGCTGTTTTGCGGCCCAATTTAATCAAGTAATCGATTATCAAGCAATTCTGATTGCCGCAGACAGCGATTTCTTGGCGGACGTTCAAGCTTTTGCTCGTGCTGGCGGCCAAGGCGCTAATGTTACCGCGCCTTATAAAGAGATGGCCTATCAAATTTGCAGGCAATTATCTCCTGCTGCCGCACTCGCTGGCGCCGTTAATACCTTACTCTTTTTATCCGATGGCAGCATCAGTGGCGATAACACCGATGGGATTGGTTTAGTGCGAGATTTAGAGCGCATTACCTCGCTTAACGGTAAGCGAGTCTTACTCATAGGTGCTGGCGGCGCCGCGCGCGGTTGTATCTTACCTTTACTCGAGTCAGGAATTAACGCGCTTACTTTGACTAATCGCACTTTGCATAAAGCGCGGCACTTGTGTGAGCTGTTTGCGGCTCATGTTCCGGCTGAAGTATCGCTAACGAGTCATGCATTGGCAGAGTTAGCGAATGATTACGACATCATTATCAATTCAACGTCAGCAGGTTTAGGTGGTGAGTTGCCCGCCCTCGATGCGCGCGTGGTAAAGGGAAGTCTCTGTTATGACATGGTGTACGGCGCAGGCTTAACCTTGTTTAACCAGTGGGCATTTACTGCGGGTGCTAAACAAGTACATGATGGCCTTGGCATGTTAGTGGGTCAGGCCGCGGTTAGTTTTCAATTATGGCGCAAGCAAACGCCAGATATAGAGCCTGTATTAACTCAGCTAAGGCTGCAATTGGAGCAAGCATGAATCAAGCAATTATTTTTACTGATCTACAGCAATGGCAGGCGCAGCTGCAAGTGATGGTATTGCCAGTGCAAATCAATGGCACCACGCTTGATTGCCACATTGGCCTTGGCTATCTATTGGCGGGGCAAGCTATGACTCAAGATGTTGAGCTAATTAATGCCGCGTTTGATGCTAAGCGTTTTGATATTGAAGATGAGTTAGAGCAAATCATTGAAGCACTAGGGGGCGAGATAGATGCCCCCATATGTTTAGAGTAATACTTTTATTTAGAGGCTTAGAGGGCGTTCAAAATTCTGTGTCAGGCTAATTTTTAAATTTCTAGCACGCTATCTAAACGCCCTTCAAAATAAATCGCTAACTGAGATAAACAAAGGCTCCAATTGTGGATTGGCATGGTCCATTTATCTGAGGCGTTTAATATGCCTGCATAAAGTAGCTTCAACAAGCTATTTTCATTAGGAAAAGCACCTTTGGTTTTGGTGAGCTTTCTAAATTGGCGATGTACCGCCTCAACGGCATTGGTCGTGTAAATCACTTTCCTGATATGTTCTGGGTACCTAAAATAATGGGACAAATTATGCCATTTGCGACGCCAAGAGTTGATTACCAGCGGATAAGCATCACCCCATTTGGCCTCCAGTTCGTCTAATGCCATCTCTGCGGCTTCTTTACTCACGGCTCGATACACAGGCTTTAAATCAGCCATAAACGCTTTCTGATGTTTTGAGGCGACATACTTCATTGAGTTGCGGATCTGGTGGATAACACATAGCTGTGTTTCCGTATTAGGGAAGATACTGGCTATCGCCTCAGGGAAACCGGTCAAGCCGTCAACACAGGCGATAAGAATATCTTTTACACCACGATTATTAAGATCGGTCAGTACTGATAGCCAGTAATTAGCGCCTTCATTTTCGGATAAATGAAGCCCTAAAATTTCCTTTTTTCCTTTCATATTAAGCGCTAACAATGTGTAAACGGCTTTACTGACGTAACGCCCATCCTCTTTGACTTTATAATGTATCGCATCAAGCCAAACGATAGGATAATGGCTATCTAATGGGCGCTGTTGCCACGCTTTAAGTTCGGGGATGAGTTTATCAGTGATAGCACTGACGGTTGCGTTAGACACATTGATCCCATACATATCTTCAACATGTTGATTAATATCGCGATAGCTCATACCTATACTGAACATCGATAACACTTTACGTTCGATTTCATCGGTTAGCGTAGTTTGATTTTTCTTAATAAACTGAGGTTCAAAAGTGCCATTGCGGTCTCTAGGGGTGTCTAACTCAAAGTTACCGGACGGATGCTTAATGGTCTTAGGGTTTTTGCCATTTTTACGATTAGGCAGAGGATCATGCGCTAAATGCTGCTCAAGCTCAGCCTGGAGAGCCGCTTCAGTGAGTTGCTTGATCAGTGGACCAAGAATGCTGTCTTTACCTGTGAGGCTTTTACCTGACTGCAGATCTTTAAGGGCTTGTTCGAAGTTAAAAGGTTGGGTCATGTGTCATTCCTGTTTTTGAATATTTTACTGAAATGACACAGAATTATGAACACTACCGAGGCTTATATTCAGAGCGACACTCATTCAAATTGAAACTAATTCAAAGTTAAACTAATTCAAAGTTAAACTAATTCAAAGTAAAAATCAGAGCGGCCTATATATAGCTAGCTTTTACAAAGACGAGCTTTACTAAGGATTCATATACTCGTTTTTTAGACGCACATAATTATCCGCCGATTGCGCTAAAAATTGCATTTCACTGTCTTTGAGGGGTCTAGCTGCTTGCGCTGGACTACCTACATATAAAAAACCCGATTTCAGCGTCTTGTTTGGTGGCACTAAGGCGCCAGCGGCGAGCATGACATCATCTTCAATAATGACACCATCCAAAATAATCGCGCCCATGCCAACTAAAATCCGATTACCTAAGGTGCAGCCATGCAGCATGGCCTTATGACCTATGGTGACATCATCGCCAATGATTAGCGGAAAACCATCGGGGTTATGCTCAGATTTACGAGTGACATGCAAAACACTGCCATCTTGAACGTTCGAGCGCTTGCCGATGCGGATATGATTGACGTCACCGCGAGCAGCAACCAAAGGCCAAATGCTGGCATCATCGTCCAAACGTATGTCACCGACTAATACAGCGCTACTATCTATATACACAGAATCAGAGAAATGCGGGCTAACACCTTTATAAGGGCGCAAATGGTTCATCAAAAACTCTCATTACCAGCCAAAAGACCAGTATAAAGCTAAAAAAAGCAGCAGTCAGGTGGATTTGTAAGCGAACGAATTGAAATGGCTGCTTTTAGTCATATTAGCGCTTGCGCAATTGGGTCAGCGCCCTATAATGCGACCCACTGACACGGACAACGGCGCTGTAAAGCAACGATACTGAGTCAGGATGGAACTTGCGAAGTAAGTTAACCATGAGTGATTAAGGGTGTTAGGCGAAAGTTTAACCGCTTGGATCCAAGCCTGAAATAAGGGCTTGACCCACTCAGGTTTATGCGTAAAATACGCATCCCTAGCCCGTAGCGGCAACGTTCTTTAACAAGTAGAAGACAAGCAAATCTGTGTGGACATTCACAGTAGTTGATAAATCGACAACGATATAACACGTCTCGCAAGAGACTTCAACGAACGATGTCCGCATAACATGCAAATTTGATGATTTATCATCGAATCGACAGAATTCATTGAGCAGGACCTTTGGGTCCGAACAAAACTTTAATTGAAGAGTTTGATCATGGCTCAGATTGAACGCTGGCGGCAGGCCTAACACATGCAAGTCGAGCGGCAGCGGGAAGTAACTTGTTACTTTGCCGGCGAGCGGCGGACGGGTGAGTAATGCCTGGGAATTTGCCCATTGGTGGGGGATAACAGTTGGAAACGACTGCTAATACCGCATACGCCCTACGGGGGAAAGCAGGGGAGCCTTCGGGTCCTTGCGCTGATGGATAAGCCCAGGTGGGATTAGCTAGTAGGTGAGGTAAAGGCTCACCTAGGCGACGATCCCTAGCTGTTCTGAGAGGATGATCAGCCACACTGGGACTGAGACACGGCCCAGACTCCTACGGGAGGCAGCAGTGGGGAATATTGCACAATGGGGGAAACCCTGATGCAGCCATGCCGCGTGTGTGAAGAAGGCCTTCGGGTTGTAAAGCACTTTCAGTAGGGAGGAAAGGTTGACGGTTAATACCCGTTAGCTGTGACGTTACCTACAGAAGAAGGACCGGCTAACTCCGTGCCAGCAGCCGCGGTAATACGGAGGGTCCGAGCGTTAATCGGAATTACTGGGCGTAAAGCGTGCGCAGGCGGTTTGTTAAGCGAGATGTGAAAGCCCCGGGCTCAACCTGGGAATTGCATTTTGAACTGGCAAACTAGAGTCTTGTAGAGGGGGGTAGAATTTCAGGTGTAGCGGTGAAATGCGTAGAGATCTGAAGGAATACCGGTGGCGAAGGCGGCCCCCTGGACAAAGACTGACGCTCATGCACGAAAGCGTGGGGAGCAAACAGGATTAGATACCCTGGTAGTCCACGCCGTAAACGATGTCTACTCGGAGTTTGGTGTCTTGAACACTGGGCTCTCAAGCTAACGCATTAAGTAGACCGCCTGGGGAGTACGGCCGCAAGGTTAAAACTCAAATGAATTGACGGGGGCCCGCACAAGCGGTGGAGCATGTGGTTTAATTCGATGCAACGCGAAGAACCTTACCTACTCTTGACATCCAGAGAATTCGCTAGAGATAGCTTAGTGCCTTCGGGAACTCTGAGACAGGTGCTGCATGGCTGTCGTCAGCTCGTGTTGTGAAATGTTGGGTTAAGTCCCGCAACGAGCGCAACCCTTATCCTTATTTGCCAGCACGTAATGGTGGGAACTCTAGGGAGACTGCCGGTGATAAACCGGAGGAAGGTGGGGACGACGTCAAGTCATCATGGCCCTTACGAGTAGGGCTACACACGTGCTACAATGGTCGGTACAGAGGGTTGCAAAGCCGCGAGGTGGAGCTAATCTCACAAAGCCGATCGTAGTCCGGATTGGAGTCTGCAACTCGACTCCATGAAGTCGGAATCGCTAGTAATCGTGGATCAGAATGCCACGGTGAATACGTTCCCGGGCCTTGTACACACCGCCCGTCACACCATGGGAGTGGGCTGCACCAGAAGTAGATAGCTTAACCCTTCGGGGAGGGCGTTTACCACGGTGTGGTTCATGACTGGGGTGAAGTCGTAACAAGGTAGCCCTAGGGGAACCTGGGGCTGGATCACCTCCTTACCTATGCGATTTAGAATTACTGTTGAGTGTTCACACAGATTGCCTTGTCTTGTTGACGAGCAAAACATTACCTTCCTTTGAAGGGATGTCGTTCTTTAAAAATTTGGAAAGCTGATAGTAGAACTTAGTGCGCGAGCATTAGGTGATACAAAATTGAGTTCTCAAAATACTTTAATCAAGTGTTTTAGATATTCTTTAACTTCAGAAATGAAGTAAATCAAGGCGTTCTTTTGCGAAAGCAAGAGACAGTAAAACCAGCTAGTTGCAATAAGCTCAAGTGAAACTCATTTGGGTTGTATGGTTAAGTGACTAAGCGTATACGGTGGATGCCTTGGCAGTCAGAGGCGATGAAGGACGTAGTAACTTGCGAAAAGCGTTGGCGAGCTAGTAACAAGCATTTGAGCTAACGATGTCCGAATGGGGAAACCCGGCCACATAAGTGGTCATCATACAGTGAATACATAGCTGTATGAGGCGAACCTGGGGAACTGAAACATCTAAGTACCCAGAGGAAAAGAAATCAACCGAGATTCCCTAAGTAGCGGCGAGCGAACGGGGATTAGCCCTTAAGTCTAGGGGGTGTTAGTGGAATGGTCTGGAAAGTCCAACGGTACAGGGTGATAGTCCCGTACATGAAAACTAACCTTAGATGAAAACGAGTAAGGCGGCACACGTGATATGTTGTCTGAACATGGGGGGACCATCCTCCAAGGCTAAATACTCCTGACTGACCGATAGTGAACCAGTACCGTGAGGGAAAGGCGAAAAGAACCCCTGTGAGGGGAGTGAAATAGAACCTGAAACCGTATACGTACAAGCAGTGGGAGCGGTTCTTGAGACCGTGACTGCGTACCTTTTGTATAATGGGTCAGCGACTTACATTTAGTAGCGAGGTTAAGCGAATAGCGGAGCCGTAGGGAAACCGAGTGTTAACTGCGCGTTTAGTTGCTAGGTGTAGACCCGAAACCCGGTGATCTAGCCATGGGCAGGTTGAAGGTTGAGTAACATCAACTGGAGGACCGAACCGACTAATGTTGAAAAATTAGCGGATGACTTGTGGCTGGGGTGAAAGGCCAATCAAACCGGGAGATATCTGGTTCTCCTCGAAAGCTATTTAGGTAGCGCCTCGCACGAATACCATTGGGGGTAGAGCACTGTTAAGGCTAGGGGGTCATCCCGACTTACCAACCCTTTGCAAACTCCGAATACCAATGAGTACTATGCGGGAGACAGACAGCGGGTGCTAACGTCCGTTGTCAAAAGGGAAACAACCCAGACCGTCAGCTAAGGTCCCAAAGTACTAGCTAAGTGGGAAACGATGTGGGAAGGCTTAGACAGCTAGGATGTTGGCTTAGAAGCAGCCATCATTTAAAGAAAGCGTAATAGCTCACTAGTCGAGTCGGCCTGCGCGGAAGATGTAACGGGGCTAAGCTAGTCACCGAAGCTACGGGTGCATTTCATTAGAGATGCGCGGTAGAGGAGCGTTCTGTAAGCCGTTGAAGGTGAAGGGGTAACCCACGCTGGAGGTATCAGAAGTGCGAATGCTGACATGAGTAACGATAAAGGGGGTGAAAAACCCCCTCGCCGGAAGACCAAGGGTTCCTGTCCAACGTTAATCGGGGCAGGGTGAGTCGACCCCTAAGGCGAGGCCGAAAGGCGTAGTCGATGGGAAACGGGTTAATATTCCCGTACTTGTGCTAACTGCGATGGAGAGACGGAGAAGGCTAGGCTAGCGCGGCGTTGGTAGTCCGCGTTTAAGGTAGTAGGCGGTATTCTTAGGCAAATCCGGGAATACTTACGCTGAGAGCTGATGACGAGGTCCTAAGGGACTGAAGTAGTTGATGCCATGCTTCCAGGAAAATCTTCTAAGCTTCAGGTTAGCAGGAATCGTACCCCAAACCGACACAGGTGGTCGGGTAGAGAATACCAAGGCGCTTGAGAGAACTCGGCTGAAGGAACTAGGCAAAATGGTACCGTAACTTCGGGAGAAGGTACGCTCCTGCCGGTGATGAGACTTGCTCTCTAAGCTAGCGGGAGTCGCAGATACCAGGTGGCTGCAACTGTTTATCAAAAACACAGCACTGTGCAAAATCGCAAGATGAAGTATACGGTGTGACGCCTGCCCGGTGCCGGAAGGTTAATTGATTGGGTTATCTTCGGAGAAGCTCATGATCGAAGCCCCGGTAAACGGCGGCCGTAACTATAACGGTCCTAAGGTAGCGAAATTCCTTGTCGGGTAAGTTCCGACCTGCACGAATGGCGTAATGATGGCCACGCTGTCTCCAGCCGAGACTCAGTGAAGTTGAAATTGCGGTGAAGATGCCGTATACCCGCGGCTAGACGGAAAGACCCCGTGAACCTTTACTATAGCTTGGCACTGAACATTGAACCTACATGTGTAGGATAGGTGGGAGACTTTGAAGCATGAACGCTAGTTTGTGTGGAGTCGTCCTTGAAATACCACCCTTGTAGTTTTGATGTTCTAACCTAGGTCCCTTATCGGGATTAGGGACAGTGCCTGGTGGGTAGTTTGACTGGGGCGGTCTCCTCCCAAAGAGTAACGGAGGAGCACGAAGGTTGGCTAAGTACGGTCGGACATCGTACGGTTAGTGCAATGGCATAAGCCAGCTTAACTGCGAGACAGACACGTCGAGCAGGTACGAAAGTAGGTCATAGTGATCCGGTGGTTCTGAATGGAAGGGCCATCGCTCAACGGATAAAAGGTACTCCGGGGATAACAGGCTGATACCGCCCAAGAGTTCATATCGACGGCGGTGTTTGGCACCTCGATGTCGGCTCATCACATCCTGGGGCTGAAGTCGGTCCCAAGGGTATGGCTGTTCGCCATTTAAAGTGGTACGCGAGCTGGGTTCAGAACGTCGTGAGACAGTTCGGTCCCTATCTGCCGTGGGCGTTGGATGATTGAGGGGAGCTGCTCCTAGTACGAGAGGACCGGAGTGGACGAACCGCTGGTGTTCGGGTTGTCATGCCAATGGCATTGCCCGGTAGCTACGTTCGGAATCGATAACCGCTGAAAGCATCTAAGCGGGAAGCGAGCCCCAAGATGAGTCATCCCTAGGACTATAAGTCCTCTGAAGGGCCGTCCGAGACTAGGACGTTGATAGGCAAAGTGTGTAAGCGTTGTGAGGCGTTGAGCTAACTTGTACTAATGACCCGAGAGGCTTAACCATACAACCCAGATGGGTTTTACTGAACAAGCCTGATAAAGAATCGAAAAATACTTGATTGAAGATTGAGTACTCAATAGCAAAAAATCCCAGGTCGCTTAGCTCAGCTGGGAGAGCACCTCCCTTACAAGGAGGGGGTCACTGGTTCGAGCCCAGTAGCGACCACCATATTTTTTCACAGCTTTCCGAATTTCCAAATTTGTCTGGAGACCATAGCACTGTGGCACCACCTGATCCCATTCCGAACTCAGAAGTGAAACGCAGTCGCGCCGATGGTAGTGTGGGGTTTCCCCATGCGAGAGTAGGTCATCTCCAGGCGCCTAATTTCTCGCAAGAGAGTCGATAAAGCCTGTTGCTCACGCAACGGGCTTTTTTCGTTTAGATTTTTTAAAGATTTATATACTACTTTTTGCTAGTTAGGGTACACGATGAGCACAGATTTCCAAGAAATTACCACTATCAGCGAGGGCGTAAGCTTCGGATGGCTAACGTTACTTGAAATATAAAGTCGGTTCCTGAGCAAGGTGCCAATGACAAAGCCAATCATTCCTTGAAAAGAGGCAATTACTGGCAATGCCGTCATGGAGCAGAGCAATTCTCATAGCCCTAAATGTCATTGTTTTCGCTATTCACTCCTCACCATGGTCAATTATTTAAAATTGGCTGATACAATGGTGTCATTATTTCTAAATGAACAGCATCATGATTGGTAATTCACTCAAGTCCTTTAACACCTTTGGTATCGATCAATCTTGTCTCGAATTTAAACTGGCCAATAATCGGCAGCTGTTAATTGCTATGGCGCTTGCGTGTCATCAACAAAGCCAACCAATGTTAATCATAGGTGGCGGTAGTAATCTGGTGCTGTTAGATGATTTTCTTGGGTGCGTCATTAAAGTCGATTCCCAAGGGCTAAAGGTGAGTGAAGATCAAGATTGGTATTATTTAGACGTTGAAGCTGGCGTTAACTGGCATGCCTTAATTGAGCAAACGTTAGCGCTGAATATGCCAGGTTTAGAGAATATGGCATTGATTCCTGGCTGTGTTGGCGCTGCTCCCATTCAAAACATTGGCGCTTACGGTAAAGAGTTTTGTGATGTTTGCGCTTGGGTTGAGTATCTTGATTTAACGTCTGGCGAAATCGTTAGATTAACCGCCGAGCAATGCGGCTTTGATTACCGTGAATCGGTTTTTAAGCACGAGTTACAACAGACGGCCGTCATCTTAAGTGTTGGTATTAAATTAGCCAAATCATGGACGCCGCTACTCAATTACGGGCCGCTACAAGACTTTGATAAAGCCACAGTTACACCCAAGCAAATATTTGACTGCGTGTGTGAAGTTAGGCGCAGTAAATTACCCGATCCCGCTATTTACGGTAATGCTGGCAGTTTCTTTAAAAATCCCATAGTCAATGTTGTCACCTACCAGCAGCTAGCTCGTAAGTTTCCGAGTATTGTTGGCTATGCACTTGATGATGGCCGCGTGAAATTAGCGGCCGGTTGGTTGATTGAGCATGCTGGCTTAAAGGGGTTTGAGTTAGGGCGAGCGGCAGTTCACAAACATCAAGCGTTAGTGCTGATTAATCTTGGTGGCGCCAGTGGCGCTGAGGTGGCAGCATTAGCGAATCATGTCGTGGCTAAAGTATATAGTTTGTTTGCAGTAACACTTGAGATTGAGCCCCGTTTAATTGCGAATCAGGGAGTAATAGCAGCGCTATGATAGATCACTGGCAGCGGAAGCGACAAATTTTAGAATTATTAACCAGCGGGCATTTTATCTCTGGTGAGCGCATAGCGCAGGAGCTGGGCGTGAGCCGCAGCGCTATCAACAAACATATTGATGGCTTAATCGCGCTCGGCGTGGCGATATACAGCGTCAAAGGCAAAGGTTATAAACTGGCGAGTGCAGTGCAACTTGCGGATGCTGATAAGCTTAAAAGTGCGATTTCCTCGCGCAGCTTTTATTTCGATCAAATAGATTCAACCAATGCCTTTGTGTTGAGTCATGTTAATGATTTAGAGCGTGGTGATATTTGTGTGGCAGAAAGCCAAACCAGTGGCCGCGGTCGTCGTGGTAAAACTTGGGCTTCGCCTTATGGTAGCCACTTGTATTTTACCCAGTATTGGCAAACCAGTAGCAACATGACTCAATTAATGGGATTGAGCCTAGTCGTTGGCTGCAGTTTAGTTAAGGTGCTTGAGTCTTTTGGTGTCAGCGAGTTAGGATTAAAGTGGCCTAATGATATTTATCGCTCAGGCAAAAAGTTAGCTGGAATTTTAGTTGAGCTGCAAGGACAGGCCGATGGCGGCTGTCATTTGGCCATTGGCATAGGCGTCAATATTTGTATGCCAGAGCAAAGTGGACTAGATATCAGTCAGCCATGGAGTGATTTAGCAGATATAGTCAAAGACTTGAATAAGAGCGATATCATTATAGCTCTGCAGCAAGAGTTAACGCGTGATTTACTGCAATTTGAGCAAGCAGGATTAGCGGCGTTTATGAGTCGCTGGCAACGCAGTGACATCTTTATTGGCAAAACTGTGAATATTCATATGGGCGATAAGATGGAAACTGGTCGCTATCTGGGGATTGATGAGCAGGGAGGGATAAGGCTTGCCACCGAACTGGAAGAAAAAAGCTTTATCGGTGGCGAAATAACCCTGAGACAATCACATTCTTAAAAACACTTGATCCATGCGATGCTGCCCGCCTTTGCGCAAAATAAGGTGGGCTCGCTCTCGCGTTGGTAAGATGTTTTGGCGTAAATTGGGGCCATTAATGGTGTCCCAAATATTACTTGCTGTCTCAATAGCTTGCTGATCGTTAAGGCTTGCGTAGTGATGGAAAAATGATTTCGGATCACTGAAGGCACCACTTCTAAAACGTAAAAACCTATTGATATACCAGTTTTTCAATAAGGTATCATCAGCATCTACGTAGATAGAAAAATCAACAAAATCAGAAACAAAAGGCCGTTTTATATCAACTGGCGCATCAAGACCTGTCTGTAAAACATTGAGGCCTTCGATGATAAGAATGTCTGGTTGATTAATGACTTGCTGCTCAGCCACGCGATCATAGGTGATGTGCGAGTAGATGGGCGCTGTCACATTCTTAAGTCCTGCTTTAATAGCAGACACAAACTCAATCAGCATTTTAGTGTCATAGCTTTCAGGAAAGCCTTTGCGCTTTAGGAGGCCTTTACGCTTAAGGGTGGCTAACGGATAAAGAAAGCCATCGGTAGTCACTAAGTCTACTCTTGGGTGTTCAGGCCAGCGCTGCAACAAAGCCTGTAAAATGCGGGCAGTCGTACTTTTACCCACAGCAACACTACCCGCAATACTGATGATATAAGGGCTACGATGAGGTTGCTGACCTAAAAACTGTTCCACGACTTGGCCGCGAACTTGTTTAGCACCAATAATGAGGTTTAATAGTCGACTCAGAGGCAAATAAATGTCAGTGACCTCTTGCAAGGAAAGATCTTCGTTGAGTCCCTGTAAATCAGCGATATCTTGCTGAGATAAAGTCAAAGGTACTGCATTACGTAACTCAGCCCACTGTTGGCGCGCAAAAGGCATATACAAGGCGGCTTGGGTGCTATTTTGTACTGGCATTCGAGGTCCTCTATTAAGCCCTGCACAGTACACCATACTAACAGTTGTCGACAACCCTTGGCGTGAGTAAATGTTAATGGCATAAAAAATGAACGGCAAGCCTTGTATTCGTTCAAAAAAGCAGCCGTTGATGCAATGTTTGAGAATAATTGCATTTTTCTATTGCGCTCGCGGCAATTATTCCATATTATCCGCTCCGAAATGACACGCCGGCATAGCTCAGTTGGTAGAGCAACTGACTTGTAATCAGTAGGTCCCGAGTTCGACTCTTGGTGCCGGCACCATTTTTCTGGAGGGGTTCCCGAGTGGCCAAAGGGATCAGACTGTAAATCTGACGGCTCAGCCTTCGAAGGTTCGAATCCTTCTCCCTCCACCATATTCCTAGTGTTAGGTAGCCTGATTAGGTTGCGCGGGCATCGTATAATGGTATTACTCCAGCCTTCCAAGCTGATAACGCGGGTTCGATTCCCGCTGCCCGCTCCAAATTTGTTGCTGATATGGCTCAGTCGGTAGAGCGCATCCTTGGTAAGGATGAGGTCCCCAGTTCGATTCTGGGTATCAGCACCATCATTTCAAGCTCCTTTATACTAAATAACGATTCGATGCTAATAATATGCATCGAATTTTTTCACATGTGCAGTTTTCATCACCAAGATGTTGGATTGAGGCAAAACCATGGCTAAAGCTAAATTTGAACGTAAAAAACCCCACGTTAACGTGGGCACCATCGGTCACGTTGACCATGGTAAAACCACTCTGACCGCTGCTATTTCACACGTACTGGCTAAGACCTACGGTGGTGAAGCTCGTGATTTCGCACAAATCGATAACGCTCCAGAAGAGCGTGAGCGCGGTATTACCATTAATACCTCTCACATCGAATATGACACTCCTTCACGCCACTATGCGCACGTAGACTGTCCAGGCCACGCCGATTATGTTAAAAACATGATCACTGGTGCTGCTCAGATGGACGGCGCTATCCTGGTAGTTGCTTCTACTGATGGTCCAATGCCACAGACTCGCGAGCACATCCTGCTTTCTCGCCAGGTAGGTGTACCTTTCATCATCGTATTCATGAACAAGTGTGACATGGTAGATGACGAAGAGCTGCTGGAACTGGTTGAGATGGAAGTTCGTGAACTGCTGTCTGAATACGACTTCCCAGGTGATGATTTACCAGTAATTCAGGGTTCTGCTCTGAAAGCACTGGAAGGCGAGCCTGAGTGGGAAGCTAAGATCATTGAACTGGCAGAAGCCCTGGATTCTTACATTCCAGAGCCAGAGCGTGACATCGATAAGCCATTCCTGCTGCCAATCGAAGACGTATTCTCTATTTCAGGCCGTGGTACAGTAGTAACTGGTCGTGTAGAGCGCGGTATCGTTAAAGTTGGTGACGAAGTAGAAATCGTTGGTGTTCGTGACACTACTAAGACTACTTGTACTGGCGTAGAAATGTTCCGTAAGCTGCTGGACGAAGGTCGTGCAGGTGAGAACTGTGGTGTTCTGTTACGTGGTACTAAGCGTGATGACGTAGAACGTGGTCAAGTACTGGCTAAGCCAGGCTCAATCAACCCACACACTACTTTTGAATCAGAAGTATACGTACTGTCTAAAGATGAAGGCGGACGTCACACTCCATTCTTCAAAGGCTACCGTCCACAGTTCTACTTCCGTACAACTGACGTAACCGGTACTATCGAACTGCCAGAAGGCGTTGAAATGGTAATGCCAGGCGACAACATCAAGATGGTTGTTACCCTGATTTGCCCAATCGCGATGGACGAAGGTTTACGCTTCGCTATCCGTGAAGGTGGCCGTACTGTTGGTGCTGGTGTTGTTGCTAAGATCATCGCTTAATTGCGAACTTAGTTAGACACTAAAAGAGGAGACTTAGGTCTCCTTTTTTGTTTTCTGAATTTAATCAGGGTTAACTAGATTGCTATAGGATTACTGGTCTGAATAAAAATCATCTCATTAAGCGTGGATTTTTAAAAATCTTGAATTAATGCGAGATCATCGAGGCTGTACAACCTTGCGGTTGAGGCTGATTCAGAATACAATCTATGGCCGATTTTTAACCCTTTAACTGTTTCTGCATGGGCAGTTAGCTTGGGCAAGTTGAACTATCCGGGATGCTCTTGTGTATAATGCCGGATATTGGTATTTACTAAACAAGCACAGCTCCAAGCGAATAACGGACTAAACCGATGACAACGAATACTGAAGAACAGGGTAATTCTCTGGATATGGTGAAATGGGGTGTAGTCATCCTGTTGCTGGCAGCCGCTGTGATCGGCAACCAGTATTTTAGCGATACCAGCGTATTGGTTCGCGTTTTAGCGGTTGTGGGTGCGTTTGCTGTTGCAGGCGTAATTGCATTGCAAACAGCCAAGGGCCAGATGGCTCTGGCATTTGCTCGTGAATCGCAAATTGAAGTACGCAAAGTTATTTGGCCAACACGCCAAGAAGCGCTGAATACGACTTTTATCGTATTAGCTGCTACTGGTGTTTTGGCATTAATTTTGTGGGGACTGGACGCCATTCTGCTACGAATTGTAAACTTTATCACTGGCGTATAGGCACCATAGATGACTGAAGCTAACGAAGTAAAAAAAAGATGGTATGTAGTACAGGCATTCTCTGGTTATGAAGGCCGTGTATGTAAATCTCTGATCGAACATATCAAAATGTACGAAATGGAACGCTACTTCGGTGAGGTTTTAGTACCTACAGAAGAAGTTGTTGAAATGCGTGCAGGTCAACGTCGTAAAAGCGAACGTAAATTCTTCCCTGGCTATGTATTAGTGCAGATGGAAATGAATGACGAAAGCTGGCACTTAGTAAAAAGCATCCCACGTGTAATGGGCTTCATCGGCGGTACTTCTGACCGTCCGGCGCCTATTTCTGATAAAGAAGCTGATGCTATTTTACGTCGTTTACAAGAAACAACGGCGTCACCAACTCACCGTGTTATTTTTGAACCAGGTGAAGTGGTACGTGTTACTGAAGGTCCATTTGCTGACTTCAACGGCACCGTTGAAGAAGTGGATTACGAGAAGAGCCGCGTTAAGGTTTCTGTAATGATCTTTGGTCGCTCAACACCTGTTGAACTGGATTTTGGTCAGGTTGAAAAAAACTGATTAAATAAAACACTAAATCCGTTTGGCAACGGGAGCGGATTTCTATATAATCCGCTCCCATTGTTTTCGGGGGAGCTTATTGGCATGTCGTCAATTAGCGTTTGAACCCAAATAGAGGAAATGTCACATGGCAAAGAAGATTGAAGCTTATATCAAGCTGCAAGTTAAATCTGGTTCAGCGAATCCTTCGCCACCAGTTGGTCCAGCTCTGGGTCAGAAAGGCGTGAACATCATGGAATTCTGTAAAGCGTTCAACGCTCGTACAGAAAAACTGGAAAAAGGCATGCCAATTCCAGTTGTTATCACTGTATACAGCGATCGTTCATTCACTTTCGAAACTAAGACTCCACCTGCATCTTTCTTATTATTGAAAGCTGCTGGCCTGAAGTCTGGTTCAAGCCGTCCAAACACTCAAAAAGTAGCTACCATCAAGCGTTCTGCTGTGCAGGAAATTGCTGAATTGAAAGCTACTGATATGACTGGTGCTGACATTGAAGCGATGACTCGCTCAATCGAAGGTACTGCACGTTCAATGGGTTTGGTAGTAGAGGACTAAGACAATGGCAAAGCTGACTAAACGCATGCGCGTAATTCGCGAAAAAGTAGACGTAACCAAGAGCTATGACATCAATGAAGCTGTTGCTTTATTGAAAGAACTGGCTACTGCCAAGTTTTTAGAAAGTGTTGACGTTGCCGTTAACCTGGGCGTAGACCCACGTAAATCTGACCAAAACGTTCGTGGCGCCACTGTGCTGCCACACGGTACTGGTCGTGACGTACGTGTAGCTGTGTTCACCCAAGGTGCAAACGCTGAAGCTGCTAAAGCTGCTGGCGCTGAACTGGTAGGTATGGAAGAGCTGGCTGAGAAAGTTAAAGCTGGCGAAATGAACTTCGACGTAGTTATCGCATCTCCAGATGCAATGCGCGTTGTTGGTATGTTAGGTCAGATCTTAGGCCCACGTGGTCTGATGCCTAACCCTAAGACTGGTACTGTTACTCCTAACGTTGCTGAAGCCGTTAAGAATGCCAAAGCTGGTCAAGTTCGTTACCGCAACGACAAGAACGGTATCATTCACACTACCATCGGTAAAGTGAACTTCGAAACCGCTCAACTGAAAGAAAACCTGGAAGCCCTGCTGTCTGCTTTGAAAAAAGCCAAGCCAGCTGCAGCTAAAGGCGTTTACGTTAAGAAAGTAACCATCTCCACCACTATGGGTGCAGGTGTAGCTGTTGACCAGGGTACTCTGGACGCTGCTAACTAATTTACAAGGTGCGTGTATTAGTCTATAATGCGCGCACTTTGGTGGGTTGAAGTCTGTTTAAACAGATTTCCGTCCAAGACCGCAGGTGTAAATCATTAGATTCACTTAATTTCCTGCGTAGACGGTGTCAGGCCCCAGTTTAGATTTTTATCTGCTGGAATATCTGCGCCGTAAGTCATTAACAACATAAGTTGTTAATAGGTAAATACTGGGGTAACCCAGGTAGAATCCAGGAGTATAGCCAATGGCATTAAGACTCGAAGACAAAAAAGCGATTGTTGCTGAAGTCAACGAAGCTGCCAAAGGTGCGCTTTCTGCAGTTGTTGCCGATTCTCGCGGCGTAACTGTAGGTGCCATGACCACTCTGCGTAAAGCTGCCCGTGCTAACGGTGTATACGTGAAAGTTGTACGTAACACTCTGGCTCGTCGTGCAGTTGAAGGTACCTCTTATGAGTGCCTTAGCGATGTGTTTACTGGCCCAACTTTGATTGCTTTCTCTACTGAGCACCCAGGTGCTGCAGCTCGTCTGTTAAAAGACTTTGCTAAAGAGCAAGCTAACTTCGAAGTTAAAGGCGCAGCTTTTGAAGGGAACTTTATCCCTGCAGCTGACATTGATCGTTTAGCAAAACTGCCAACTTACGAAGAAGCACTGGCACAGTTGATGATGACTATGAAAGAAGCATCAGCTGGCAAGTTCGTTCGTACTCTGGCCGCACTGCGCGATCAAAAAGAAGCCGCTTAATTTTAAGCTGGCTGCTTGAACTAATTGAATTCAGAACAATAGGAAATATTTCTTATGTCTATCACTAAAGACCAAATGTTAGAAGCCTTTGCAGCTATGTCTGTAATGGAAGTTGTTGAACTGATCGAAGCTATGGAAGAGAAGTTCGGTGTTTCTGCTGCTGCTGCTGTAGTAGCTGGCGGCGCTGATGCCGGTGCTGCTGTTGAAGAGCAAACCGAATTCGACGTAGTTATGACTTCACACGGTGCAAACAAAGTAGCTGTTATTAAAGCAGTTCGTGGCGCTACCGGTTTAGGTCTGAAAGAAGCTAAAGCTATGGCTGAAGCTGCTCCAGTAGCAGTTAAAGAAGCTGTTTCTAAAGAAGAAGCTGAAGCTCTGAAGAAAGAACTTGAAGAAGCTGGTGCTTCTGTAGAGATCAAGTAAGCTATTTTAGTTTACTGCCACTCAAAGTAATTTGAGTGAGGCTGACGGTTTTTAACCGTCAGCCTTTTTTGCGCTATAAGCGCTGGCGATTTTTTCACCGTGTGTCGCCGGATTTTTATGCAGTCCCTAGCAGAGATTACTGGTTAGGTTCTTGCCATCAACGGTGATGGGCAAACGTGCTGGGTTAACACATGAGTGTTGGTTCAGTCTTGGTCACATCTCGCAAGCAGAGGAAACCCATGGTTTACTCCTATTCTGAAAAGAAGCGTATTCGTAAAGACTTTGGTAAGCGTCCAAAGGTTTTGGATATCCCTTACCTGTTGTCTATTCAGTTAGACTCTTTCAAGAAATTCACCGATCAAGATCCTACGGGTGAGCGTGGTTTCGAAGCCGCTTTCCGTAGCGTTTTTCCCATCAAGAGCTTTTCTGGCAATTCTGAGCTGCAGTATGTTAGCTACAAGCTAGGCGAGCCTGTCTTTGATGTGAAAGAGTGTCAAATTCGCGGTGTTACTTATTCCGCTCCACTGCGCGTTAAACTGCGCATGGTTCTGTATGACCGTGAAGCTGCACCGGGCACAGTAAAAGATATCAAAGAGCAAGAAGTCTACATGGGGGATATCCCTCTGATGACTGACAACGGTACTTTTGTTATCAACGGTACTGAGCGTGTAATTGTATCTCAGTTACATCGTAGCCCTGGTGTGTTCTTCGACCACGATCGTGGTAAGACTCACTCATCAGGCAAGGTTTTATATAATGCTCGCATTATTCCTTACCGCGGTTCATGGTTGGATTTCGAATTCGACCCTAAAGATGCGTTATTCGTACGTATCGACCGTCGTCGTAAGTTACCTGCGACCATTATGTTGCGTGCACTGGATTTCAGCACTCAGCAAATCTTAGACACCTTCTTCGATCGGGTTGAATTCAGCCTGAAAAAAGACTCATTAGTCATGAGCCTGTGTCCTGACCGCTTACGTGGCGAAACTGCAAGCTTCGACATCAAAGATTCTGAAGGAACTTTGTTGGTTGAATCTGGCCGTCGTATCACTGCGCGTCATATTCGTCAGTTAGAAAAGACCAATACTACTGAACTGGAAGTTCCAGTTGAGTACATCATTGGTAAAGTGGCTGCACAAGATTATATCGATCCAGATACCGGTGAAGTGTTGGTTAGTGCCAACAATCACCTGAGCCTGGAAGATTTAGCTCAGCTGTCTCTGGCCGGCATCAAAGACATTAGCACTCTGTATATCAATGAATTAGATAACGGTGCTTATATCTCTGACACTCTGCGTATCGATTCAACTACCAATCGCTTAGAAGCGCTGGTAGAAATCTATCGCATGATGCGCCCAGGCGAGCCACCAACCAAGGACGCGGCAGAAGCCTTGTTCCAGAACTTGTTCTTCAGCGAAGAGCGTTATGACCTGTCTAAAGTAGGTCGTATGAAGTTCAACCGTCGTTTAGAAATCGAAGAAGACCAAGGTTCTGGTGTTCTGAGCAATGATGATATCGTTGCTGTGATGAAGAAAATCATCGATATACGTAACGGCAACGACGAAGTCGACGATATTGACCATTTGGGCAACCGTCGTATTCGTAGTGTTGGTGAAATGGCTGAAAACCAGTTCCGTGTTGGTTTAGTCCGTGTTGAGCGTGCAGTTCGTGAGCGTCTGTCTTTAGGCGACTTGAACGAATTAATGCCACAAGACTTAATTAACGCTAAGCCAATTTCTGCGGCAGTGAAAGAATTCTTCGGTTCTTCACAGCTGTCTCAGTTTATGGATCAGAACAACCCATTGTCAGAAGTAACGCATAAGCGTCGTATTTCTGCCCTTGGTCCTGGTGGTTTGACACGTGAGCGCGCGGGCTTCGAAGTTCGAGACGTTCACCCAACTCACTATGGTCGTCTGTGTCCAATTGAGACCCCAGAAGGTCCAAACATTGGTTTGATCAACTCATTGGCGACATTCGCCCGTACTAACTCTTACGGTTTCTTGGAAACTCCTTACCGTAAAGTTATCGACGGTGTGGTAACCGATGAAGTGGAATACCTGTCTGCGATTGAAGAAGGTCGCTATGTGGTTGCTCAGGCAAACATCACATTAGACAGTGAAGGCCGTATCATTGAAGAGCAAGTAGCTTGTCGTCATAAGGGTGATGCCACCTTTATGCGTGCTGCTGACATTCAATATATGGACGTTTCTCCACAGCAGATTATTTCTGTAGCGGCATCTTTGATCCCGTTCCTCGAGCACGACGATGCTAACCGCGCCTTGATGGGTGCGAACATGCAACGTCAGGCTGTACCAACTTTACGCGCTGATAAGCCGTTGGTAGGTACCGGTATTGAACGCGCTCTGGCTGTCGACTCTGGTGTAGTTGTGGCTGCTAAGCGTGGCGGTGTGGTTGATTACGTTGACGCAAGTCGTATCGTAGTTAAGGTTAACGAAGAAGAATTACACGCTGGTGAAGCGGGTATTGATATCTACAACTTAACCAAATACACCCGTTCTAACCAAAACACTTGTATCAACCAGCGTCCATGCTGCAGCGTAGGTGATCCTATTGTTCGTGGTGACGTACTGGCTGACGGTCCTTCAACCGACTTAGGTGATTTGGCGTTAGGTCAGAACATGCGTATCGCATTCATGACTTGGAACGGCTATAACTTCGAGGATTCTATCTTAATCTCTGAGCGTGTAGCTCAAGAAGATAGATTCACCACTATCCATATTCAAGAGCTGTCATGTATTGCTCGTGATACTAAATTGGGTAGCGAAGAAATCACGGCTGACATTCCAAACGTGGGCGAATCTGCTCTGTCTAAATTAGACGAGTCAGGTATCGTTTACATTGGTGCAGAAGTGAAGGGCGGCGACATTCTGGTAGGTAAAGTAACGCCTAAAGGCGAAACTCAGCTGACTCCAGAAGAAAAGTTACTCCGCGCTATCTTCGGTGAAAAAGCCTCTGACGTTAAAGACAGCTCGCTGCGTGTACCTAACTCTGTGAAAGGTACCGTAATCGACGTTCAAGTATTTACCCGTGATGGCGTAGAGAAAGACAAGCGTGCCGTAGAAATCGAAGAGATGCACATAGCTCAAGCTCGTAAAGACTTGACTGAAGAGTTCAAGATCCTTGAAGAAGGTGTTTTGGGCCGTGCACGTAACTTGTTACTGGGTGCTGGATTTAGCGAAGCTAAGCTGACCGAAATTCCACGGAAGGAATTACTGGTACAAGTGATCGACGACGAGACTAAGCAAACTGAATTAGAGCAGTTGGCAGAACAGCACGAAGAGCTGAAAGCTGATTTCGATAAGAAGTTTGATATCAAGCGTCGCAAGATCACCCAAGGTGATGATCTGGCTCCAGGTGTACTGAAAATCGTTAAAGTTTACTTAGCGGTTAAGCGTACTATCCAACCTGGTGACAAGATGGCTGGTCGTCACGGTAACAAGGGTGTTATCTCTAAGATCTGTCCAATTGAAGACATGCCATACGATGACAAGGGTAACCCTGTTGACATCGTACTGAACCCGCTGGGTGTACCATCGCGTATGAACATCGGTCAGGTATTGGAAGTTCACTTGGGTGCTGCTGCTAAGGGTATCGGTAATCGTATTACTGAGATGCTTGAAGAGCAACGCGAGTTAGCTGAGCTGCGTGAGTATCTGAAGAAAGCTTACGAGCTGGGTGATGCACTGCAGCGTGTTGATATTGACAGCTTTACCGATGAAGAAGTGTTGCGCTTGGCTAAACACCTGAAAGGTGGTTTACCTGTTGCTACCCCTGCATTCGACGGTGCAAAAGAATCTGAAATCAAGCAGATGCTGGAATTGGCAGGCTTGCCAACTTCAGGTCAGTTGAAACTGTTTGATGGTCGTACCGGTAATGAGTTTGAGCGTGAAGTAACCGTAGGTTACATGTACATGCTGAAGCTTAACCACTTGGTTGACGACAAGATGCATGCCCGTTCTACCGGTTCTTACAGCTTAGTTACTCAGCAGCCGCTGGGTGGTAAAGCTCAGTTCGGTGGTCAGCGTTTCGGTGAGATGGAAGTATGGGCCCTGGAAGCGTATGGCGCTGCTTATACCTTGCAGGAAATGCTTACCGTTAAGTCAGATGACGTGAATGGTCGTACACAGATGTATAAGAACATCGTGGACGGAAATCATCAAATGCAACCTGGTATGCCTGAGTCCTTCAACGTATTGCTGAAGGAAATCCGTTCACTTGGTATTAATATCGAGTTGGATCAGGACTAAGCGAAGCCCGCTTCGTTTGGCAACATAAATTGGTGTCCCGCCTCGGCGGGGCATCCGGTTTAACTCCTTCAGGAGAGAAACGTGAAAGACTTATTAAAGTTTCTGAAACAGCAAAGTAAGACTGAAGAATTTAATGGTATCAAGATTGGCCTTGCGTCACCTGATCTGATCCGTTCTTGGTCATTTGGTGAAGTTAAGAAGCCTGAAACCATTAACTACCGTACTTTCAAGCCTGAGCGTGAAGGTTTGTTCTGTGCGCGTATTTTTGGTCCGGTAAAAGATTACGAATGTTTGTGTGGTAAATACAAACGCCTTAAGCATCGCGGAGTGATCTGTGAGAAGTGTGGCGTTGAAGTGACTCAAACTAAAGTGCGTCGTGAGCGCATGGGTCACATTGAACTGGCAAGCCCAGTTGCCCACATTTGGTTCTTGAAATCACTGCCATCCCGTATCGGTTTGATGCTGGATATGACCTTGCGTGATATCGAACGTGTTCTGTACTTTGAATCTTTTGTAGTTATCGAAGCTGGTATGACTAGCCTCGAGCGCGGTCAAATGTTGACTGAAGAAACCTACTTAGATGCCTTAGAAGAGTACGGTGATGAGTTTGAAGCTAAGATGGGTGCTGAAGCAGTATTAGAACTGCTGCGCGCAATTGATCTCGAAAAAGAAATCGAGCAAATGCGTGAAGAGCTGCCATCAATCAACTCTGAAACACGTCGTAAGAAAGTCACCAAGCGTTTAAAGCTGATGGAAGCTTTCTTCACTTCAGGCAACAAGCCTGAGTGGATGATCTTGAAAGTGCTGCCAGTACTGCCACCTGACTTACGTCCTTTGGTACCACTGGATGGCGGTCGCTTTGCGACGTCAGATCTGAACGATTTATATCGTCGCGTGATCAACCGTAACAACCGTTTGAAGCGTCTGTTAGATCTGGCTGCGCCAGATATTATCGTACGCAACGAAAAGCGTATGTTGCAGGAATCTGTTGATGCCCTGTTAGATAACGGTCGTCGTGGTCGTGCTATCACAGGTTCTAACAAGCGTCCTCTGAAGTCTTTGGCCGACATGATCAAAGGTAAGCAAGGTCGTTTCCGTCAGAACTTGCTCGGTAAGCGCGTTGACTACTCTGGTCGTTCGGTAATTACCGTAGGTCCAACCTTACGTCTGCATCAGTGTGGTCTTCCTAAGAAGATGGCTCTGGAACTGTTCAAGCCGTTCATCTATGGCAAGTTAGAAGGTCGTGGCTTAGCTACTACCATTAAAGCTGCTAAGAAAATGGTTGAGCGTGAAGTAGGCGAAGTGTGGGACGTATTGGATGAAGTGATCCGCGAACATCCAGTATTGCTTAACCGTGCACCAACACTTCACCGTCTGGGTATCCAGGCGTTTGAACCAGTACTGATCGAAGGTAAAGCGATTCAACTGCACCCATTAGTGTGTGCGGCATACAACGCCGACTTCGACGGTGACCAAATGGCTGTTCACGTTCCTCTGACTCTGGAAGCTCAGTTAGAAGCTCGTGCGTTGATGATGTCAACCAACAACATTCTGTCACCAGCAAACGGTGAACCAATTATCGTTCCTTCTCAGGACGTGGTATTGGGCCTGTACTACACCAGCCGTGAAAAAGTTAACGGTAAAGGTGAAGGCATGGCATTTGCCTGTGTGGCTGAAGCTGAGAAAGCTTACCGTGTAGGTGTTGTTGAACTGCACTCACGCGTGAAAGTACGTATCACTGAAACTCACATTGCTGAGAACGGTGAGCGTACTCAGAGCCGTCGCATTGTAGATACCACTGTTGGTCGTGCACTGCTGTCGATGATCCTGCCACAAGGCATGTCATTTGACTTAGTGAACCAAGACATGGGTAAAAAGCAGATCTCTAAGCTGCTGAACACTTGTTATCGTCAAATGGGTCTGAAAGATACTGTTATCTTCGCTGACCAATTGATGTATACCGGTTTCCATTTCGCCACTATCTCTGGTGCCTCTGTAGGTATCAACGACATGGTGATCCCAGATGAGAAGATTGAATTAGTTGCTGATGCGGAAGCTGAAGTACTGGAAATTCAAGAACAGTTCCAGTCTGGTTTGGTTACTGCAGGTGAGCGTTATAACAAGGTTATCGATATCTGGGCCCGGACAAACGAAAAAGTGTCTAAGGCGATGATGGAGAACCTGTCGACTGAAGCCGTTATCAACAAAGATGGCGTTGAAGAAAGACAGAAGTCATTCAACAGTATCTTTATGATGGCCGACTCAGGCGCTCGTGGTAGTGCTGCCCAGATCCGTCAGTTGGCGGGTATGCGTGGTCTGATGGCGAAACCAGATGGTTCGATCATTGAGACCCCAATTGTGGCAAACTTCCGTGAAGGTCTGAACGTACTTCAGTACTTTATTTCGACTCACGGTGCGCGTAAGGGTCTTGCCGATACCGCATTGAAGACAGCTAACTCGGGTTACCTGACTCGTCGTCTGGTTGATGTTGCTCAAGACTTAGTTGTTATTGAAGACGATTGTGGTACTCACGAAGGTCTGACCATGAAGCCGCTGATTGAAGGTGGTGATGTGGTTGAGCCATTACGCGAACGCGTACTGGGCCGTGTGGTTGCTATTGACGTATTCTATCCAGGTACTAATGACGTATTAGCTCCTCGCAATACCCTGTTAGACGAAGCTTGGTGTGACAAGTTAGAAGAAAACAGCGTTGATGAAGTTATCGTTCGCTCTGTGATCAGCTGTAATACTGACTTTGGTGTGTGTGCTAACTGTTATGGTCGTGACTTGGCTCGTGGCCATATCATCAACCACGGTGAGGCTATCGGTGTTATCGCCGCACAGTCAATCGGTGAACCTGGTACACAGTTAACGATGCGTACCTTCCACATCGGTGGTGCGGCGTCTCGAGCGTCTGCTGAAAACAATGTTCAAGTTAAGAACTCTGGTAGTTTGAAACTGCACAATGCTAAGCACGTAACTAACAACGAAGGTAAGCTGGTAATCGTTTCTCGTTCTTCTGAACTGGCCATCATCGATGAGTTAGGTCGTGAGAAAGAGCGCTATAAAGTACCTTACGGTACCGTGCTTGAAAAACTGGATGATACTTCGGTAAACGCTGGCGAAATCATCGCAAACTGGGATCCACATACTCACCCAATCATCACTGAAGTGGCGGGTTATGTTAAGTTCCAGGATATGATCGATGGCGTGACCATGACTACACAAACCGACGAACTGACTGGTTTGTCTTCAATTGTGGTTCTGGACGTTGGTCAACGTAACTCAGCGGGTAAAGAAATGCGCCCAATGATACGTCTGGTTAACGAGCACGGCGCTGATCTGATGATCCCTGGTACCGAGATTCCAGCTCAGTACTTCTTGCCAGGTAACGCGATTGTGAACCTGCAAGATAACGCGCAAATTCGAGTGGGTGATGCGTTAGCTCGTATTCCACAAGAATCGTCTAAGACACGCGATATTACCGGTGGTCTGCCACGCGTAGCGGATCTGTTCGAAGCACGTAAACCGAAGGAGCCTGCTATTTTGGCAGAGATCTCAGGTACCATTAGTTTCGGTAAAGAAACTAAAGGTAAGCGTCGATTGGTGATTACACCGAACGACGGCGATGCTTATGAAGAGATGATCCCTAAGTGGCGTAACCTGAACGTGTTCGAAGGTGAAAAAGTTGAGCGTGGCGAAGTGATTGCTGACGGCCCAGAAGCCGCTCACGACATTTTGCGTCTGCGTGGTATCCACCATGTCGCCAACTACATCACCAACGAAGTGCAGGACGTTTACCGTCTGCAGGGTGTAAAGATTAACGACAAGCACATCGAAGTGATCGTTCGTCAGATGCTGCGTAAGTGTATCATTACCGAAGCCGGTGACACTGAGTTCTTAGAAGGTGAGCAAGTTGAAGTGGCGCGCGTGAAAATCGCAAACCGCGAACTGGAAGCACAAGGCAAGATTACCGCTAAATTCGATCGTGAATTACTGGGTATCACCAAAGCATCGTTGGCAACTGAGTCATTTATCTCAGCAGCATCGTTCCAGGAAACAACTCGTGTGTTAACTGAAGCTGCCGTTGGTGGTAAGAGCGATGATTTACGTGGTCTGAAAGAAAACGTAATCGTTGGTCGTTTGATCCCTGCTGGTACTGGCTATGCTTATCACATTAAGCGTAACCAAGCTCGTGGTAAGTCAGAGGCTAAAGTTGCCCCGACTATCAGTGCAAGTGAAGCTGAACAAAACTTAGCTGATCTGCTGAACATGACATCTGGGCAGGATTAATAACCTCGCGCACTGAAAAAGGCGCCTTAAGGCGCCTTTTTTATCGGAATTTCACACTAAAGTTGGCTATTTCTTGACAGGCTGGCATTAGCTTTCTAAAATTCCGCCTCCCACACTTGTGGGAATAGATTTTTTACACCCTTACAACTTCAGTTATTATCAACTGATTGGAGCTTTAAATGGCAACAGTTAACCAGTTGGTACGTAAGCCACGTCGCGCATTGGTAGAAAAAACCAATGTTCCAGCGTTGGCCGCGTGCCCACAAAAGCGTGGTGTTTGTACTCGTGTGTACACCACTACCCCTAAGAAACCAAACTCTGCTCTGCGTAAAGTAGCACGTGTGCGTTTGACCAACGGTTTTGAAGTTACTTCATACATCGGCGGTGAAGGCCACAACCTGCAAGAGCACAGTGTGATCCTGATCCGTGGTGGTCGTGTTAAAGACTTACCAGGTGTGCGCTATCACACTATTCGTGGCGCATTAGACTGTGCTGGCGTGACTACTCGTCGCCAAGCTCGTTCTAAGTACGGTGCTAAGCGTCCTAAGTCTTAACGTATCCGTTAAGTAAGGCCAAGCTAGATTAATTGAGATTCCAGTTTTGGAAATCCCTGAAGCATACGGAGAATTGTTATGCCAAGACGTCGCGTTGTAGGACAACGTAAAATCCTACCTGATCCAAAGTTCCACAGTGAGTTGCTGGCTAAGTTCATCAACGTCATTATGCAGGACGGCAAAAAGTCGACTGCTGAAAAAATTATCTACAAAGCATTAGATGTTGTTTCTGCCAAAAAAGGCGAAGATCATCTGGTAATCCTGGAAGCAGCTTTAGATAACGTACGTCCAACTGTCGAAGTTAAATCTCGTCGCGTTGGTGGTTCTACTTATCAAGTTCCTTGTGAAGTTCGCCCAGTTCGTCGCAATGCGTTAGCAATGCGTTGGTTGGTTGAAGCTGCTCGTAAGCGTGGTGAAAAATCTATGGCTCTGCGCCTGGCTGGTGAAATGCTGGACGCATCCGACAACAAAGGCACTGCCGTTAAGAAGCGCGAAGACGTGCATCGCATGGCAGAAGCAAACAAAGCGTTTGCTCATTACCGCTGGTAATTGCTTTATATGGGGGTGGGCGCAAGCCCACGCCTTTATCGATTTGCCCAGGACAACCTGGTTAAGAGGGAATAAATCGTGGCTCGTACAACTCCAATTGAGCGTTACCGTAATATCGGTATTTGTGCTCACGTTGACGCTGGTAAAACCACTACGACAGAACGTGTACTGTTTTATACCGGATTGTCTCATAAGATCGGTGAAGTTCACGATGGTGCAGCAACAACTGACTGGATGGTGCAAGAGCAAGAGCGAGGCATTACTATCACCTCTGCGGCCGTGACCACCTTCTGGCGCGGTATGGATGCTCAGTTCACTGAACATCGTATTAATATCATTGATACTCCTGGTCACGTTGACTTTACCATTGAAGTTGAGCGCTCATTACGCGTGCTTGATGGTGCTGTGGTAGTCTTTTGTGGTTCATCTGGAGTAGAGCCCCAATCTGAAACAGTATGGCGTCAAGCTGACAAATACCACGTTCCGCGTATGGTGTTTGTGAACAAGATGGACCGTGCTGGCGCTGATTTTGATCGCGTAGTGAATCAAATTCGTAAGCGCTTGGGTGCGACCTGTGTACCTATTCAAATGAATATCGGTGCCGAAGAGAATTTTAAAGGGGTTGTTGACCTGATTAAGATGAAAGCCATTAACTGGAATGAAGCAGACCAGGGTATGACTTTTACTTATGAGCCAATTCCTGAGCACTTAGTGGCGAAAGCAACTGAGATGCGTGAGTACCTGGTTGAAGCAGCGGCAGAGGCCACTGACGAGCTGATGGATAAATACCTAGAAGAAGGTGATTTGTCAGAAGAAGAAATTAAGCTCGCGCTGCGCCAACGTACCATTAATAACGAAATTGTATTAGCAACCTGCGGTAGTGCCTTTAAGAATAAAGGTGTTCAAGCTGTGCTTGATGCCGTGGTTGAATATCTGCCAGCCCCAATCGATGTGCCTGCCATTAAAGGTATCGATGAGGATGAGCAAGAAGTTGAGCGTCATGCTGAAGATGATGCCCCGTTCTCTGCGTTGGCATTTAAAATTGCAACTGACCCATTTGTCGGTACCTTGACCTTTATTCGTGTATATTCCGGTGTATTAGAGTCAGGTTCAGCCGCTTATAACTCAGTAAAAATGAAACGTGAGCGTATTGGCCGTATCGTGCAGATGCATGCTAATGACCGCAACGAATTAAAAGAAGTACGTGCCGGTGATATCGCCGCATTGATTGGCTTGAAAGATGTGACCACAGGCGATACCTTGTGTGACCCTGATCACAAAGTAATTCTTGAGCGCATGGAATTTCCTGAGCCAGTGATTACTATCGCAGTAGAGCCAAGATCGAAAGCTGATCAAGATAAGATGGGTATCGCGCTACAAAAGTTAGCCGCAGAAGATCCATCTTTCCGTGTAGAGACCGATGAAGAGTCAGGGCAAACCCTGATTTCTGGTATGGGTGAGCTACACTTGGATATCATCGTTGACCGCATGCGCCGTGAGTTTAGCGTTGAATGTAACGTTGGTAAGCCACAAGTTGCCTATCGTGAAACTATCCGCTCAGCGGTTGAAGTTGAAGGCAAGTTTGTTCGTCAGTCAGGCGGTCGCGGTCAATTTGGTCACGTATGGTTAAAGCTGGAGCCGCAAGAAGAAGGCTTTGGTTATGAATTCGTCAACGCTATTGTTGGTGGTGTTATTCCAAAGGAATACATTCCAGCCGTTGACAAAGGTATCCAAGAACAGACGAAGAATGGCGTACTTGCCGGCTTCCCTGTGTTGGACGTGAAAGTCACTTTATTCGATGGTTCATATCATGATGTGGATTCGAATGAGATGGCTTTCAAGGTTGCAGGTTCTATGGGCTTCAAGAAGGGTGCGCTTCAAGCCAACCCTGTGTTGCTCGAGCCTTGCATGAAAGTTGAGGTAACTACCCCTGAAGATTATATGGGTGACGTGGTCGGAGATCTGAGCCGTCGCCGCGGAATAATCGAAGGAATGGACGATGGCATCGGTGGTGTTAAACTGGTCCATGCTGTAGTACCTTTATCTGAAATGTTTGGTTATGCGACTGATTTGCGGTCCGCATCTCAGGGTCGTGCTTCATACTCTATGGAGTTTTTGAAGTACGCTGAAGCACCACAAAACATTGCTAAGGCAGTGATCGAGTCCCGCAATTAATTTTGGCTGGGGCAGGCCTGCAATTTTGACTGATTATCTCCCGAATGACGGGTATTTCTGAAAAGAAAGGAATTTATCGTGGCTAAAGCTAAATTTGAACGTAAAAAACCCCACGTTAACGTGGGCACCATCGGTCACGTTGACCATGGTAAAACCACTCTGACCGCTGCTATTTCACACGTACTGGCTAAAACCTACGGTGGTGAAGCTCGTGATTTCGCACAAATCGATAACGCTCCAGAAGAGCGTGAGCGCGGTATTACCATTAATACCTCTCACATCGAATATGACACTCCTTCACGCCACTATGCGCACGTAGACTGTCCAGGTCACGCCGATTATGTTAAAAACATGATCACTGGTGCTGCTCAGATGGACGGCGCTATCCTGGTAGTTGCTTCTACTGATGGTCCAATGCCACAGACTCGTGAGCACATCCTGCTTTCTCGTCAGGTAGGTGTACCTTTCATCATCGTATTCATGAACAAGTGTGACATGGTAGATGACGAAGAGCTGCTGGAACTGGTTGAGATGGAAGTTCGTGAACTGCTGTCTGAATATGACTTCCCAGGTGATGATTTACCAGTAATTCAGGGTTCTGCTCTGAAAGCACTGGAAGGCGAGCCTGAGTGGGAAGCTAAGATCATTGAACTGGCAGAAGCCCTGGATTCTTATATTCCAGAGCCAGAGCGTGACATCGATAAGCCATTCCTGCTGCCAATCGAAGACGTATTCTCTATTTCAGGCCGTGGTACTGTAGTAACTGGTCGTGTAGAGCGCGGTATCGTTAAAGTTGGTGACGAAGTAGAAATCGTTGGTGTTCGTGACACTACTAAGACTACTTGTACTGGTGTTGAAATGTTCCGTAAACTGCTTGACGAAGGTCGTGCAGGTGAGAACTGTGGTGTTCTGTTACGTGGTACTAAGCGTGATGACGTAGAACGTGGTCAAGTACTGGCTAAGCCAGGCTCAATCAACCCACACACTACTTTTGAATCAGAAGTATACGTACTGTCTAAAGATGAAGGCGGACGTCACACTCCATTCTTCAAAGGCTACCGTCCACAGTTCTACTTCCGTACAACTGACGTAACCGGTACTATCGAACTGCCAGAAGGCGTTGAAATGGTAATGCCAGGCGACAACATCAAGATGGTTGTTACCCTGATTTGCCCAATCGCGATGGACGAAGGTTTACGCTTCGCTATCCGTGAAGGTGGCCGTACTGTTGGTGCTGGTGTTGTTGCTAAGATCATCGCTTAATTGCGAACTTAGTTAGACACTAAAAGAGGAGACTTAGGTCTCCTTTTTTATTGGCTGCGATTTGGATATGGTTAATTGTTCAGAAAAAGCAGATTGTCACGAAATAATTGCACTCATCAAAAAAAGACCGTATAATCCGCGCACTTTAATAAACAGCATTAATGTTGATTATTCGCACAGCAGGGTTGCTATTTAAAAGTAGCCGTGTATAATGTGCCCCTCACTTACTTAAAGTAAGCGAATATATTGATTAAGCAATTGCCTTAATCATAAACAGCGGCTCCGATTGGGAGTCGAACGGTTAAATCATCTCGCTCTGCCTTTCTATATTGAAACGGCTAGAGGGTGATTTTTTATGTGTCCATTTTAGGAGCTCTGGTCAATGCAGAACCAAAGAATCCGTATCCGCTTAAAAGGATTCGATCATCGTTTGATTGATCAGTCTACTGCGGAAATCGTTGAAACTGCTAAACGTACTGGCGCCCAGGTACGTGGTCCTATTCCACTACCTACGCGTAAAGAGCGTTACACCATTTTGATCTCTCCGCACGTTAATAAAGATGCACGTGACCAGTACGAACTGCGTACTCACAAGCGTCTGGTTGACATCGTAGAGCCAACCGAGAAGACCGTTGACGCTCTGATGCGTCTGGATCTTGCCGCTGGTGTAGATGTTCAGATTAGCTTGGGTTAATTGAGATCCAAAGAAGAGGTTTGAGAGATGGCTATCGGTCTTATTGGTCGTAAAGTGGGTATGACTCGCATCTTCACTGAAGATGGCGTTTCAATCCCGGTAACCGTAATTGAAGTTGCCGCTAACCGTGTTACCCAAGTGAAAACTTTGGAAACTGACGGTTACCGTGCACTGCAAGTTACAACAGGTGCCAAAAAAGCCAATCGCATCACTAAGCCAGAAGCTGGCCATTTTGCCAAGGCAGGCGTTGAAGCCGGCCGTGGTTTGTGGGAAGTTCGTCTGGCAGACGGTGAAGGCGAAGGCATTGAAGTTGGTGCTGAGCTGAACGTTGATATCTTCGCTGATGTAGCGAAAGTAGATGTTACCGGTCAATCAAAAGGTAAAGGTTTCCAGGGCGGCGTTAAGCGTTGGAACTTCCGTACTCAAGATATGACTCACGGTAACTCCTTGGCGCACCGCGCGAACGGTTCTATCGGTCAGAACCAGTCGCCAGGTCGCGTATTTAAAGGCAAGAAAATGTCAGGCCACATGGGTGCCGAGCAAGTAACTACTCAAAATCTAGACGTTGTACGTGTAGATGCTGAGCGTAACCTGCTACTGGTGAGAGGTGCCGTTCCTGGCGCTACCAATGGCGACTTGATTATCAAGCCTGCTGTTAAAGCTTAAGGTCTGAGGAGATAGTAATGGAATTGGTATTGAAAGACGCGCAACGCGCTCTTGAAGTTTCCGAAACTACCTTCGGCCGTGACTTTAATGAAGCACTGGTTCATCAGGTAGTTGTAGCATACGCTGCAAACGCGCGTCAGGGCACTCGTGCTCAAAAGACTCGCGCGGAAGTAACTGGCTCAGGCAAAAAGCCTTGGCGCCAGAAAGGTACGGGCCGTGCTCGTGCTGGTAGTGTGAAAAGCCCAATTTGGCGTGGAGGCGGCGTAACATTTGCTGCTAAAACTCAAGATCACAGCCAAAAAGTTAACAAGAAGATGTACCGTGGTGCTCTGATGAGCATTCTGTCTGAATTGGTACGTCAAGACCGTCTGATCGTAGTTGAAGAGTTCTCTGTAGAAGCTCCTAAAACTAAAGAGCTGAAAGCAAAGCTGGCAGCCATGGATTTAGAAGACGTGTTAATTGTTACTGCTGAAGTTGATGAGAACTTGTTCTTAGCTGCTCGCAATCTGTACAAGGTTGACGTTCGTGATGTTGCAGGTCTCGACCCTGTAAGTCTGATCGCTTTCAACAAAGTGCTTGTGACTGCTGCTGCTGTGAAGCAAATCGAGGAGATGCTAGCATGATCCGCGAAGAACGTTTGCTGAAAGTTATTCTGGCTCCGCACATCTCTGAAAAGAGCACCGTGAACGCCGAAAAAACTAACACTGTAGTTTTCCGTGTAGCTATCGATGCCACTAAGGCTGAGATTAAAGCTGCCGTAGCAAAGCTATTCGAAGTTGAAGTTGACTCAGTTCGCACTTTGGTAAACAAAGGTAAAACTAAGCGCACCGGTGGCCGTGTTGGTCGTCGCAGCGATTGGAAAAAAGCCTATGTTACCTTGGCTGCTGGTGCTGATATTGATTTCGTTGGCGCTGAGTAAGCAAAGGGAGAATTATCATGGCAATTGTTAAATGTAAGCCAACCTCTCCAGGTCGTCGCCACCTTGTAAAAGTGGTTAACACCGACCTGCATAAGGGTAAACCTTTTGCTGGCCTGCTGGCGAAAAAATCTAAGTCTGGTGGTCGTAACAACACCGGTCGTATCACTGTCCGTCATGTGGGCGGTGGTCATAAGCAACATTATCGTCTGATCGACTTTAAGCGTAACAAAGATGGTATTCAGGGCAAAGTAGAACGCCTGGAATACGATCCGAACCGTACCGCGAACATCGCGCTGGTTCTGTACGCTGACGGTGAGCGTCGCTATGTTCTTGCCGCTAAAGGCATGAAAGCTGGTGACCTGATCAAGTCTGGTGTTGATGCTGACATCAAAGTAGGTAATGCACTGCCACTGCGTAACATTCCAGTGGGTTCTGTAGTACACGCTGTTGAAATGAAGCCTGGTAAAGGCGCTCAGATCGCACGTTCTGCAGGTGCTTATGTACAAGTTGTAGCTCGTGATGGTGCCTATGCAACTCTGCGTCTTCGCTCTGGCGAAATGCGTAAAGTTCCAGTAGATTGCCGCGCGACTTTAGGTGAAGTTGGTAACGCCGAACACATGCTGCGCCAGTTAGGTAAAGCAGGTGCTAAGCGCTGGAGAGGCATTCGCCCGACAGTGCGTGGTGTTGCAATGAACCCTGTAGATCACCCACATGGTGGTGGTGAAGGTCGTACTTCAGGTGGTCGTCACCCAGTGACTCCATGGGGCGTTCCTACTAAGGGTTATAAGACTCGTAGTAATAAGCGCACTGACAAGTACATTGTACGTCGTCGTAATAAGTAATAAGAGGATTCGCCATGCCACGTTCTCTCAAGAAAGGTCCTTTCATTGACCTGCACTTGCTGAAGAAGGTAGAGAAAGCGATGGAAGCCGGTGACAAGAAGCCAATTAAAACTTGGTCTCGCCGCTCAATGATCATCCCAACTATGATTGGTTTGACCATCGCTGTCCATAATGGTCGTCAGCACGTACCTGTTTTCGTAACTGACGAAATGATAGGCCATAAACTGGGTGAATTCTCACCAACTCGCACTTATCGCGGCCATGCTGCAGATAAGAAAGCGAAGAAGCGTTAATACGGGAGGAATAAGATGGAAGTTTTAGCTAAACATCGTTTTGCCCGTACTTCAGCGCAAAAAGCTCGCTTAGTTGCTGATCAGATCCGCGGTTTGCCTGTTTCAAAGGCCCTTGAGATCTTGACCTTCAGCCCTAAGAAAGCGGCCGTACTGGTAAAGAAAGTAGTTGACTCAGCTATTGCAAACGCAGAGCACAACGAAGGTGCAGACATCGACGAGCTGAAAATAGCCAAGGTTTTCGTAGACGAAGGCCCAACTATGAAGCGCATCATGCCTCGTGCTAAAGGTCGTGCTGATCGTATCATGAAGCGTACCAGCCACATTACTGTGGTTGTATCAGATCGCTAGGAGAGAGCAATGGGACAGAAAGTACATCCTAATGGTATCCGTCTGGGTATCACTAAGCCTTGGATCTCTACCTGGTACGCAGATAAGTCAGACTATGCAAATAATCTGAACAGCGACTGGGAAGTGCGTAAGTTTCTTGAAAAGAAGCTGAAAGCCGCATCAGTATCTAAGATTGTTATCGAACGCCCAGCGAAAAGCATTCGCATTACTATTCACACTGCCCGCCCAGGTATTGTGATTGGTAAGAAAGGCGAAGATGTTGAAGTATTGCGTGCCGAAGTTGCAAAACTGACTGGTACCCCTGCTCAGATTAACATCGCTGAGATCCGTAAGCCTGAAATGGACGCAAAACTGGTAGCTGACTCTATTGCTCAGCAGCTAGAGCGTCGCGTAATGTTCCGTCGTGCTATGAAGCGCGCAGTACAAAACGCCATGCGTATCGGTGCCCAAGGTATCAAAGTAGAAGTTAGTGGCCGTTTAGGCGGCGCTGAGATTGCGCGTTCAGAGTGGTATCGTGAAGGTCGTGTACCTTTGCATACCCTGCGTGCTGACATCGACTATTCTACTGCAGAAAGTCACACCCAATACGGTGTGATTGGCATTAAAGTTTGGATCTTCAAAGGTGAAGTTCTGGACGGTATGCTGCCTCAGATCGAAGAGCCGAAGCAGCAACCTAAGCGCAAGCCTCGTAACAAGTAGGAGAGCCAGCAATGCTGCAACCTAAACGTATGAAGTTTCGCAAGATGTTCAAAGGCCGCAACCGTGGTCTAGCGAACGGTACTGAAGTAAGCTTCGGTACTTTCGGTCTGAAAGCAGTCGGCCGTGGCCGCTTAACTGCTCGCCAGATCGAATCTGCGCGTCGTGCAATGACACGTCACATTAAGCGTCAGGGACAAATCTGGATTCGGGTTTTCCCAGACAAGCCAATTACCTCTAAGCCTCTTGAAGTGCGTATGGGTAAAGGTAAAGGTAACGTTGAATACTGGGTATGTCAGATTCAACCTGGTAAGGTACTCTACGAAATGAATGGCGTATCTGAAGAGTTGGCCCGCGAAGCTTTCGCACTGGCCGCTGCCAAGTTGCCAATCAAGACTACCTTCGTAACTAAGACGGTGATGTAATGAAAGCGAGCGAACTAAGAGAAAAGGGCGTTGAAGAATTAAACGCTGAATTACTTGGTCTGCTGCGTGAGCAGTTTAACCTGCGCATGCAACACGCAACTGGTCAACTGGCTCAAACTCACCAGCTGAAAACAGTGCGTCGTAACATTGCGCGCGTTAAGACCATTATTACTTCTAAGGCAGGTGCATAATGTCTCAGGCAATCCGTACTTTGCAAGGTCGTGTGACCAGCAATAAGATGGACAAGTCCATCACTGTTGCCATTGAACGTCAAGTTAAGCACCCAATCTATGGCAAGTACATCAAACGTACTACCAAGATTCATGCCCATGACGAGCAAAATCAGTGTCAAGAAGGCGATGTAGTCACTATCCGTGAATGTCGTCCTCTGTCTAAGACTAAGTCTTGGACTCTGGTTGAAGTAGTTTTTAGACCTAACGTAGCGTAAGGTCTTTTTAGCGAAACGGCCCCTTTTTTGGGGCCGTTTGTTTTTTAATACTATCCAAGCCTATTTTATGGTGTTATAATTGCGCTCCATTTTTGACCAATATTGGCCAAAAATGAGGTAAGAAAATAACCCCGTCTAAACGGGATTTTGTGTAGTAACGATAGCGGAGCACTTAAAATGATCCAAATGCAATCGACTCTGGATGTCGCGTGTAACAGCGGCGCTCGCAGAGTTCAGTGTATTAAGGTCTTGGGTGGCTCTCATCGTCGTTATGCCGGTATCGGCGACATCATCAAGGTTTCTGTTAAAGAAGCTATTCCTCGCGCTAAAGCGAAGAAAGGTGATGTGTATAACGCGGTGGTAGTCCGTACTAAGAAAGGCGTACGTCGTCCAGATGGTTCTGTCATTCGCTTCGATCGGAATGCAGCAGTTTTGCTTAACGCAAACCTTGCACCGATTGGTACTCGTATCTTTGGACCAGTGACACGTGAATTGCGCAATGAGCAATTTATGAAAATCGTATCGCTGGCACCAGAAGTACTGTAAAGGAGCTTCAAAATGGCAGCTAAAATCCGTCGTCAAGACGAAGTAATTATACTGGCAGGCAAAGACAAGGGTAAACGCGCAAAAGTTTCCCAAGTACTTCCTACTGGTAAAGTGATTGTTGAAGGTATCAATCTCGTTAAGAAGCACACCAAGCCAAACCCACAACTGGGCGTAACTGGTGGCATCGTTGAGAAAGAAGCACCACTTCAATCATCAAACGTTGCGATCTTCAACCATGCCACAGGCAAGGCTGATCGTGTTGGTTTCCGATTTGAAGACGGCAAAAAAGTTCGTTTCTTTAAATCGAACGGTGAACTCGTTAAGTAACTGGAGTAAACGATGGCGAAACTGCATGATAAATATAAAGAGACTGTGATCGCTGAACTGGCTAAAAAGTTCGGTTATAGCAGTGTCATGCAAGTCCCTCGGATTGATAAAATCACCCTGAACATGGGTGTTGGTGAAGCTGTTGCAGATAAGAAAGTTATGGACGCTGCTGTTCGTGACATGACTGCAATCGCTGGCCAAAAGCCAGTAGTGACTGTTGCTCGTAAGTCAGTTGCTGGTTTTAAAATCCGTGAAGGCTACCCTATTGGTTGTAAAGTAACCCTGCGCGGTGAGCGCATGTGGGAATTTTTAGAGCGTTTGGTTGACATCGCAATCCCACGTATTCGTGATTTCCGCGGTCTGAGTGCTAAGTCATTCGACGGTCGTGGTAACTACGCTATGGGTGTGCGTGAGCAAATCATCTTCCCAGAAATCGATTATGATAAAATCGATAAGATTCGCGGTATGGATATTGTTATCACTACCTCTGCGAAGACTGATGAAGAAGGTCGAGCTCTGTTAGACGCTTTTAACTTCCCATTCAAAAAATAAGGGTAGCGTAATGGCAAAAACTTCAATGAAAGCACGTGAAGTCAAACGTGCAAAGCTCGTGGCCAAGTACGCTGAAAAGCGCGCGGCACTTAAGCAAATCATTAACAGCCCACTGACTTCTGACGAAGATCGTTGGGATGCGGTTCTTAAGCTGCAAGCTCTACCACGTGATTCCAGCGCCGCGCGTCAGCGTAATCGTTGTAATCAAACTGGTCGCCCGCATGGCTTCTTGCGCAAATTCGGCTTAAGCCGTATTAAACTGCGCGAAGCAACAATGCGTGGTGAAGTTCCTGGTCTGCGTAAGGCCAGCTGGTAATACTTGTCACGGAGTAAGCTAATATGAGCATGCAAGATCCTATTGCGGATATGTTAACCCGTATCCGTAACGGCCAAGCTGCTAACAAAGTATCTGTGAAGATGCCTTCTGCTAAGCTGAAAGTTGCTATCGCAAAGCTGCTTAAAGAAGAAGGTTATATCACTGATTACGCAGTTGCAGGTGAAGCCAAACCTGAACTGGAAATCACTCTTAAGTATTTCCAGGGTCAGCCAGTCGTTGAGACTATCCAGCGTGTAAGCCGTCCTGGTCTTCGTATTTACAAAGGTAAAGACGAGTTACCAAAAGTGATGGGCGGACTGGGTGTCGCAATCGTTTCCACTTCTCAAGGCCTGATGACTGATCGTGCCGCCCGCCTTGTAGGCATGGGTGGTGAGGTTATCTGCTACGTAGCTTAAGGAGCTAGGAATGTCTCGTGTAGCAAAAGCACCAGTCACTATCCCAGCTGGCGTAGAGGTGACTGTAAACGGTCAGGAAGTTACCATCAAAGGTGGTAAAGGTTCTCTGACTCGAGTTTTCAACAGCGCGGTTGCTGTTGTTGTTGAAGAAGGCGTTATCAAGTCTCAACCTGTTGAAGGCGTTGTTAACGCTTGGGCACAGGCTGGTACTGCACGCGCTTTATTAAACAACATGGTAATCGGTGTATCTCAAGGCTTTGAGAAGAAGTTGAAGTTAGTTGGTGTTGGTTACCGCGCGAAAATCGTTGGTGCTGATCTTGATCTGACTTTAGGTTTCTCTCACCCTCTGGTACACAAGCTGCCCGCTGGCGTAACAGTAGAATGTCCAACTCAGACTGACATCATCCTTCGTGGTGTTGATAAGCAAGTTGTTGGTCAAGTTGCTGCTGAGATTCGTGGTTATCGTCCACCAGAGCCTTATAAAGGCAAAGGTGTTCGTTATGACGACGAAAACGTTCGCCGTAAAGAGGCTAAGAAGAAGTAGGTAACGCGATATGGATAAGAAAACATCTCGCTTACGCCGCGCATTACGCGCCCGTAAGAAGATCCAAGAGCTAGGCGCGACACGTCTGGTTGTACATCGTACACCACGTCACATCTATGCTCAGGTGATCAATGCCGATGCCCAAGTAATTGCAGCAGCTTCTACCGCTGAAAAAGCAGTAAAAGAAGCTCTGAAATCTACCGGCAACGTAGACGCAGCTAAAGCAGTAGGTAAAGCTATTGCTGAACGCGCGATCGAAAAAGGCGTGACTGTTGTTGCCTTCGATCGTTCTGGTTTCAAGTATCACGGTCGTGTAGCTGCGCTGGCAGATGCTGCTCGTGAAGCTGGCCTCCAGTTCTAAGGGGTTATAACAATGGCTAAATTAGAAGCTCAGCAAAAAGACGATCTGCAAGAGAAATTAATTGCAGTTAATCGTGTTTCTAAAGTAGTTAAGGGTGGCCGTATCTTTAGCTTCACCGCACTGACAGTAGTGGGTGATGGCAATGGTAAGGTTGGCTTTGGCTATGGTAAAGCGCGCGAAGTTCCAGCTGCTATTCAAAAGGCAATGGAAAAAGCACGTCGTAACATGGTAACCGTTGAACTGAATAAAGGTACCCTTCACCACCCAGTGAAAGGTCGCCACTCAGGTTCACTTGTTTACATGCAACCGGCGTCAAAAGGTACCGGTATTATTGCCGGTGGCGCGATGCGTGCCGTATTGGAAGTAGCAGGCGTTCATAACGTTCTGTCAAAAGCATACGGTTCTACTAACCCGATCAACATCGTTCGCGCGACTGTAGATGCTCTGGTGCACATGAAGTCACCTGCGCAAATCGCAGCTAAGCGTGGCCTGAATGTTGATGAAATTCGGGGGTAATGCACCATGGCTACTAAAACTGTAAAAGTCACTCAGACTAAAAGTGCTATTGGTCGTTTGCCAAAGCACAGAGCGACCCTGACTGGTTTAGGTCTACGTCGTATTGGTCACACTGTTGAACTGCAAGATACTCCTGCTGTTCGCGGTATGATTAACAAGGTCTACTACATGGTTAAGGTGGAGGATTAATAGATGCGTTTAAATACTCTATCTCCAGCTGCAGGCTCTAAGTCTGCACCTAAGCGTGTAGGTCGTGGTATTGGTTCAGGCTTGGGTAAGACTGCTGGTCGCGGTCACAAGGGTCAAAAATCTCGTTCTGGCGGCGGTGTACGTCCTGGATTCGAGGGTGGTCAAATGCCACTGAAGATCCGTTTACCTAAGTTCGGCTTTACTTCACGTATCGCTTTGGTAACTGCTGAAGTTCGTTTACTCGAACTGGCAAAAGTTAACGGTGATGTTATCGACCTGAACGCATTAAAAGATGCGAACGTAATTACTCGCAACATCCTGTTTGCGAAAATCGTTCTTTCAGGTACCATTGAACGCCCAGTGACTGTTAAAGGTCTGCGGGTTACTAAAGGTGCTCGCGCAGCTATCGAAGCTGCTGGCGGTAAGATCGAGGAATAATACGTCGATGGCAAAACCAGGACTTGATTTAAAAAGCGCGAAGGGCGGTTTTTCAGAATTGAAACGTCGTCTCCTGTTCGTGATTGGTGCGATTATCGTCTTTAGGGCGGGTTCATTTGTACCGATTCCTGGTATTGACGCTGCTGTATTAGCCGAGCTGTTTACTCAGCAAAAAGGAACCATCCTGGGCATGTTTAACATGTTCTCGGGTGGTGCCCTTGAGCGCGCTTCCATCTTTGCACTAGGGATCATGCCGTATATCTCGGCATCGATCATTATGCAATTATTGACTGTGGTACATCCTGCATTAGCTGAATTGAAAAAAGAAGGCGAGTCAGGACGTAAGAAAATCAGTCAGTATACTCGTTGGGGTACACTCGTGCTGGGTACATTCCAGTCGGTCGGTATTGCAACAGGATTGCCGAATCTGGTTCCGGGTTTAGTAGTAAACCCAGGTGTAGGATTCTATTTCACTGCTGTGGTGAGCTTAGTCACTGGAACTATGTTCCTGATGTGGTTAGGTGAGCAAATTACCGAACGGGGCATAGGGAATGGTATTTCGATCCTGATTTTTGCAGGTATCGTAGCCGGACTGCCTTCAGCTATTGGCCAAACGGCCGAGCAGGCGCGTCAAGGCGACTTGAACGTATTAGTATTGCTACTGATTGCGGTTATCGTATTTGCCGTTACTTACTTTGTAGTGTTTGTTGAGCGTGGTCAGCGACGTATTGTTGTTAACTATGCCAAGCGTCAGCAAGGCCGTAAGGTGTTTGCCGCGCAATCAACGCATTTACCGTTGAAAGTGAATATGGCTGGTGTGATACCACCAATTTTTGCGTCCAGCATTATTCTGTTTCCTGGAACCCTGGCTCAGTGGTTCGGTCAGAATCCGTCTATGTCATGGTTAAGTGATTTTTCACTGGCTGTGTCCCCTGGACAACCGCTGTACTCATTATTGTATGCAGCAGCAATTATCTTTTTCTGTTTCTTCTATACTGCGTTGGTGTTTAACCCTCGCGAAACAGCAGATAACTTGAAGAAGAGTGGTGCGTTCATCCCCGGGATCCGTCCTGGCGAACAGACTTCGCGTTACATAGATAAAGTAATGACTCGACTGACCTTAGCGGGCGCCTTGTATATTACCTTTATCTGCTTAATTCCGGAGTTCATGTTAATTGCGTGGAAAGTACAGTTCTATTTTGGCGGTACTTCACTACTGATTATGGTAGTCGTGATCATGGACTTTATGGCTCAGGTTCAGACACATATGATGTCACATCAATATGAGTCTGTGATGAAGAAGGCTAATCTGGTCAACAAAGCGAATTTAGATCGCTTTGGTCGATAAGTTAGCTTACGGAGTGTTGAAATGAAAGTTCGTGCTTCCGTGAAGAGGATCTGCCGTAACTGCAAGATCATCAAGCGTAGTGGCGTTGTTCGCGTTATCTGTGTTGAACCAAAACACAAACAGCGTCAAGGCTAAAAACATTTAATCAGCCCTATTTGATAGGGCTGATTAAAAATTGATTGCAAAACTGTCATCTGTTGAGTATCCTTTCGGGCTTTTCACAGATGGCCTTTAACTTATAAGGAGTGCATAGTGGCCCGTATAGCTGGCATTAACATTCCTGATCAAAAGCATACAGTCATTGCTTTGACTGCAATTTTTGGTATTGGACGTACTCGCGCTAGAGCAATCTGCGCAGCTACTTCAATCGCCGAAGATGCTAAGATCAAGGAATTGAGCGAAGCTCAAATTGATACTCTACGCGAAGAAGTCGCCAAATACACTGTAGAAGGTGACTTGCGTCGTGAGATTTCCATGAACATCAAACGTCTTATGGACCTTGGTTGTTATCGTGGTCTCCGCCATCGTCGTAGCCTGCCTCTTCGTGGGCAACGTACTAAGACCAATGCGCGTACACGCAAAGGTCCACGTAAACCAATCAAGAAGTAACGGGAAGGTAGACAATGGCTAAAGTTCCGTCACGTTCTCCGCGTAAGCGCGTACGTAAACAGGTTGCGGATGGTATGGCGCATATCCATGCGTCTTTCAACAATACAATTGTTACTATCACTGATCGTCAGGGTAACGCATTGTCATGGGCGACGTCAGGTGGTTCAGGTTTCCGTGGTTCACGTAAATCTACTCCATTTGCTGCGCAGGTGGCTGCTGAGCGCGCAGGTGCTGCTGCTCAGGATTATGGTGTTAAAAACCTTGAAGTTTTCGTGAAGGGTCCAGGTCCAGGTCGTGAGTCAGCCATTCGTGCGCTGAACGCTGTTGGTTATAAAATTACCAACATTACCGATGTGACGCCTATCCCTCATAACGGTTGTCGTCCTCCTAAAAAGCGTCGCGTATAACGACGTCTAGCTAGGATATTGGAGAAAGATCATGGCAAGATACTTGGGTCCTAAGCTCAAGCTCAGCCGCCGAGAAGGTACAGACCTTTTCCTGAAAAGCGGTGTGAGAGCAATTGATTCGAAGTGTAAGCTTGAAGCTGCACCAGGCCAACATGGCGCTCGTAAGCCACGTTTGTCTGAGTACGGTACTCAGCTGCGCGAGAAACAAAAAGTTCGTCGTATTTATGGTGTGCTGGAAAAGCAGTTCCGTAACTATTACAAAGATGCAGCACGTGCAAAAGGCAACACTGGTGAAAACCTGTTGCAACTTTTAGAATGCCGCCTGGATAACGTAGTTTATCGTATGGGCTTTGGCGCGACTCGTGCTGAATCACGTCAGCTAGTTAGCCATAAGTCTATTATGGTCAACGGTCGTGTTGTTAATATTCCGTCATTCAAAGTGTCTGCGAATGATGTTGTAAGCATTCGTGAGAAGTCACGCACTCAAGCTCGTATTAAAGCGGCTTTAGAAGTGGCAGCTCAACGCGAAAAGCCTACATGGGTTGAAGTAGATACCGCTAAGATGGAAGGTGCTTTCAAGCGTCTGCCAGAACGTAGCGACTTGTCTGCGGAAATTAACGAACAGCTGATCGTCGAGCTTTACTCTAAGTAAAGCTAACAAACAAGAGAGGACACAATGCAGGGTTCTGTTACAGAATTTCTTAAACCGCGTCTCGTTGATATCGAGCAGGTTAACCCAACGCGTGCCAAGGTGACTCTGGAGCCACTTGAACGTGGTTTTGGTCACACTTTAGGAAACGCGTTGCGTCGCATCCTATTGTCGTCTATGCCCGGCTGCGCAGTTACCGAAGTCGAGATCGACGGCGTGCTGCATGAATATAGCAGCAAGGAAGGCGTACAAGAAGATATCCTTGAAATCTTGCTGAACCTGAAAGGGTTAGCAGTGACTATCGAGGGTAAAGACGAGGCTATGCTCACATTGAGCAAGTCCGGCGCAGGCCCTGTTACTGCAGCAGATATCACCCACGACGGCGATGTCTCTATCGTGAACCCAGATCATGTTATCTGTCATCTGACAGGTAACAATGATATCAGCATGCGTATTCGTGTTGAACGTGGTCGCGGTTATGTACCGGCTTCTGCCCGTGCTCAAACCGAAGACGACGATCGCCCGATTGGTCGCCTGTTGGTAGACGCTTCTTTCTCACCAGTTGCTCGCATTGCTTATAATGTTGAGTCAGCTCGTGTGGAACAACGTACTGACCTGGATAAACTGGTAATTGATATGACCACTAATGGTACTATCGACCCAGAAGAAGCTATCCGTCGCTCTGCAACAATTTTGGCTGAACAGCTAGATGCGTTTGTAGAATTGCGTGATGTTTCTGAACCAGAACAGAAAGAAGAGAAGCCAGAGTTTGATCCGATTTTGCTGCGTCCTGTCGACGATTTAGAGCTAACTGTACGTTCAGCCAACTGTTTGAAGGCTGAAGCGATTCATTACATCGGTGATCTGGTACAGCGTACTGAAGTTGAGTTGCTCAAAACTCCTAACCTGGGTAAGAAATCTCTTACCGAGATCAAGGATGTGTTGGCTTCTCGCGGACTGTCGTTAGGTATGCGTTTGGAAAACTGGCCTCCAGCTAGTTTAGCAGACGACCTATAAGTCCCAGGTTTGTACAGATTTAGGTTATAAGGATTAGGTCATGCGCCATCGTAAGAGTGGTCGTCAACTTAACCGCAACAGCAGCCACCGCCAAGCTATGTTCCGTAACATGGCTTCATCACTGGTTCGTCATGAGATTATCAAGACGACTTTAGTGAAAGCGAAAGAGCTCCGTCGCGTAGTTGAGCCTCTGATAACACTTTCTAAAAGTGACAGCGTTGCAAATCGTCGTCTGGCATTTGCTCGTACCCGCGACTCTGAAGTTGTAGGTAAATTGTTCAATGAATTGGGTCCACGTTACCAGGAACGTCCTGGTGGCTATACCCGCATCCTGAAGTGCGGTCTGCGTGCCGGTGATAAAGCCCCTATGGCTTACATCGAGCTAGTTGGTCGTCCTGAAGCTGCTCAAGCTGTTGAAGTTGAAGCTGCTGAGTAATAATCAGGTTGTATGAAAAAACCGGGCCTAGTGTCCGGTTTTTTATTATCTTAAATCTGTTGAATTCTAAGGTTTGTCTTCGCTCTAGCTCCATTATCTAGCTAAATTAAACTATCCAGCTTTCTCCCCTTATTTACACTGTGCTGTATGCCTGCATTAAGTTTGACTATGCTTATGGTTATTCATTATTGGCAGACTCTTTCTATTGCTGAAAAACACTATGGGTATGACTATACCTGATAAGCCACTTCAGAAAGCTCTCACACCCTGCTACGGGAAAGTTCCACTTCAAACGCATCTCGATTACACAATTTATTTTTAAGCCTGTATCTGGCTCTGTGGGCGTCAGGGTGGCGTTTATATATGTCAAATTAATGAGTTTAATTTGGGGGTAAACTGGCTATTCCCTAAGATTTATCTTTAACAGCCAAGCTCATAGTTAATCACTCTAAAGTACCATGATCCCGATTGATGAAACTTCTTATGTATCGACTTAAGTTAGCGATAATTTTCACCGCCTTGTGTTTTTTGGCTCAATTTGAGTCCAGAACTTTTACTTTGGATTAATCGAGTCTGTAAGCATGCTCTACCGGTCGTTGATACCCTTCAGAATGGCAATGGTAACAATGAACTTAACGTTGGCAGAACGGCGATTGTGGGCGTTTGAAACCTGTAAACCATCAGCGGTATTACATGGGAATCAGTATTTTGTTGGGTTATGGTAAGTAAGGGTGGTTTTTAGGCTATTTATGGGGAAGCTAAGGAAGTTTGCCATACGCTAGATGACAGATGTGCTTGAGGCGCTAATCACAAGAGGCATGACTATGTGCGAGCATCTAATCCATTGACGCCACTAAACTTGTTATTGCTTGAATGTCGGTATACTTAAGCGCGTTATTGCAGTTAAAAAAATGCCGCAAACTGAGTTGCGGCATCTTGGTATTATTGTACTGATTTCACTTGTTCATCGTTATAGTCGAGTTTTTCATGGGTCTTACCCATGGCTTCAGCGACTTCTGGCGGCATGTAGTTTTCATCATGCTTGGCCAATACTTCAGAAGCTTGCAGTTTATAGTCGTCAGTTAATACGCCTTGGGCAACAATACCTTGGCCTTCACGGAATAGATCTGGCAGCAGATCGTCATAAGTCACTATGATTTCGCCACCGGCAGCATCATGCACTGCAAACTCAATGTGTAGACTTTCAGGATCGCGAACTAACGATCCAACAGTAACCATGCCACCAACGCGGATCCGTTGGCCTGGCTCTGGTTTAACGCCGGTATCTTTCTTGCCTTGGGTAATCTCGGTTGGTGTATAGAATAAATTCAGGTTTGAATTTAAGGCATACAATAACAAGGATGCAATTGCAGCAACGCCAGCAATTAATCCAACGGCTAATACGAGTCTCTTTTTACGTCTTGGATTCACTGTTTATTGCTCCGATTCTGTTTAAGTCGTTCTTCGCGTTCGAGCTTCTTCGCTATTTCAGTCAGGACTCGTTTCTTGCGGCCAACACTTGCTATGGTCAAAATTAATAACGAACCAAAGCTCACACCATAGGCTAACCACACGTAGAAGCCGTAACCGCCCATGTTCAGAAATTCACTGAATGAATTAAATTCCATTATTTAGCTCCTTGTGCCAGCGCTAATTGGCGTACCCATGGGCGCATACCGTTACGTGCCAGTACTTCAGCACGGAAGCGGACGATAGTCAGCGCACCTATCATAAGGGCGAAACCTAAAATATTGATTAAAAGTGGATACAGCATATCAGTCGGCATGGCTGATTTTTCAGTAATTCTAATGGTTGATGGCTGATGCAGCGAGCTCCACCAATCCACTGAATACTTAATAATTGGAATATTAATGACACCGACAATGGCAAGAATGCCAGCAGCGCGCGCCGCGAGTACTTTATCCTCAAAAGATGAGTACAAAGCTATTACGCCTAAGTATAAGAATAATAATACTAATTCAGAGGTCAGACGTGCATCCCATACCCACCATGCGCCCCACATAGGTTTACCCCAAGTGGCGCCTGTCACTAATGCAATAAAGGTGATAACAGCGCCGATAGGCGCGATAGCGGCAGCAGCCCAGTCGGCGGCTTTAATTTGCCATACTAGACCAACAAAAGAGGCGGTAGCCATGGCCATATAAGCAGCCATCGACATAGACGCAGCTGGCACATGAATAAAGATGATGCGATAGCTATCGCCTTGCTGATAATCAGTTGGCGCAAATAACAGTCCCCACAGGGTTCCGGTGGCTAACATGCCAATCGCTAGGGCCGCAAACCAAGGCAGTAATTTCCCAGCGAGCTGATATGCTCGTTCTGGATCCGCGTAAGGGTGTAACCATTTCCACATTTTAGTTAGTACTCACTCTTAGAGAGGCGCCAATTGCAAATGGTGCCAAGGTTAACGAACCGACCAACATAGCAGCAATAATCGCTAGTTGACCATCAAAAGGTAGATTCATGCTCGCAGCATCGATAGCACTGGTGGCAAATATCAACACTGGAATATAAAGAGGTAAGATTAATAGGCTCACTAACACGCCGCCTTTGCGTAAGCCAACGGTTAGCGCCATACCAATGGCGCCCAGTAAACTCAGTACTGGCGTACCTAAGGCTAAGGTGGCGATAAGTGCGACATAGCTGTTTTCATCTAAGTGCAGCAATACGGCTAGCAGTGGCGCTATGATGATAAGCGGCACACCAGTTAGTAACCAATGAGCTATTACTTTGGCCAATATCATTAATGGCAGTGGCTGCGGGCTTAACAGCATTTGCTCTAAGCTGCCATCGCTATAATCTGTTTTAAATAGTCGCTCTAACGACAGCATTGAAGCCAATAGTGCGGCCACCCAAATTACCCCGGGGGCAATGCGGCTCAGCATCTGCGGCTCTGGTCCTACACCTAGAGGGAATAGGGTCACTACCATTACGAAAAATAATAACGGGTTAAAAATATCACCGCGATGACGCACCGCAATTTTCAAATCACGATTGAGTACGGTAAAAAATGCTTGGGTGTAATTGAGGTTTCTGCTTTTCATCCAGGTAAACCTTATAGGAAGCGATAATCTAGTCGGATTTTGCGAACTCTATCATGTGCGATAACACCCATGTCTTGGTGAGTCGTCATGATGACGCAGCCGCCATTTGCGGCATGTGCTAAAAATAAGTTCTCTAAATCTTCAACACCTTTCTTATCGATGGCAGTAAACGGCTCATCTAATATCCATATTTTACAATTAGTGTGCCAAAGTCTGGCAAGCGCTGTGCGGCGGTGCTGGCCTGCCGACAAGTGTCCTGCCAGCGCATCCTCAAAACCAGTGAGATTAACATTACTCAAGATGGCAGCCGCTTTGGCGTCATCGTAGCCACTTAAGCGTAAGTTAGTGTTAAGGTTTTCTTCTGCCGTTAATTCACTTTTTACGCCAGCTAGATGGCCTAAATAGAGCAGGTCAGAGTTAAATTCGTCGCGGTAGCGGGTGATATTTTGCTGCTGATAATAAACATCACCGGCATAGGGTCGCGATAGACCCGCTAAAATGCGCAGTAAGCTAGTTTTGCCGGCACCGTTAGGACCTTCGATTTGAACAATATCTCCAGCACCAATATCAAAACTTAAACCATCAAACAGAATGCGTTCTTCGCGAATGCAGGTAAGTTCACAGGCTGATATTAATGGGGAATTCATTTGGTCCGTCACTGTATCCTCTATCGGGTGCTGAAAATCTAACATTAGTGATACTAACATAAAGGTAAATAGGGAGTTACTGTGGTTAAGCGCTATATTCCAGCAATTTGAAGTGCTTCCAAGAAACCAATTAAAGTGGGAACTTTTGCTCAAGTTGCTAATATACAAAATCTTTGACATCAATTTCATCAATGTTGCAAATCTATAGATAGGGATCACAAAAACGTGAGTTTTTGTATAGATTGTAGTAACCTTTGTTTGTCAAAAGGAGTCTGCCCAGTTTTGGCAGCGATGAGCTTTGTATATTAGCATTAGGAAAATAAGCATGAAAAAAATGTTAGCCATGACTGCATTCGCTGTGATGACTATGTCACCAAGCGCTTTTGCTCAGGATGGAGAGGCTGTTTACAACAAGGCATGCCAAGTTTGTCATAGTATGGGTGTTGCTGGTGCACCTAAAGTTCATGATGTAGCGGCTTGGGAGCCTCGCTTGGCACAAGGTATGGATACTTTAGTAGCTACTATAAAAACTGGTAAAGGCGCTATGCCACCAGGCGGTATGTGTACTGACTGTACCGATCAAGATTACAAAAGCGCGATTGAGTTTATGTCTAAATAAGACTCTTTCTGCAATAAAAAAACCGGCTAAGGCCGGTTTTTTTATGAGCTTTTAATGGTGTTAGTGGCAGGCTTAGTTCACTAAGGTATCAATCACTAAAGTGCCGTTACCACCGACGCTGACGTTAGCCAGTTTGCCTTGTAAGTCACCTGCTTGTGGTCTGACGCTACCGTGTTTAGATAAAACTGCGATAATCTCAACCGCAGTAGCATCACTTAACTTCATGTCGCCGCCCATATTGGTGGTGTCATCCAACACGACATTGGCAGGCAAGGCTTTCACGCTGATTTTGGTCGCCGCTAACGGTACCTTGGCACCAGTAACTGGGCGTGCGAAGACAAATAGCATATCTGATGGACCGACTTTATCGGCCAATTCAGGCGCTATACTAATGGCAATAGTCACAGTGGCAGCGCTTGGCATGGTTTTAGGTGCTGGCGCAGTGTTATTTTTCGTCATAGCTTTTTGATGGGTGGCATCTTGTGGCATTTCGCCAGTTTCAGCCCCTAAACGCATTTTTGCGGTTTCAATGGCGTTAATCACAGCGCTGCGATCAACATCAGTGCGATCACTACCTAAGATAGTTTCCCACGCATTAATGGCTTCGCTGTAGTTAGCATTGAAGAAAGCATTCATGCCGACTAATAACAAGGTTGATGGATCTTTTGAGTCTAACGATAACGCTTGATCAATTAAGGCCTGAATAGCTGGCGTCATTTGCTGATTATTTTTATAAAACAAAGCCGTGGCTTTCGGACCAATAAGCTCAGCATGCAATCCAACTAAATCAATCACTTTATCAAAAGAAGTTACGGCTTCATCGTAACGATTAGCTGAAATGTAAGCGTGACCTAAGTTAAACCAAGCCTGGCTATTATCTGGCTGAGCCTTAACTTGCTGCTCCATCATCATCACTTGTTGCGACATGATTTGATCGGCTGTCATGCCTGCATGAGGATTAGCGGCAGTCATAGGTTGATCTAGCATTTGGTAAGCGCCTAAATGCTGATAGCAGTAAGCAGAAATACCGACTAATACTATTGATAAGACGGCTGGGATCAGTGGGCTTTTTGGCTTGATGGTGGCAGTGAGTGACTCATCACTTCCTTGCTTCATGTCCTGCAGCAGACTGATTTCCAGTTCTTGCTTCAGTGCGGCAAACTCTTGCTGATCCAGTAATTCTTCGTCGAGTTCTTTTTCTAACACGGCTAAGCGTTCGTTAAAAAGTTCGATATTGGTCTGGTTGCGTATGCCAGCGGCTTCAGCAATTAGCAACTTTTGCTGCCGAAAATGAGGTACCCAAATCAGCAGTAAGCTGACTAACACGACAAGAGCGATAAAAATCCAAAAGGTGGTCATTATTTCACTTCACGTTAGTTACAAAATTGCGGCAATATTGCCACACATAATGCGGCGATTATACGCAAAGATGCTTCATTGAACATGAATATAAGAGCTAGCTCGCAGTCTATATTCTAGTTTGAGGACTGGTTCACATATTGAATCATAAAGAAAAAATCCCGAAACTTTTGCTGTGATTGACTGTCAGACTGCCGATGCACGTAATTTTTGTTAACGATTTGACAGTTTTGTATTAACTCAGAATGCGACACCTGACCCATTATTCGGTCAAACTAGCAGACAGATACAATAGCAAACACTAAAATGAGCAAAAATTCGTACAATCTAATGTGTGATTCATATTTTTGTGCGTTGATCAGCGTAACGTTGTATCAACATTCACTGTGACACCGAGGAACCCCAATGATCCCTGAACTTGGACACTTCTCACTGATAATAGGTTTAGCGTTTGCGATCTTATTATCTTGTGTGCCCTTAATCGGAATTGCCCGCAAGGACCAATATCTGGTGCGCTATGCCTGGCCATTAACTTATGGCATGTTTTTCTTTATTACGTTATCGGTCATCACATTAGGCTATTCATTTGCTATCGATGATTTCTCTGTTGCATACGTTGCGCATCATTCTAATTCGCAGTTACCAATTTTCTTTAAAATTGCAGCTGTTTGGGGTGGGCATGAAGGATCGCTGCTGTTTTGGGTCTTTTCATTAACTGTGTGGGCTGCGGCGGTAGCGACTTTTAGTCGTGGCCTCGAAGAAGTGTTTACGGCTCGAGTGTTAAGCATTTTAGCCTTTATCACTATAGGCTTTACGCTGTTCATGTTGCTGACATCAAGCCCATTTGAGCGCTTATTCCCAGTTCCTGGGGAAGGGCGTGACCTTAACCCTATGCTGCAAGACGTGGGTCTGATTTTCCACCCTCCAATGCTGTATCTAGGCTATGTAGGTTTTGCCGTAAGCTTTGCATTCGCGATTGCCGCTCTTATGAGTGGTCGTCTTGATTCTGCTTGGGCTCGTTGGAGCCGTCCTTGGATATTATCGGCTTGGGTATTCCTTACCGGTGGTATCGCTTTAGGTTCGTGGTGGGCATATTACGAATTAGGTTGGGGCGGATGGTGGTTCTGGGATCCGGTTGAAAACGCATCGTTCATGCCTTGGTTGATTGGTACCGCCTTAGTTCACTCAGTGATTGTGACTGAAAAGCGCGGCGCCTTCCGTAACTGGACGGTATTACTGTCTATCTTTGCTTTCTCACTGAGTTTGCTTGGCACCTTTATTGTTCGTTCTGGCGTATTAACCTCTGTGCATTCATTTGCTGCCGACCCAAGCCGAGGCATGTTCATTCTATTGCTGCTTGGTTTAGCCGTGGGTGGTTCGCTGACGTTATTCGCATTCAGAGCCAGTGAAATGAGCAGCCCAGCTCGTTTCGAGTTGTGGTCAAGAGAGACCATGCTGCTGGTTTGTAACGTATTGCTGACCGTTGCCTGCGGAACTGTATTGCTTGGAACATTATATCCACTGCTGATTGATGCTCTGAACATGGGTAAGATTTCGGTTGGCCCACCATATTTTAATGCTGTGTTTGTGCCTATCGTTTTAGTGCTGTTTGTGTTTATGGGTATAGGCCCTAACCTGCGCTGGAAAAAAGCTAAAGCCGGTGAACTTAAGCGCTCACTCACAGTGCCTGCTTTGATTGCTGCAGCGTCTGGTATTGTTGCCCCATTTATTTTCGGTAGCGAATTTAATGTTTGGGTGATGTTAGGTGTCGGCACCACTGTATGGGTGGTTCTAGCAACGTTAGTGGCGGCTTACCATATCGTTAAGGGTAAGCAAGGCGATATTAAGTTGACTCGCATGGGTCGTAGTCAATTGGGTATGGTACTTGCCCACTTGGGTATCGCTATGTCTATTTTTGGCGCAACTATGGTGTCTAACTACTCGCTTGAAAAGAGCGTACGTATGGGGCCTGGCGCTAGCCATGAATTAGCCGGTTATACCTTCAACTTCCTTGAAACTAAGAATGTAGTAGGTCCTAACTATACCGCTAAACAAGGCCAAGTTGAGATCCTTAAAAACGGTGAGTTCGTTAGCTTGCTTAAACCTGACCGTCGTCAATATAACGTTCAGGTTATGGATATGACCGAAGCCGGTATTGACTGGGGCTTTACTCGCGATTTGTACGTGACCATGGGTGACCCAATTAGCCCAACGGAATTTGCTGTGCGCTTGAACTATAAGCCATACGTTCGTTGGATTTGGTTTGGCGGCATTTTCATGATGATGGGTGGTTTCTTCGCCGCGTCTGATAAGCGTTATCGTCAAAAGCAAACGGTTAAAGAATCTCATGCAGCAGTAATTGCGACCGCTTAATAGGTAAGAAAGTAATGAATAAAAATAGAGTTATTCTTTTTATTCCATTGTTTATTTTTCTGGGCATGTCAGTCTTTTTATTCAAAGGATTGTTTTTAAGCCCAGAGAAATTAGATTCAGCACTTGAAGGAAAGCCGATCCCGGCTTTCCAGTTGCAACAATTGGAAAACCCGAACCTCATGATTACTAATGAGGATTTAAAAGGGCAGGTCGCTTTGATGAACGTTTGGGCGACTTGGTGCCCAAGCTGCAAATACGAGCATCCTTTCTTAATGAGCTTAGCGCGTCAGAATATTGTGCCAGTTTACGGTATCAATTATCGCGACGAGCGCGGCTTAGCGATTCGTGAACTTAATCGTGAAGGCGATCCTTACGCGAAAAACATCTTCGATAAAGATGGTCGCTTAGGATTAGATCTCGGAGTGTATGGCGCGCCAGAAACTTTCATCATAGATCACAACGGGATCATCAGATATCGCTTCGCAGGTCCTATTGATCCGACTGTGTGGCGTGAAACTTTGCTGCCTATGGTGCAACAGTTAAAAGCCGAAGCCGCTAGCGCAGGAGCAACGTCATGAAATTATCCCACTTAATCATGTCAGCAGTGCTATTAGTCTCTGCGGCTGTACAAGCGACCCCCATAGATACTTATGAATTCAAAAATCAAAGTAATCAGCAGCGGGCGTTAACACTGGCCAATGAATTACGTTGCCCTCAGTGTCAAAACCAGAACTTGGTAGACTCTAACTCACCAGTTGCCCGCGATCTGCGTCTTGAAGTGTATAAGATGGTCGATGAAGGCAAGAGTGATGACCAAATTGTAGAGTTTATGACTAGCCGTTATGGAGAGTTCGTACTCTATAAGCCAAGAATGGAAGCTAAAACCTACGTATTATGGCTAGGTCCTGTGTTGTTACTGCTTATTGGTCTGTTCATTGCGTTTAAATTTATTCGTCGTCAGCGCATTGAGCCTAATGCGCCAGTGAATTTATCCGCCGAAGATCAACAAGAGCTGCAGCGCTTGCTAAAAGGAAAGCAATCTAAATGAGAGTATTAGCTAAGGCATTGGTTATTGGTATGCTATGCGCGAGTCTGCCTGTGAGTGCATACCCTGGCATGCAGGCCGCGTCAGAGCAGGCTAAACCGCAATCAACGGTTGATAAAATTCAAGTGTTACCCAAAGCTTACTCATTAGATAAAGTCAGCTTTAGTGATAATCAAGGTAACCCGATTGATTTTAGCCAATATCAAGGTAAGGTCGTAATGGTTAACATGTGGGCCACTTGGTGTCCTCCTTGTGTCCGTGAGCTACCAGCCCTTGACGCCTTAGCTAAAAAGTTTTCAAACGCCGATTTTGTCGTTCTGCCTATCTCTATAGATGCAGAGGGTCAGAAACTAGTTAAGCCTTTCTTGGCTGACTTAGGCATGAATAACTTCACTTCTTATTATGATCCTAAGCAGGCCTTGGGTGAGATCTTCCCACTTGACTATATACCAGCGACTTTTATCCTGAATAAGCAAGGTGAGCTAATCGCCTTTGTTCGTAGTTATGTCGATTGGGCCGATCCACAAGCTGAAAAGCTGATCCAGCAATGGATTAACTAGCGTTTTAGTTTAGAATTCACTCGCTTTGTCTATAAAATGTCGCTTTTGGCTAAACCCTAGCCGAGCGGCATTTTTTATAGCGAAAAGCGCTTGCGCAATAGCGAACACTCCCTATAATGCAGCCCATCGACACGAGATGATGCGGCAACGCAATTGATAGTGACGACTTACTGACTACTTAAGGTACTCAGTAGTGACGACAAGGTGTTGAATAAAACACTTGACGCACAACAGGAAATGCGTAAAATACGCATCCCTAGCCCGTAGCGGCAACGTTCTTTAACAAGTAGAAGACAAGCAAATCTGTGTGGACATTCACAGTAGTTGATAAATCGACAACGATTTAACACGTCTCGCAAGAGACTTCAACGAAGATGTCCGCATAACATGCAAATTCGGTGATTTATCATCGAATCGACAGAATTCATTGAGCAGGACTTTCGGGTCCGAACAAAACTTTAATTGAAGAGTTTGATCATGGCTCAGATTGAACGCTGGCGGCAGGCCTAACACATGCAAGTCGAGCGGCAGCGGGAAGTAACTTGTTACTTTGCCGGCGAGCGGCGGACGGGTGAGTAATGCCTGGGAATTTGCCCATTTGTGGGGGATAACAGTTGGAAACGACTGCTAATACCGCATACGCCCTACGGGGGAAAGCAGGGGAGCCTTCAGGTCCTTGCGCTGATGGATAAGCCCAGGTGGGATTAGCTAGTAGGTGAGGTAAAGGCTCACCTAGGCGACGATCCCTAGCTGTTCTGAGAGGATGATCAGCCACACTGGGACTGAGACACGGCCCAGACTCCTACGGGAGGCAGCAGTGGGGAATATTGCACAATGGGGGAAACCCTGATGCAGCCATGCCGCGTGTGTGAAGAAGGCCTTCGGGTTGTAAAGCACTTTCAGTAGGGAGGAAAGGTTGACGGTTAATACCCGTTAGCTGTGACGTTACCTACAGAAGAAGGACCGGCTAACTCCGTGCCAGCAGCCGCGGTAATACGGAGGGTCCGAGCGTTAATCGGAATTACTGGGCGTAAAGCGTGCGCAGGCGGTTTGTTAAGCGAGATGTGAAAGCCCCGGGCTCAACCTGGGAATTGCATTTTGAACTGGCAAACTAGAGTCTTGTAGAGGGGGGTAGAATTTCAGGTGTAGCGGTGAAATGCGTAGAGATCTGAAGGAATACCGGTGGCGAAGGCGGCCCCCTGGACAAAGACTGACGCTCATGCACGAAAGCGTGGGGAGCAAACAGGATTAGATACCCTGGTAGTCCACGCCGTAAACGATGTCTACTCGGAGTTTGGTGTCTTGAACACTGGGCTCTCAAGCTAACGCATTAAGTAGACCGCCTGGGGAGTACGGCCGCAAGGTTAAAACTCAAATGAATTGACGGGGGCCCGCACAAGCGGTGGAGCATGTGGTTTAATTCGATGCAACGCGAAGAACCTTACCTACTCTTGACATCCAGAGAATTCGCTAGAGATAGCTTAGTGCCTTCGGGAACTCTGAGACAGGTGCTGCATGGCTGTCGTCAGCTCGTGTTGTGAAATGTTGGGTTAAGTCCCGCAACGAGCGCAACCCTTATCCTTATTTGCCAGCACGTAATGGTGGGAACTCTAGGGAGACTGCCGGTGATAAACCGGAGGAAGGTGGGGACGACGTCAAGTCATCATGGCCCTTACGAGTAGGGCTACACACGTGCTACAATGGTCGGTACAGAGGGTTGCAAAGCCGCGAGGTGGAGCTAATCTCACAAAGCCGATCGTAGTCCGGATTGGAGTCTGCAACTCGACTCCATGAAGTCGGAATCGCTAGTAATCGTGGATCAGAATGCCACGGTGAATACGTTCCCGGGCCTTGTACACACCGCCCGTCACACCATGGGAGTGGGCTGCACCAGAAGTAGATAGCTTAACCCTTCGGGGAGGGCGTTTACCACGGTGTGGTTCATGACTGGGGTGAAGTCGTAACAAGGTAGCCCTAGGGGAACCTGGGGCTGGATCACCTCCTTACCTATGCGATTTAGAATTACTGTTGAGTGTTCACACAGATTGCCTTGTCTTGTTGACGAGCAAAACATTACCTTCCTTTGAAGGGATGTCGTTCTTTAAAAATTTGGAAAGCTGATAGTAGAACTTAGTGCGCGAGCATTAGGTGATACAAAATTGAGTTCTCAAAATACTTTAATCAAGTGTTTTGGATATTCTTTAACTTCAGAAATGAAGTAAATCAAGGCGTTCTTTTGCGAAAGCAAGAGACAGTAAAACCAGCTAGTTGCAATACGCTCAAGTGAAACTCATTTGGGTTGTATGGTTAAGTGACTAAGCGTATACGGTGGATGCCTTGGCAGTCAGAGGCGATGAAGGACGTAGTAACTTGCGAAAAGCGTTGGCGAGCTAGTAACAAGCATTTGAGCTAACGATGTCCGAATGGGGAAACCCGGCCACATAAGTGGTCATCATACAGTGAATACATAGCTGTATGAGGCGAACCTGGGGAACTGAAACATCTAAGTACCCAGAGGAAAAGAAATCAACCGAGATTCCCTAAGTAGCGGCGAGCGAACGGGGATTAGCCCTTAAGTCTAGGGGGTGTTAGTGGAATGGTCTGGAAAGTCCAACGGTACAGGGTGATAGTCCCGTACATGAAAACTAACCTTAGATGAAAACGAGTAAGGCGGCACACGTGATATGTTGTCTGAACATGGGGGGACCATCCTCCAAGGCTAAATACTCCTGACTGACCGATAGTGAACCAGTACCGTGAGGGAAAGGCGAAAAGAACCCCTGTGAGGGGAGTGAAATAGAACCTGAAACCGTATACGTACAAGCAGTGGGAGCGGTTCTTGAGACCGTGACTGCGTACCTTTTGTATAATGGGTCAGCGACTTACATTTAGTAGCGAGGTTAAGCGAATAGCGGAGCCGTAGGGAAACCGAGTGTTAACTGCGCGTTTAGTTGCTAGGTGTAGACCCGAAACCCGGTGATCTAGCCATGGGCAGGTTGAAGGTTGAGTAACATCAACTGGAGGACCGAACCGACTAATGTTGAAAAATTAGCGGATGACTTGTGGCTGGGGGTGAAAGGCCAATCAAACCGGGAGATATCTGGTTCTCCTCGAAAGCTATTTAGGTAGCGCCTCGCACGAATACCATTGGGGGTAGAGCACTGTTAAGGCTAGGGGGTCATCCCGACTTACCAACCCTTTGCAAACTCCGAATACCAATGAGTACTATGCGGGAGACAGACAGCGGGTGCTAACGTCCGTTGTCAAAAGGGAAACAACCCAGACCGTCAGCTAAGGTCCCAAAGTACTAGCTAAGTGGGAAACGATGTGGGAAGGCTTAGACAGCTAGGATGTTGGCTTAGAAGCAGCCATCATTTAAAGAAAGCGTAATAGCTCACTAGTCGAGTCGGCCTGCGCGGAAGATGTAACGGGGCTAAGCTAGTCACCGAAGCTACGGGTGCATTTCATTAGAGATGCGCGGTAGAGGAGCGTTCTGTAAGCCGTTGAAGGTGAAGGGGTAACCCACGCTGGAGGTATCAGAAGTGCGAATGCTGACATGAGTAACGATAAAGGGGGTGAAAAACCCCCTCGCCGGAAGACCAAGGGTTCCTGTCCAACGTTAATCGGGGCAGGGTGAGTCGACCCCTAAGGCGAGGCCGAAAGGCGTAGTCGATGGGAAACGGGTTAATATTCCCGTACTTGTGCTAACTGCGATGGAGAGACGGAGAAGGCTAGGCTAGCGCGGCGTTGGTAGTCCGCGTTTAAGGTAGTAGGCGGTATTCTTAGGCAAATCCGGGAATACTTACGCTGAGAGCTGATGACGAGGTCCTAAGGGACTGAAGTAGTTGATGCCATGCTTCCAGGAAAATCTTCTAAGCTTCAGGTTAGCAGGAATCGTACCCCAAACCGACACAGGTGGTCGGGTAGAGAATACCAAGGCGCTTGAGAGAACTCGGCTGAAGGAACTAGGCAAAATGGTACCGTAACTTCGGGAGAAGGTACGCTCCTGCCGGTGATGAGACTTGCTCTCTAAGCTAGCGGGAGTCGCAGATACCAGGTGGCTGCAACTGTTTATCAAAAACACAGCACTGTGCAAAATCGCAAGATGAAGTATACGGTGTGACGCCTGCCCGGTGCCGGAAGGTTAATTGATTGGGTTATCTTCGGAGAAGCTCATGATCGAAGCCCCGGTAAACGGCGGCCGTAACTATAACGGTCCTAAGGTAGCGAAATTCCTTGTCGGGTAAGTTCCGACCTGCACGAATGGCGTAATGATGGCCACGCTGTCTCCAGCCGAGACTCAGTGAAGTTGAAATTGCGGTGAAGATGCCGTATACCCGCGGCTAGACGGAAAGACCCCGTGAACCTTTACTATAGCTTGGCACTGAACATTGAACCTACATGTGTAGGATAGGTGGGAGACTTTGAAGCATGAACGCTAGTTTGTGTGGAGTCGTCCTTGAAATACCACCCTTGTAGTTTTGATGTTCTAACCTAGGTCCCTTATCGGGATTAGGGACAGTGCCTGGTGGGTAGTTTGACTGGGGCGGTCTCCTCCCAAAGAGTAACGGAGGAGCACGAAGGTTGGCTAAGTACGGTCGGACATCGTACGGTTAGTGCAATGGCATAAGCCAGCTTAACTGCGAGACAGACACGTCGAGCAGGTACGAAAGTAGGTCATAGTGATCCGGTGGTTCTGAATGGAAGGGCCATCGCTCAACGGATAAAAGGTACTCCGGGGATAACAGGCTGATACCGCCCAAGAGTTCATATCGACGGCGGTGTTTGGCACCTCGATGTCGGCTCATCACATCCTGGGGCTGAAGTCGGTCCCAAGGGTATGGCTGTTCGCCATTTAAAGTGGTACGCGAGCTGGGTTCAGAACGTCGTGAGACAGTTCGGTCCCTATCTGCCGTGGGCGTTGGATGATTGAGGGGAGCTGCTCCTAGTACGAGAGGACCGGAGTGGACGAACCGCTGGTGTTCGGGTTGTCATGCCAATGGCATTGCCCGGTAGCTACGTTCGGAATCGATAACCGCTGAAAGCATCTAAGCGGGAAGCGAGCCCCAAGATGAGTCATCCCTAGGACTATAAGTCCTCTGAAGGGCCGTCCGAGACTAGGACGTTGATAGGCAAGGTGTGTAAGCGTTGTGAGGCGTTGAGCTAACTTGTACTAATGACCCGAGAGGCTTAACCATACAACCCAGATGGGTTTTACTGAACAAGCCTGATAAAGAATCGAAAAATACTTGATTGAAGATTGAGTACTCAATAGCAAAAAATCCCAGGTCGCTTAGCTCAGCTGGGAGAGCACCTCCCTTACAAGGAGGGGGTCACTGGTTCGAGCCCAGTAGCGACCACCATATTTTTCCACAGCTTTCCGAATTCCAAATTTGTCTGGAGACCATAGCACTGTGGCACCACCTGATCCCATTCCGAACTCAGAAGTGAAACGCAGTCGCGCCGATGGTAGTGTGGGGTTTCCCCATGCGAGAGTAGGTCATCTCCAGGCGCCTAATTTCTCGTAAGAGAGTCGATAAAGCCCGTTGCTCACGCAACGGGCTTTTTTCGTTTAGATTTTTTAAAGATTTATATACTACTTTTTGCTAGTTAGGGTACACGATGAGCACAGATTTCCAGTAAGCGTCTGGGCAACTACACCTATCTTTTAAAATTCCATGGTAACAGGCTGTCGATATCCGGTGCTGGTTGGCACAGTTCATTAAGACAAGCCATGATGTAATCAAATGGTACTAAGCCATTGACCTTGGCCGTTTCTACTATGCTGTAAAGCGTGGCACTGGCATTAGCCCCATTAGCTGTCTGACTGAATAACCAATTTTTTCGGCCAATCACAAACGGTTTTACGGCTCGCTCTGCACGATTGTTATCAATACTCAGCCTGCCATCATCAACATAACGAATGAGTTTGTGCCATTGATTAGCCAGGTAATTAGCTGCCTCCATCAGTTTGGTATTACCCACTAAATTGGGCTGATTTTGCTCAAGCCATGCTTTTAGCTTGACTAGGATAGGCAGGCTAGCCTCTTGTCTGGCAATGTACTTTTCATCTGTAGTTTTATCTTTGATGTGTGACTCTACACCGTACAATTTCTGGATAAGACTCAATACCACATCCGCTTTGCCGGTTTTGTTTTTACCTTGCAGCTTTTTTGCTTCAATAAATTTACGCCTAGCATGAGCCCAGCATCCCACTAAGGTTGCCTGTGTTTTTTCATAAGCTTGATAACCATCTACGTGCAAGTAGCCTTGATATCCATCAAGATAATTGACCACGCAGGCGGCAGCCCGACTGTTATGGAAGTCGTAAAGTACAATATTAGGGATAGGATTATTCGGGGCTGGTGAATCTCGACCTGAGCAATAGACCCACATGTAGCTGTTTACTTTATCGGATTTCACCACTTTTAATGGCGTTTCATCAGCAAACAACGTGGGCTGTTTTAACAACGCTGTTTTAAGCCGTTCAACTAATGGTGCGAAGAGTGTGGCTGATTTGTCTATCCAGCTGCTCATTGTCTGGCGACTGAGCTCAATGCCATATTGCTTAAACATCGCTTCCTGGCGATAAAGCGGTAACCCGTATTGATATTTACTGGTGATAAGCTGACTGAGTAAACTGCTTGTAGCAATGCCTTTATTGATTGGCATTGCTGGCATTGAGGCTTGTTTAATCGGCGTTTGAGTCGAGGATTTATCACAGTGGCGGCAAGCATATTTAGGCATAATGTGCTCAATCACTTTGATTTGGGCTGGAATAAACTCAAGCTTTTCTGATTTATCCTCGCCCATTTTATGTAACTCACCGCCACAGCAATCACAGGTCTTATCTTCGATATCGTGGATAACCTGCTCACGGGGTAAGTCTTTTGGCAGTGGCTTACGCACAGGCTTTTTACGGGTATAGCTAATGGATTGTTGCTCGGCCTCAACGGCTTCAACAATCTCTTCTACTTCATTGAATAACTCGCCTTGCCCTACAAAGCCTTCAGCACTTTTGCCGAATTGTTTTTGTTGAGCCAAGCGCCAGCGCTCTTCTAAAGCTGCGATGAGTGCATCTTTTTGTAGAGATAATTGACGCTCATTTTCGAGCAGCTTTTCAAGCTCAGCAATGCGCTGTTTAAGGGCGAGTTCATTTTTCATGACGCCTATGTTAAGGCATATCGAAAGGCTTTGTAGTGCTAATTGACCTTGTTTTGATGATCATCAATTGATCGCAAATATTAACGTAGTTGCTTACTCGTCACATCAATTTTACTGTGGCCAATCACATCATAACCCCCTAATAACCAGTGTAATTGCTGCTCGGATAATGTCATGGTGGGTGATATGAGTTTGGGCCATTTGAACTTATGCTTATCTAATCGCTTATACCACAGCGCAAAGCCAGTGTTATCCCAATAAAGTCATTTGAGTTTGTCACGGCCTTTATTACAAAATACAAATAGCGCACCACTGAGCACCGGTAGTTCAAGCTCGGCTTCGACTAAGGCGGCTAATCCATTAATCGATTTACGAAAATCGACAGCATCGGCACATAAATAGACGGAAGGCACATCAACAAACATCCTCATGCCATTAGCCCCTTAATGATGGTAAGGATATCCGTTGTTGCTAAATCCGCTGGAAGAGTGAGTTGGCCGGTTCGCGTATTAAACAGCATAGGTTGTTGGTGAGTTTGCGCGCAGACTTCAGTCGTGGTTTGTTTTAGTTGTATAAAGCGAGATTGAGTGGCGTTAGACGTTTGCGCTGGCACGATTAGATGTTGCTGTTGCTGTTGCTGTTGCTTAACCAGTAAAGCGCGCTGTTTATAATAAGTGGTAATCGAGACATTATGATGTTGGCAGAATTCAACATTAGTGCCTTTGAAATTGCTGCGCTGCTGAAGTAACCCTAGCCACTGTGCCGCTGTTTTGTATGTTTTCATCACCTGCTCCAAATTTATCATTGAGCAGGTATTTTTAGACAATCAGAACATCGATGCGAGGTGTGGTTCGCTAGACGGTCACGATTAATTCAGCTTACCTAGTGATGTTATGGATAGGTTTTGCGATCAAGTGTTAATTGAGTTGGTTCACCTGCATTTTTTGCTAATTATGCTTTAAGATACCTACGAAATATTTTCAAATATTAAGGTTAACTTGAAGCTGAACTTACTGCTTATTTCTGCTTATTTGTTTTGAGACTGAATCATTAATGAAAAGGTTAATGGCTAAATGTTGATGTTAGCTGGGATTAGGCGTGATATTCCATGTGTTTGATTACTGAACTTCGGTTTATTGATGAACTTAGGTTTGATTGATGAACTTAGGCGGGGATCAGGTATAATCGATGGCTACGATTAGCGAGTCGTAATTTCTTTGATATGAGGCTGTTCATGCAATGTCGTCTTGGCTGTGGAGCTTGTTGTATTGCTCCAAGTATTTCTACACCTATACCAGGTATGCCACAAGGTAAACCAGCCGGCGTTCGTTGCATTCAGTTGAGTGGTGACAACCTATGTTTATTATTTGGCTCTGAGACTCGCCCTGCTGTCTGTCATGATTTCGACGCTAGTATGGATGTCTGCGGCACTCATAATGCAGAGGCTATGTGGTTAATAACTGAGCTCGAAGCTCTGACAGGATCTGGTGATAAACAATGCAATTAACTCGTTATACCGATTATGCATTACGCACACTCATGTATTTGGCCATTGAGCCTAATCGTGAAGAATTATATCGTATTGCTGAAATTACTCAGGTGTTTGATTTATCACCTAATCATGTATCTAAGATCATTCATAACTTAGGTAAGCTTGGTTATCTGCATACGGTTCGCGGTAAGAATGGTGGCTTTAAATTAGCTAAGGCTGCGGAGCAAATTAATATAGGTCAGTTAGTGAGAGAGCTGGAGCCGACCATGAATGTCATTGATTGTCATCAGCCAGCTTGTCAGTTAATTAACGCTTGTCAGCTTAAAGGCGCCTTAGCTCAGGCAGTTAAAGCATTTTTGACTGTGCTTGATCACTATAATCTGCAGGATATGGTGTCTAATCGCGATCAATTAGTGCAGCTATTACCATCATTAGCTTGATGGTTTATCTTGCTGAGTTAACGCCAGTTTGTAAGGGAGTAAGCTTGATACTGGCACTAAGCTAATGCCTTCACTCTCTAAACGCTGCAAGTTATTCCTCAAAAATCGAACCGTTTCTGGGTGTGGGTGTGCAATCATTACAGCGTAGCCTTGGCTGTGGCTTAGTTGCATTAAGTGCTTAAATTGCCGCTCAAGTGAGGCGTTATCTAGCTGATTATCTAAGAATATTTGGCGAGTGAGTAATGGAATACCTTGTTGCTCGGCTTTTTGCGCTGCCTTACTAAAACGCGTGGTATTGCTATCAACAAAGAATAAATCATGCTGCTTTAACTCTTGCATCAACCAAGTCATAGGCTCTGCCAGTTGAGTCAATAAACTTCCCATATGATTATTCACCCCAATAGCATGGGGCACGCTACCTACCGATGCCTTGATTGAGCGCCTTATTTGTTCCTCATCCATATGATTGGTTAAACCGCCGAGCCCAAGTGCTTTGCCATTGAGCGCCTGCATGGGAAGGTGCACCATAATGTCATGGCCGTTGTGATGAGCCTGCGTGGCTATGTCTGAGCCAATCTTGGTATGAGGCAAAATAGATAAAGTCACAGATGCTGGCAAACTTAATACTTTACTATCCGTATGGCGATAACCAATATCATCGATAATGATGGCGACTTGTCCAGCTAATACTGGCTTTGCAAGCATCCCACCAAGAGCGGCTAATAACAAAAAAATCTGGGGATTACGGCGAAGCGGAAAACCAATGGATTGCAGTGGCCAAAATCTCATCTGATTGTTTTTCTTTGTTATTGGATGAATTGCCGATTATATCCACATTCTTGGCTGTTAATATATCATTAACATTTATTTTTATGTCGGGCTCTATTCCTTGTTGATGAACCTTGTTGCCTGCAGGGGTTAGATAATTAGCGATAGTGAGTTTCATGGCGCTAAGTTGTGATGCCATAGGTAAGACAGTCTGCACTGTCCCTTTGCCAAAGCTAGTTTCCCCCATGAGTAAGGCGCGGCGATTTTCTTGTAGGGCGGCTGCAACAATTTCAGCTGCTGATGCTGAACCATGATTGATGAGTACAACTATGGGAATGCCGTTAATTATGCTGGCCTCATCGGCAAAGTACGCTGTATTAGCCGCAAAATAGCGCCCTTGGACAGAAACAATCTTGCCATCATCGAGTAATAAATCAGCCACTTGTACGGCTTGATCTAATAAGCCGCCGGGGTTATCGCGTAAATCGAGTATGACACCAGTTAATGTTTGCAGTTGCCATTGCTGTAGAAAACCTTCGAGTTTACTGGCGGTATCTTCTTGAAAATGAGTTATTTTTACGTAGCCGATATTATTTTTAAGCATATCAACCGACACAGATTCAATGTGAATTTCATTGGGTGCTAGCTCAACATTTACGACCGTGCCCTGACGATTTAAACTCAATTCGATATTCTGCCGCTGATGGCTGTAGCGGCGAATCGCTGCTAAGAAGTCGTTAAGCTTAGCGGCGTTAACTGGTTCAGCAAATAGATGTGTGATGATGTCGCCAGGCTCTATACCTGCATGCGCCGCAGGTGAAGAGTAGAATGGGGTAAGTATACGAATTTCATCGGTTTTATTATCAGCAGCCACTTCAAAGCCAAAACCAAAATATTCGCCTTTATTGCTTTGTTCTAACAGTAGTAAATCTGGCTGGGATAAGTAACTTGAATAAGGGTCGAGCTGGCTGACTATGCCTTGCAGGGCCGCGTCTATCAATTGCTGCTCACTCAAGCTATCAACATAATGAGTTTGCACCAGATTAATGACTTCACTTATTGTGTTAGTTGCTGGGACTGGCGGCGCTGCGTCACCTTGATGCCAAAGGGTCGACAGTACGCCTAGCACCGCCCCGCAAATTAGCAGAATTATCGCCTTTACTATTGCCATTCAGCCCCCTGTGGGACTGATTAATTCCGACAATAAGTAGCCGGATTAACGGCTTGTCCCTTATGCCGTATTTCAAAGTATAGGCCAGGCTCGGTTTGTCCACCGGATTGACCGACTAAGGCAACATTGTCCCCTTTGGCTACTGTATCACCAGGGTTTTTTAGCAAGGCTTGGGCATAACCATATAGGCTCATATAGCCTTGACCGTGATCTACCACCAATACCATGCCAAAGCCTTTTAACCAATCGGCATAAATCACTTTGCCTGAGGCAATAGCTTTGACAGTGCGCCCTTCGGGGGCTTTGAGTAACACGCCTTTCCAGCTGACATTGCCCGAGCGTTGACTGCCAAAACTTGCCTGCACTCTGCCGGACACTGGCCATGCTAATTTGCCTTTCTGTTTGGCTAAACCACTCATGCTGGGATTAGCTTTGCTGGCTTCGGCGGCTTGCTTCAATAAATGCTTAATACTGCCTTCTTCTAACTGCAACTGTTCAAGCTGAGCGCCTTGAGTATTGAGCGTTTGTTGTAGCTGGCTTAATGTTTGTTTTCTTTGCGTTTGCTCGTCGGCCAATTGTTCTTGCTGCTGGCGCTGAGTCAAAATGAGCTTATTGAGTTCATCCTGGCGGCTTAATTGCTGCGCTTTGACTTGCTCGAGTTGCGTTTGCGTGTTTTTGAGCGATTCAATAGCCTTGATGCGGGCTTTATTGAGGTATTGATAATAAGCCAGCATTCTTTCTATGGTGGCGGGTTGCTGTTGATTGAGCAGCATTTTACTGTAATCGTGATTACCGGCTAAATAGGCCGCAGACAGTTGTTTTGATAGCGTTTGTTGTTGTTTCTGCTGGTCGGCGTTTAGCTGTTCAAACTCACTAGATAATTGCTCGAGTTGATTTTTTGTGGTCTGTAATTGTTGCTTGGTGAGGTTAGCTTTGCGAGCGATAGTCGCAATGGCTTGCTCGTCTTGCTTCAGTAAAGATTGCAGCTTTTCTCTCTGCTTACTGATTTTCGAGACAGCATTGTGCTGCTTATTGATCTCTTGCTGGATCTGCTTGAGTTCAGCCTGGCGACGACTGAGCTCGCTGGCATCAGCCGGCAAGGATAAGATCAAAAAGCCTGCGATAAGGCAGGCTTTTAATTGGGGTAAAAAGCTCACGAGTTAGTGTTACTCAGTTAAATGGATCAATGGCTTACCAGTCATTTCTGCTGGAATGGCTTGTCCTAACAACTGTAACATGGTTGGCGCTATATCACTTAAGCGGCCGCCAGCATCGATATTGGCATCACGACCAACATAAATAAAAGGCACCAATTCGCTGGTATGGGCTGTGTGTGCTTGGCCTGTGGTTTCATCCACCATTTGCTCAGCATTACCGTGATCGGCAGTAATAATACATTCGCCGCCCACTTTTTGCAGGGCATCGACGACTCGACCAATACAAGCATCAACCGCTTCACAGGCGCTTACAGCCGCCTCAAAAACACCAGTATGGCCAACCATATCGCCATTAGGGTAATTACAGATGATGACATCATACTTAGTGGATTCAATTGCTTCCACTAATTTGTCTGTGAGTTCGGCCGAGCTCATTTCAGGCTTTAAGTCATAAGTCGCGACGTTAGGCGAGTTAATCAGAATTCTGTCTTCACCGACAAAGTTCTCTTCTTTACCGCCATTGAAGAAGAAGGTTACATGGGCATACTTTTCAGTTTCAGAAATTCGTAACTGAGTTAGCCCTTGGTTTTGCAGGGTTTCACCTAAAGTATTGACTAAATCTGTGGATGAGAAAGCAATGGCAGCTTGGATATCGGCGGCATATTCAGTCAGCATCACGAAATTAACATCGGGATGTACTGAACGCTCAAAGCCATCGAAATCAGCATTAATAAATGAGCGGCTAATTTGACGAGCGCGGTCGGCGCGGAAATTCATAAAGATCAGCGCGTCATTATCTTGTAATTTCGCGGCTTGGCCTTGGCTATTAACCATGGCTGAGGCTGCTACAAACTCATCATTCTCATCACGAGCATAGGCCGCATCAAGCGCGTCTAAGCTATTGGCGTAATGGTATTGCGCGCAGCCTGCGGCGATTAACTCATAGGCTTTAGACACTCTATCCCAGCGATTGTCTCTATCCATAGCAAAGTAACGGCCAATAACAGAGGCTACTTTGCCTGTGCCTAAGGTGCTAAATAGGGTTTCAAAGTGAGCTAAACTCGCTTTGGCGCTGCGCGGCGGGGTATCGCGACCATCTAAAAAGGCATGTAAATATACTTGAGTGGCGCCGCGACTGACGGCCATTCTACACATGGCATCAATATGATCTTGATGGCTATGTACGCCGCCTGGCGATAATAATCCCATGATGTGTACTGCGCCGTTAGCCGCAATGGCGGCATCAATGGCTTGGCAAAGTACTGGGTTTTGTTCAAATTCGTTATCTTCTATCGCTTTAGTGATCCGCGTTAATTCTTGATAAACCACGCGGCCAGAGCCGATATTGATATGACCTACCTCTGAGTTACCCATTTGGCCATCGGGTAAACCGACATCCAAACCTGAACCAGAAATAAGGCTATTAGGGTACTGTTGGTAGAGTTTATCCAGTACCGGAGTATGCGCATGATGCACAGCATTCATGTGCTCGCTGTCGCGATGACCCCAGCCATCAAGAATGATCAGCGCCAGAGGGCGTTTTACTGCAGACATAAAGATTCCCTTAGAATTATGAAAATAGAAATCGAAACTGTATGAATCTTACTACTTAAGCGGGCTGTGACAAAGGGAAGTTGTTCGATTAGTGTTATCGGTGCTTTCATTGAGGTTAATGGTTATTTGGCTCAGTGTTTGCCGTCATTTAGTTACTATTGGCTGCGCCTGTGTTGCAACTGGGTTCTGTGACGGGAAATGTTGTCCTAAACTCGCCAGCGAGGGGCGCTTGGGTATATACTCTGCGACCAGATAATTCCAATTAGCTGATACAACAGGCAGAGACAGATGCAAGAGTACATCGAATTTTTGAAAGCAAACCCAATGTTAAGTGTGGCATGGGTGGGTTTATTTATTGCTGTTTTGGTAACTATGGTGAAATCTAGCCTGTCTAAGGTCAAGAACGTCAACAATCACGAATTAACTATGATGATTAATCGTGAAGACGCCAAAGTCATCGATGTTCGTGGTAAAGAAGATTTCAAGAAAGGCCATATTGCTGGAGCTATGAACGTTCCTATGGCTGACATTAAAAATAACCAAGCAACCAGTCTTGAAAATCTTAAAACAAGCCCCATTGTAATAGTGTGTAGCGCAGGCATGACATCATCACAGGCTGCTCAGTTGCTGTCAAAGCAAGGCTTCGAGCAAGTATTTAACCTGAAAGGTGGCATGGGTGAATGGCAAGCCGCTAACTTACCTGTCCAAAAGAGCAAACGCTAATCATTATCTCCGTTCGGCTTCATCCTAATCGGGGGAGCCGAGAGTGAAAAACCTGGGATGGTTCTGAGTTTCCACCATTGGAATTCAGTTATTATCATTAAACCCAAGGTATGTAATATACCGGAAACACATTGATAGGATAAATCGAGTCATGGCTGAAGCAATCAATAACGAACAACAAGCCCCACAATTTCAAATTCAACGCATCTTTACTAAAGACGTATCGTTTGAAACTCCTAATAGCCCAAATGTCTTCCAAAAAGAATGGCAACCAGAAGTTAAACTCGATTTAGATACTCGCAGCAACAAGTTAGCTGATGATGTGTTTGAAGTTATTTTATCTCTGACGGTAACCGCCACTAACGGTGATGAAACCGCTTTCCTGTGTGAAGTGCAGCAAGCCGGTATTTTCTCAGTGTCTGGTTTAACTGAGCCACAATTAGCGCATTCACTGGGCGCCTATTGCCCTAACATCCTTTTCCCATATGCTCGTGAATTAGTTGGCAGCTTGGTTGCTCGTGGTACTTTCCCACAGCTGAACTTAGCGCCAGTTAACTTTGATGCCCTGTTTGCTCAATATGTACAGCAACGTCAGGCACAAGCTGCACCAGCAACTACTGAAGAAGCTAACGCTTAATTATTTATGAAAGACACTGCCGATATTACGGTGTTGGGGGCGGGTTCATACGGCACCGCCCTTGCCATTTCTTTAGCCAGCAATGGCCATAAGACCTTACTCTGGGGTCATGAGCCTGAACATATTGCTGAACTGCAACGTGATCGGGAGAATCGTGAATTCTTGCCAGGTATCGCTTTACCTAAGTTATTGCAGCCAGAAGCTTCACTTGCTAAGGCGCTGAGTGCTAGTCGCAATGTATTAGTGGTCGTTCCTAGCCATGTGTTTGGCTTGGTATTGGCGCAAGCTAAGCCATTATTGCGACAAGATAGCCGGATTGTATGGGCGACCAAGGGCTTAGAGCCTGAAACCGGTCGGTTATTGCAAGATGTGGCCCACGATGTGTTAGGTGATATCTATCCGTTAGCGGTATTGTCAGGCCCAACCTTTGCTAAAGAATTAGCCGCCGGTTTACCGACAGCTATTTCGGTTGCTGGCACTGATACTCACTTTACTCAAGACTTGATTGAATTACTGCATAGCCCTAAGCGTTTACGCGTGTATGGCAATGATGATTTTATTGGTCTGCAGTTAGGTGGCGCGGTTAAGAATGTTATCGCCATTGGCGCTGGCATGTCCGATGGTATTGGTTTTGGTGCCAATGCTCGCACAGCATTAATCACTCGCGGTTTAGTTGAACTGACTCGCTTGGGTGAGGCGTTAGGCGCGCAGGCTGATACCTTTATGGGTATGGCTGGCTTAGGCGATCTGGTATTAACTTGTACCGATAACCAATCGCGTAATCGTCGTTTTGGCTTAGCCTTAGGCAAAGGTCAAGATGTTGATTCGGCTCAAAAAGAGATTGGCCAAGTGGTCGAAGGTTACCGCAATACCAAAGAAGTGCACACCTTAGCGTTGCGCTTAGGGGTGGAAATGCCAATTACTGAGCAAATCTACCAAGTATTGTATGAAGGTAAATCACCTTTTGATGCTGCCGCAGGGTTATTAGCGCGTGAGCGTAAGTCTGAAACCTCAAGTCGCAAAGTTTGAGCGATAGACGCCCCATTAAAGGATGCTAAAATGGCATCCTTTTTTATTGCCGTTATCGCCTAAATCCCGTCATTCACCTGTGCTTGGCCGTTTAGGTCAAATAGTATTTATCCTAAGTACCTTCCCAGCCATGCTGCGGTACCCGTACCAAAATGAGACTTGTTATGTCACAAACCCAATTCGATGTCATCATCATAGGCGCCGGCGCCGCTGGCTTGATGTGTGCACTTACGGCTGGCTATAGAGGCCGCAAGGTGTTGTTAGTCGACAACGCTAAGCAGCTCGGACGAAAAATCCTCATTAGTGGTGGCGGGCGCTGTAATTTCACTAACTATCATACCGATGCTAATGCCTACTTATGTGCTAACCCGCACTTTGTTAAATCCGCCTTGGCGCGTTTTAGTCAGTTTGATTTTATCGCTATGGTTGAGCGTCATGGCATTAATTTCCATGAAAAAACCTTAGGTCAGCTGTTTTGTGATGAGTCAGCGAAAGACATAGTCACTATGCTAACGACTGAGTGTGAATGGGCTGGGGTAACAACGCAGCTGCGCACTGATATCAATGCCATTACCACGAATGCCGATGGAGAGTATTGCTTAGCAACCTCAGCGGGTGCCTTTAGTTGTCAGTCGTTAGTTATAGCGACAGGCGGCTTATCTATGCCAAAACTTGGTGCCACCCCTTATGGCTATAAAGTTGCGGAGCAATTTGGTTTGCAAGTATTGCCGACCACAGCGGCCTTAGTGCCTTTTACTTTGCAGCCAGATGATAAAGCTAAATATGAAGAGCTGTCAGGCATTGCCTTACCCGTAGTGATTACAGCCGAGTGCGGTCAAAGTTTTAAAGAAGCCATGCTATTTACCCATAGAGGCTTGAGTGGACCTGCGGTATTACAAATCTCATCTTACTGGCAACCAGGGCAAGCCGTTGCCGTCAACTTGCTGCCAGAACACGACTTTGTACAGTGGCTAAATACAATCACCCAAGAATCACCAAAATTGTCTTTCAAGAATGCACTAAGTCGCTTATTACCTAAGCGTTTGGTGGAGAGATTAGTGGAGCTGGGGGAGTTACCAGACAAGCCAGTTAACCAATTAGGCAAAAGCGAAATTCAGCAGTTAGGTGAGTATCTGCATCAATGGCGCATTGCGCCCAATGGCACAGAAGGCTATCGCACCGCCGAAGTCACTTTAGGCGGCGTAGATACCGACGAGCTATCTTCCAAAACCATGGAAGCTAAGCGTCAGGCCGGATTATTCTTTATTGGTGAAGTGGTTGATGTCAGCGGTTGGCTTGGGGGTTATAACTTCCAATGGGCGTGGTCAAGTGGCTATGCCGCCGGCGAAGCTGTATAGCTAATTGCTTGAGCTAAAGGCTTATCGGTGTGATGGTTTAGCGCCTATAGCGTTAGCACTCAGTATTGGCGAGCATTTCATTAAGGGACATTATGTTATCCAAGAGTATTGCCCAGAAAATTGTTGAGCGCGTAATGAGTGCGCTCAACTATTCAATCAATGTGTTTGATGCCAATGGCATTATCATAGGGTCGGGGGATGCTTCGCGGATTAATGATATTCATGAAGGCGCCCAACTGGCGTTTAATGATTGCCGCATGGTAGAAATTAATGACAACATCGCCAATCAGCTTAAAGGCGTAAAACCCGGCATCAATGTGCCGATTTTCTATGGCAATAATCCTGTGGGGATTGTTGGGATTTCCGGCAATCCCAATGACATTCGCGAGCAAGTGCCTCTGGTAAAATCCATTGCTGAGCTCATCATTGAGCAAGCCGAAGCTATGTCGCATGTGCAGTGGGACCGGCGCCATAGAGAAGAATTGGTGTTTCAATTGATCAATGGCGACGGTTTTTATGAAGAGCAATTAACCGACATAGCTGAAAGATTAAAACTGGATCTCAGACAACCCAGAATTGCCACCATCATTAAATTGTTCCCTAAAAATGGCCATCAGATCACGTCCGATCACCTTATTCGTTTGGTGTACCTGTTAGAGAATCCAGAGCGCGACAATATTGTTGCCATTAAATCTGTGACTCGAAGAGAAGTAGTAGTGCTAAAACCCGTCAAACTCCTTAATGACTCTTGGTCAAAAGAGCATGAATTGACAAGAATTAAAGCGCTATTTTCCCGGATTGAAGATGATAAAAAATATGCCGCAAAAATCTACCTCGGTGATTATTATCCAAATATCAATGGATTAAGCCTCTCCTATTTGTCGGCAAAAGCCACCATGGAGGTTAATGAGAACTCCACAAGCAATAATGGCAATGAATTTCATTTTTATAATGAAGCCATGATCCCCATCAGTTTGCATTACCTTAAAAATATTAAGTGGCATTCCGATCGCATTCTCAAACCTTATGAGTTACTTAAGGTGCAGGATAAGAAAGGCTTGTTAATTGATACCCTCAAGACTTACTACAAGCAAAACTGCAATATTAATGCGACCTGTGATGCCATGGCATTGCACCGCAATACCATTCGTTACCGACTCGAGCGGATATGCGAAATCACCAATCTTAATATTTTTGACTTTGATGCCAGTGTGCATCTGTATATGTCACTGCAAGCCCATGAAGGGGCTAATTTTTAATTTGTACATGTGCACAAAAAATCGCGATTTTTATTGGTTTGCTTTCCACCATGTACACAAAGACTTAAAAATTTAATATTGTTAAATTACTCCCCGACATTATTCAGTCGGAGAATATATTGTGGTGGAAGTTTCCATGCTCGGCGCGCTGGTGGCGTTGCTTGTAGCTATTTTTCTTATTTTAAAAAAGGTGCCGCCTGCATACGGTATGATGCTGGGCGCATTGGTTGGCGGTATCGTCGGTGGCGTGTCATTAACTGAGACTGTGTCACTTATGATAGGTGGCGCGCAGGGCATAGTTACTGCTGTGCTTCGTATTCTGGCCGCAGGTGTATTAGCTGGCGTGCTGATTGAATCTGGCGCCGCGACTGCGATTGCCGAATCCATCATTAAAAAAATCGGTGAAACCCGCGCCTTGTTCGCGCTGGCACTGGCAACCATGATCCTCACCGCTGTCGGCGTGTTTGTTGACGTCGCCGTTATTACTGTGGCACCTATTGCTCTGGCTATTGCTCATCGCACTGATATTTCCAAAATGGCGATTTTGTTGGCCATGGTGGGTGGCGGTAAAGCCGGTAATGTCATGTCCCCTAATCCTAATTCTATCGCCGCTGCTGATGCCTTTAACGTGCCACTGACCAGTGTTATGGCTGCAGGTATTATCCCTGGGCTGTGCGGTATGTTATTTGCTTACTTCATTGCCAAAAAACTGGTTAATAAAGGCAGCAAAGTAGAAGCCCATGAACTGGTTAGCGTTGATACTCATCTGTTACCAAGCTTTGGCGCTGCCATTGTTGCTCCTCTTGTTGCCATAACCTTACTGTCGTTAAGACCTATCGCAGGTATCGCCATTGATCCTCTGCTGGCACTGCCTTTAGGTGGTTTAGCTGGCGCCATAGCGATGAAGCGCTATAAAGAAATCAACCGATTTGCCATCTCTGGCCTGAGCCGTATGGCACCTGTGGCCGTCATGCTGCTAGGTACTGGTACTTTGGCGGGCATTATTGCTAACTCTGGCCTTAAGTCAGGTCTTATTGATGGCCTTACCGCTTCAGGCTTGCCTTCTTATTTACTGGCTCCGATATCAGGCGCCATGATGTCACTGGCAACAGCGTCGACCACAGCAGGCACCGCCGTTGCTTCTAGCGTATTTAGTCAAACCATTCTTGAGCTGGGCGTTCCTGCGCTGGCCGGTGCTGCCATGATCCACGCCGGTGCCACAGTGTTTGACCATATGCCACACGGCAGCTTCTTCCATGCCACAGGCGGTTCAGTGAATATGCAAATGAGTGAACGACTGAAACTGATCCCTTATGAAACCGCGGTTGGTCTGATGATTGCCTTCGTATCCACCATGATGTTCGGCGTGTTCGGATTCACTTTCTAAGGTAATAAATAATGAAAATTGTAATTGCTCCTGATTCTTACAAAGAAAGCCTGACCGCGATGGAAGTGGCTCAAGCCATTGAGAATGGTTTTAAAAAAGTTATGCCTGATGCGCAGTACATCAAGTTGCCTATGGCTGATGGTGGTGAAGGCACAGTGCAGTCGCTGATTGATGCCACTGGCGGTGAATTGTTCAACTGCAAGGTTACTGGTCCACTTGGTACTCCAGTTGATGCTTTCTTTGGTATCACAGGTGAGCAGGGCGGTAAGCAGACTGCCATTATTGAAATGGCTGCGGCCTCGGGTCTGCATCTGGTGCCAAGCGCCCAGCGCAACCCGCTGATCACTACCACCTTTGGTACTGGCGAGCTGATTAAAGCGGCGCTGGACAAAGGTGTGTCTCACATCATTATCGGTATTGGCGGCAGCGCCACCAATGATGGCGGCATAGGTATGGCGCAGGCTCTCGGTATCAGCCTGACTGATGCTGCTGGCACAGAGCTCGGCTTTGGCGGCGGAGAGCTAGCAAAACTTGCGAGCATTAATATAGCGAAGCTCGACCCACGTTTGGCTGAAGTCACTATTGAAGTTGCTTGTGATGTTGATAACCCACTGTGTGGCCCTAAAGGTGCGTCGCAAGTGTTTGGACCGCAAAAAGGTGCAACGCCAGACATGGTGGCAGAGCTTGATAGCAATCTTGGCCACTATGCCGAGGTGATTGCTAAGCAGCTTGATGTTGAAGTGAATCATGTGGCAGGGGCGGGCGCCGCGGGTGGTATGGGCGCTGCATTAATTGGTTTACTTAAGGCCAATCTGCGCCCAGGCATTGAAATCGTGATGGACGCCGTCAACTTGAAAGCCCATTTGCAAGACGCAGATCTCGTCATCACAGGTGAGGGTCGCATCGATAGTCAAACCATTCACGGTAAGACACCCATTGGCGTAGCACGTTGTGCCAAGCAATTTAATCTGCCTGTTATTGGTATTTCAGGCTGTTTGAGCCAAGACTGCGCCGTAGTGCACGACCATGGCATAGACGCTGTGTTTGCCGTGGTATCTCGCTCGGTATCGCTGGAAGAGGCGCTCAAAGAAGCAGAATTTAACGTTGAATTGACTGCCCGTAATGTCGCGGCTGTATATCAGTTCAAGTGCTGAGACCTAAGCTAGTCTCAGAACCAACAAATTTCATATTTAACAATTAATAAGAATAATCAAAATGACCAAAATAATTCAAATTAAAGCTCGTGAAATCATGGATTCCCGCGGTAACCCAACCGTAGAGGCCGAAGTACACTTAGAAGGTGGTTTTATTGGTATGGCGGCCGCGCCATCGGGCGCCTCTACTGGTAGCCGCGAAGCGCTGGAACTGCGTGACGGCGACAAGAGTCGTTATTTAGGCAAAGGCGTATTAAAGGCTGTGGCTAACATCAATGGTCCAATCCGCGCGGCTTTGCTGGGTAAAGACGCCACAGCTCAAGCTGAGCTTGATGGCATAATGATCGCCCTTGATGGTACCGACAACAAAGACCAGCTGGGCGCTAACGCTATTTTGGCTGTGTCTCTGGCCGCTGCCAAAGCCGCTGCGGCTGCCAAGGGCATGCCACTGTATGCTCATATCGCTGAGCTCAATGGCACTGCGGGTCAGTACAGCATGCCAGTTCCTATGATGAATATTCTAAACGGCGGTGAGCACGCAGATAATAACGTCGATATTCAAGAGTTTATGGTTCAGCCTGTGGGCGCTAAGAGCTTCCGTGAAGCTTTGCGTATGGGCGCCGAAATTTTCCATCACTTAAAGCAAGTGCTGTCAGCCAAAGGCTTGAGCACCTCAGTGGGTGACGAAGGCGGTTTTGCGCCTAACTTGTCTTCTAACGCTGAGGCGCTGGCCGTGATTAAAGAAGCGGTTGCTGCGGCAGGTTATGAGCTGGGTAAAGATGTGACGCTGGCGCTCGACTGCGCGGCCTCTGAATTCTACAAAGAAGGCAAATATAAGTTATCTGGTGAAGGCAAAGAGTTCAGCGCAAACGAGTTTTCAGATTTCCTTCAATCACTGACCGAGCAGTACCCAATAGTCTCTATTGAAGATGGTTTAGATGAGTCTGACTGGGATGGCTGGGCCTACCAGACACAAATCATGGGCGATAAAATTCAGCTGGTGGGTGATGACTTGTTCGTGACTAACACTAAGATCTTAAACCGCGGTATCGAGAATCATATTGCTAACTCGATTCTGATTAAGTTCAACCAGATTGGCTCTTTGACTGAAACCTTAGCCGCTATCCGTATGGCGAAAGAGGCAGGTTACACAGTCGTGATTTCCCATCGCTCGGGTGAAACTGAAGATGCCACTATTGCTGACCTTGCAGTAGGTACTGCGGCTGGCCAAATCAAGACTGGTTCACTGTGCCGCTCTGATCGCGTCGCTAAATACAACCAACTGCTGCGTATCGAAGAGCAGTTAGGTGAAAAAGCGCCTTATCGCGGTTTGACTGAAATTAAAGGTCAGTAATAGCCCTGACTACTAAGCCTAAGGGTTTGAGCGAGTCTGATTAAAAGATTGCCCAAACCCCATCAGGCTTAAACATTGGCAAGCAGTGCCACATGACACAGACATCAGAAATTTGGAAATCAATATGTTTCGTAGAACCAAGATAGTAACCACCTTAGGCCCAGCAACGGATAAAGATGATAATCTCAAGCGCATTATTGCCGCAGGTGCCAACGTAGTGCGTCTGAACTTTTCTCACGGCTCAGCAGAAGATCATCTAGCCCGCGCTGAAAAGGTTCGAGAAATCGCCAAGTTACTCAACAAAAATGTGGCAATTTTGGGTGACTTGCAAGGCCCTAAAATCCGCGTGTCTACTTTTAAAGATGATCAGAAAATCAAACTGAATATCGATGATAGCTTTACCTTAGATGCCGAAATGGCCAAAGGTGAAGGCAATCAAGTTGCCGTAGGTATCGATTACAAATCACTGCCACAAGACGTAATCGTTGGCGATATCCTGATGCTGGATGACGGCCGCGTGCAGTTGCAAGTATCAGCCATTGATGGCGCTAAAATTCATACTAAAGTGACTGTTGCAGGCGTGCTGTCTAACAACAAAGGCATCAACAAGAAAGGCGGTGGTCTGTCTGCTGCGGCTCTGACCGATAAAGATAAAGCCGACATAATCACAGCCGCTAAAATCGGTGTGGATTATCTGGCGGTATCTTTCCCGCGCTCTGGTGCCGATATTGAATACGCTCGCCAATTGGCGACAGAAGCCGGTTGTAATGCCTTAATCGTTGCTAAGGTTGAGCGCGCTGAGACAGTGCAATGCGAAGCGGCTATGGATGATATTATCCACGCCAGTGACGTTATCATGGTAGCTCGCGGCGATTTGGGGGTTGAGATTGGTGATGCTGCGCTGGTTGCTGTGCAAAAGAGCCTTATCCGTCGCAGTCGTCAATTGAATAAAGTCGTGATCACTGCCACTCAGATGATGGAGTCAATGATCACAAGCCCAATGCCAACTCGCGCCGAAGTCATGGATGTGGCTAATGCCGTGCTAGATGGTACTGATGCTGTGATGCTATCGGCTGAAACTGCTGCGGGTGATTTCCCAGAAGAAACAGTAAAAGCCATGGCCAGTGTATGTCTTGGTGCAGAAGAGCACCCAAGCATTCAGTTGTCAGGCCATCGCCTGAACATTCGCTCAAGCTCTACAGAAGAGACCATTGCGCTGTCGACCATGTATGCCGCTAACCATTTAGACGGTATCAAGGCGATTGTTGCCCTGACTGAATCAGGACGCACTGCTAAGCTGATGTCGCGCATTAACTCTAATCTGCCGATTTTTGCCTTGTCTCGTCAGCAGGACGTACTCAATAAAATGGCGCTGTACCGCGGTGTTATGCCAATTGCTTTTGATACCCAAAGCTGCGGAGCAGACAATATCGCCACTAGCGCCCTGAATATGCTCAAGCAAACCGGTCATTTGCAAGCTGGTGATTTAGTACTGCTTACCCATGGCGATGCTATGGATGTGGTTGGTAGCACTAACACACTCAAGACTCTGATAGTAGCCTAAACTAAGGGCTCATGGAGCCTAGCGCCGAACAAACAAAAGCCGTAGCCTTGCTGCGGCTTTTTCGTTTACCGGCTTGAATCTAGCTTCTGCTAAAAAAGGTAAAATTTATTAGCTAAGATTTTTTCATCTATAAATTCATAAACTTTCACTATAAGCCTTGGCTGCTACACTTGGTAAAGGACGAATTTTAGGTTTGAGTTATGAAGGCAGGATGCACTTATGGATGAACTTGAAACTGTGCTGATAGTTGATGATATTAAAATGAATCAACTCATTATGAGCCAGTGTTTAAAAGGGTTATACCATGTAAGAGTGGCGCATAGCGGCCATGATTGCATTCGGCTAGCGAATATTGACCCGCAGCCCGATCTTATTTTGTTAGACGTGGTTATGCCTGAGTTCGATGGTTATCAAGTATGTCGCCATTTAAAAGATGATCCCAATACCTCAAAAATCCCCATCATATTTGTCACAGGTAAAGATACCGATGATGACGAGCAATACGGCTTAGAGTTAGGCGCCGTTGATTATATTACTAAACCTATTCGCCCAGCGATTGTAAAAGTTCGCGTATCCACTCATATCCAGCTTAAAAAACAGCGAGATACCTTGCAGTACTTAGCGCTGCACGATGCGTTAACCGGCCTTTTTAATCGCTATTTTTTAGAAGAATGCGCGCTGCAACGCATTGCTCGTTTTAAGCGCCATGATGAACCTTTATCTGTCGTTATGTTTGATGTGGATAACTTTAAAGCCATTAACGACACCTACGGCCACGACATGGGCGACTTGGTGCTTAAAAGTATTGCTGAATTATTGCGTAAATTAACCCGTAAGGAAGATGTAGTCGCCCGCATTGGTGGAGAAGAGTTTGTGATTTTAATGGATTGTTCGTTAGAAGTAGCGGCCACCAAAACTGAAAAAATCAGGCTAGCTTTAGCTGAGTCATATCCCGGCGCTTTATTAGTGACGGCCAGTTTTGGGGTAGCAACTGCGACTAAAGAGCTAATGGTGTTTGCCGACTTACTTAAAAAAGCTGACTTGGCTGTGTATCAAGCGAAAGCTAATGGTAAAAATCAGGTGGTTTGCGCAGATGACGCCGCATCGACGGCTAAGTAAAGGAATACGGAATGCAAAAGCTATTATGGATATTGGTCTTTAGCTTGCTGGGATGCGGCGCTAAAGAGCCAGAAAAAGTCACTTTAGCCATTAATCCTTGGCCTGGGTACGAGTTACTGTATCTCGCCCATGAAAAAGGTTTTTTGCGCGGCGAAAACTTGCAGATAGAGTTGATGGAAGTGATGAGCTTAGCCGATAGTCAGCGCGCTTATTTAATGGGGAATGCCGAAGGTTTTGCCAGTACCATGATAGAAGCTACGCAAGTGGCCTCTCTTGGCGGCGAGCCGGTGCAAGTGGTGTTATTAACCAATTACTCCAGTGGCGGCGATGTGGTTTTGGGGCAAGCTGGGATCACTTCAATGAAGGATTTGAAAGGTAAGTTAGTCGGCTGCGAGGTCGGGGTGCTTGGCATCTATATTTTAAGTCGCGCGCTGGCGCTACACGGCATGTCGCTCGCTGATGTTAATGTTATCAATGTCGAGCAAGCTGATAGCTTTGACATGATGAATGCCGGCAAAATTGATGCGGTAGTCACTTATGCGCCTTTCATGAGTAAAACCATGAATATTGATGGCGTGCACCCGCTGTTTAGTAGTCTAGAGGTGCCCGGTGAAATTATCGATGTCGTGTCGTTTTCGCAAGCTAGCATCAAGAATCATCCCGATTTAGTACCATTGCTTAAGAGTGCGTGGGAAAAATCCTTAGCACAACTGGAACAATACCCAGAACAATCCATGGCGATTATGGCAAAACGCGAAGGCGTGAGCGTTCAAGATTATGCGGAATCATTAAAATTATTGACCTTATTACCCTTGGCAGAACAGCAAAAAATTAAACAGAACAAGCAGCAGCTCAAGGCTATGGGCAAGGCCTTATGTCAGGCGCTCAACAACATAGGCTCAATAGAATCTGACTGTAAGCATATGGACAATATTTTTAACTAGGATAGTAATCAATGACTGAGATGCTGGCGATTCGACCAAGGCGCAATATTGTCTACAAGTTGAACTTACCCACTATTATCTGTGCGATTTGCGTCAGTATTATTATTTCGATTTTATATCTTACGGATATGAAACAACGTATTCGCAGCCAAGTGGCGCATGAGTTAACTGACTTAATTAGTACGTTAAACTTAACTTTGGAAGCCAATCCTTCGGTCACCAATATGCAGCAGGTGGTAGCAACCTTAGCCTCGAAAGATCATATCAATCGACTCAGCTTGATTGACCCTAAAACCCATCGAATTCTGGCCGATAACCACTTACGCTATGTGGGCGAAGAATTTAAATTACCGTTGGCCGTTAAGGATATTTCCTACAACCCAAGTATCGGATTACAACAGTTTTCGGATGTAGACCTGATGCAGATAGATCATCTTGAGCAGTATTTATTACTGCATTTGATATCACCCACAGAGCAGCGTCTACGCCCTTATGTTGTGTATGTAGATTATGATCTGCATGAGTTACAGGCGCTATATAGCGGTTTATTGCTGACCTTTATCATGATCCAACTGTTTGGTTTTGCCCTATTGCTTGGGGTGAATTTATACATACAGCAAAAAGTTGTCATTCGGCCAATAACCTCTATTCGTCAGCAAATTATTGATAACCATGGCACTGCCGCCATCAAGTTTTCGAGCAATGATGAATTTGAATCTTTAGTAAATGGGTATAACGAGGTAATAGGTAAGCGTTTACAGCAAGAATTAGAGTTAGAAAGCTCGCGGCGCTATATCGATAATATTGCCAAAGTACTGCCTATTCAGATGGCCTATATAGATCAATATTTTCATGTGAGATTCATTAACGCCAATTATCTACAGTGGCTTGAATCTGAATTAGATCAAGTGCTTGGCCAGCAGTTAAGCGAAGTGTTATCGCCCTATGAGCATGGACTCATTAGTGCCTATTTTACTAAGGCGATGGCCGGCGACATTGAAACTTTTGAGTTTGAATGTTTCTCTAAGCGCTTGCAGCGTAAAGAGTATTTTCAGGCGAGTTTAATTCCCGATATAGATAAACAAGACGCAGTGTGTGGCGTGATTATCTGTATCGAAAATTTAAGCAACATTAAGCTCAACGAGATCAAAATTGAGCGTTATGCCCAAGAGTTAGAATTTAATAACTGGGCATTATCCGATGCTACCGAAAAGGCCGAAGCCGCCACACGGGCTAAATCTGATTTCTTGGCGTGTATGAGCCATGAAATTCGCACCCCCATGAATGGCGTCACAGGTATTTTAGCCATTTTGTCTGAAAGCGAGCTCAATGAGCAGCAGCGCCACTATGTCGCGCTTGCCACCAATAGCGCTGACTCCTTGTTATTGCTAATTAACGACATTTTGGATTTTTCTAAAATCGAGTCAGGCAGGTTTGATATTGAGCATATCGCTTTTGATTTTGTGAGCCTGCTAGATGGTGTATTGCAGTCGATGTCGCTTAAGGCTGAAGATAAACACATTAAGCTAATTTATGACATAGGTCAGTTACGGGTGCGCTGGATGGAGGGCGATCCTAATCGCATTCGGCAAGTGCTAACCAATATCATAGGCAACGCCATTAAATTCACTGAAGCGGGCTGGGTTGAAGTCTATGTGACCACGGCAGTGCTCGACGACGGTAAATTGCAGCTATTAGTCAGTATCGAAGACACAGGCATAGGCATTAGCGAGCAAGTGCAAGCTACACTGTTCTCACCTTTTACTCAGGCAGATAGCACCACGACCCGCCATTTTGGTGGCACAGGTTTAGGCTTATCCATTGCTAAGCGACTATGCGAGCTTATGGGCGGCAGCATTAGTCTTGAAAGCTTACAAGGGGTGGGCAGTTGCTTCAAAATTCAGTTAGAGCTTGGCGTGCAGGCCAAGCCGCAAGGCATCTGGCCACCGCAACTACAAGGTAAAACCATTCACTTCTTTGGTCATATTAGTGATGAAGAGCGCTTACTGGTGGATTTGTTTGAGACTTGGGGCGCTGACATTAAGATGGCCGCCTTGCCACCAAACCTTAAGCAAGTGGCGCATGACGATAATACCTTAGCTATTTTCTATTACAGTCATCGCGCTGATAATCAATTACACGACTTGATAACTACTTTTGCCGCGCCTTTACCTGCGAACTCGCCGCCGGTGGTGATTGCCATTACGCATCAGCAGCGAGTGCTACTTAAAAATATTGATGACTCCTATTTAACCTTAACGCGGCCGTTATCGTTAATGCTGCTACTGAATGTTATTGGGCTTGGTAATAATCAAACTCGTAACTACATGATAAATGATGATTTCTATAGTAATGGCACCCACCTTTTATTGGTCGAAGACAATAAAATTAATCAAATCGTCGCGACTGGCATGCTGCAAAAATTTGGGATTAGCGTGGATTATTGCAATAACGGTGTTGAGGCATTAGTTCATTTAAGTTCACCTGATTGCCCGGATTACCCCGCGATTTTAATGGATTGCCTCATGCCAGAAATGGATGGCTATCAAACCACGCGCGCCATCAGGGCAGGGCAAGTGGGCGAAAGATGGCTGCATATTCCAATTATCGCCATTACCGCCAATGCCATGAAGGGCGATAAAGAGCACTGCTTGGAAGCGGGCATGAATGATTACCTGTCTAAACCTTTGCAAGAAAGCGAAATTTCTTTGGTATTAAGTCGTTGGCTAATGCAGATTGAAGCCAATAGCGTAATAGATATTAATCCAGATAAGGCGCTGCCTATGAATAGTCAATTGCCACCGCCATTAAGTGCGGTGGCGGGAGTGAAATCCGCGGGCGAAGTGTTTAATAGCGCCGCTGCCTTAAGGACTATGTCGGGCGACAAGCAATTGCTGGCTGAAGTGTTAGCTATGTTCGTATTAGAGATGCAAGAGTATGAAGATACCGTTGGCCGCAGTATTGAGCATTGTGATTTTACGGAGCTGCGCAATTGCACTCATACCATCAAAGGTGTGGCGGCGAATCTTGCCATGCCGGTGTTATCTGAGTTGGCCAAACAAGTTGAATTGGCGGCTAAGCATGAAGATCAATCCTTAGTCGATGTGCTTGGGCCGGAATTACTGCAGCAAATGCGCTGCTGTATTGATGTCGCTCGCACCTATGATTTAGCGGGCTAGTAGGCAAAGGCTACAATCTGATTTTTGCTGGCAATTAATCCATGATATTTTACGCTAAATATTTGCCTCAGTAGGGCTGCGGTGCGCGATGAGTTGCATTGCACCTGTGATTACTCGAGGCTGGGTTAATAAAGGATATAAATAATGACGGCAGCAAAAATCGGTATCGTGACAGTCAGCGATCGCGCGAGCGCGGGTATCTACGAAGATTTATCTGGCAAGGCGATTATTGACGTGCTCAATGAATACCTGACATCAGCATGGGAGCCTGTGTATGAGGTTATCCCAGATGAGCAGGATGTGATTGAAGCCACACTGAAAAAGATGGCCGATGAATGTGGTTGCAGTTTAATTGTGACTACTGGCGGCACGGGTCCTGCCAAGCGCGACGTTACCCCAGAAGCCACTGAAGCAGTGTGCGATCGCATGATGCCAGGCTTTGGCGAGTTAATGCGCGCCGAGTCGTTAAAGTTTGTACCTACCGCCATTTTATCGCGCCAAACTGCAGGTTTACGCGGTGATACCTTGATAGTTAACTTGCCAGGTAAGCCTAAGTCGATTCGTGAATGTTTGGACGCTGTATTCCCAGCTATTCCTTACTGCATCGACTTAATGGAAGGACCATTTCTTGAGTGCAATGAAGACGTGATTAAGCCGTTCCGACCTAAAGCTAAATAAGCACCTGCAAGCTCAACCACACCGGCATATGCCGGTGTGGTTGTTTATGGGCCATTAACAGCAATGCCGGTTGGCCAGTTTCCAGGCGGCGAAGCCTGTCAGTAACACCAAACTGGGTATGGCAATCAAGTGTGCAAAAATACTCGGCAATATATTGAAGTGTAACCACAACAATAAGCTCCAACTGATTACCATAAAGCCGATAGCGGTAAGCATGGTTGCGATTGGCGATGTCATAGATTTAGCCTCGATATTGTTAACTGATATTCAGTATAAAGACTGGACAAATGGTTAGTGAGAGTCATTATTGACAATATTGGGGTCATAAGTGACAGGTTCGGCGATGAAAACAATTATGATTTTGGCCGCAGGTAATGTGGTAGCTAGCGGTATTACTAGTCTCTTGGATGTCTTTAGTTTCTGTAATATTTATTGGCGTCGCATCCATCCTGAGGTCAATAGTGACTTATTTCATGTCCATATCGTTAGTCCTGATGGCAAGCCTGTCACCACTAACCATGGCTTTACCATCCCAGCTATCGCTTTAGATGAAGTCGAATTGGCCAGTGCCGATGCCGTCTTACTTACCTCGGCATTTGTCACTGATATGGATGAATATATTGAGTTTCGTGATGCCTTTTCGCCGCTGATGCCAGCGTTAGTCGGTTACGCCAAAACGACTAAGCCCATCGCGGCATATTGCTCAGGTACCTTGATCTTGGCCGCTAGCGGCTTATTAGCGCAGCACAAGGCCACCACTGCTTGGTGGCTCGCGGACTTATTTCGCCAGCAATTCCCTGAGGTCACGCTTTGCATGGATTCGCTGGTGGTCACCGATGGACAATTTTATAGTGCTGGGGCAACCAGCTCTTGCCTTAGTTTGGCACTGAGTGTAGTGGAAATGCTTGCAGGTTCGCAGCTGGCTAATCAATTGTCTAAGGTATTGCTAGTGGCCCCTAATCGCGGTTCGCAGCAGCCTTTTATGACCATAGCCATGACCACAGAGTTTCACCAAGACAGCCTGATCACTGAAATACAGCAATGGATGCAAGTGCATTTGGCTGAACAATATCAGCTAGATGACATTGCCGCACACTTTGCCCTAGGTAAGCGCACTTTAATTCGACGCTTTAAAAAAGCCTTACATGAAACGCCAGCCAGTTATTGGCAACGGCTGCGAATTGATGAGGCCAAGCGGCTATTAGAAAGCACAGATCTAGCCCTGGCACAGATAATGATGAAAGTTGGCTATGAAGATGTGGGTTCTTTTCGCAAGTTGTTTATCCAGCAAACGTCATTGTCGCCGCGGGCTTATCGAGCCAAGTTTGCCAGCCATTGTTGCGAATAAAAAGGCACAGTCAATTCTGTGCCTTTGTTTAAACATTAATAACTAAATATGTTATTTAAGGCTGTTTATTTCCTGATTTGGCATATATCCAGGAGCAGTGACATTTTCCATTAGTTCGTCCAGTTTCTTCGCGTTGAGATTACAAACCAAACACTACTTTTTCACTCTTGAGCATACGCTCAAGCCCTAAGGCCATAATCAAGGCTATGACTAAGGTGCCAACCGATGATGCCAGTAATTGCAGCATAGGGATTTCTTTGCCCTTAATAAACGCCATTAAGGCTTGTTGCTGACCTGATACCGGCAACCACTGCAAGGCATCTGGGGCTATGTTGTAGCTGGCTGCCATAGATAAGGCCAAAGGCACAAATAGCACTATGGTGAGATACGACTGCGCCTCTTTAAAGGTTTTCGCCATAAATGACACAAAGATTTGTAAGCTTGCCGCCATTAGCGCCACCGGCAAGCCTATGATCAGCATTAGGCCGATAAACTCAGGGGTGAGATTGATGCTAAAGCCCAGTTGTTGCCAAGGCACTAAGCTGTAAGCAATTTTTGATACCCCAAGAATTAACGCTAAACCTAACATGGCAAATACCGCCACAGCTAAGATTTTGGAAATAACCAATTCACGGGTGGTGATCGGGTGGCTCAAGAGCAAGGCGAGTGAGTTACGTTCCCGCTCACCCGCGCTGGTATCTATGGCGAGATTCATGCCGGAAATAAAGACGGCGTAAATCATGGTAAAGATGGCTATGCCTAAAATCATACCGCCGCGCGAATCGGCCGTAGACTCATCTTGAACTTGCACCTTTAGCGGCTGCACTACGCTTGGGTCTATGCCGCGGGCAATTAATCTTAGGCTTGCCATTTCACTGCTGTAGTTTTGCAATTCACGCTCTAAGCGGCGAATGGATTTTTGCAGTTTCTCGTCAGAATTATCCGCGATTAAGGTTAATTCAGCGCGCTCTGCTTGCGCCATTTGCTGCGGGTACTCTGGGCTTATCTCTAAGCGAATGGCTGATACTTTAGCATTATCACTATTAGCACCATCACCATGAGAAATACCGCGGTTATCTAAGTAGCGCACTAAGTCGGGGGCGCTGGCTTGATTCACCATAGTGATTTTTAAATCTTCTGGACTCGTTAACTGGCCAATCAGCACCATAAACAAACCACACATGATTAATGGCGTGCCTATGGCGTAATAGAGCCCAGCCATCACAGAGCGTTTATCCCGCGCCGCATCAATTAACTCTTTGCGTACTAAGGTGATTATCTTAGTTATCATGCGGCTATCCCCTCATCTGTGCCTATTAACTGGATAAAGGCTTCTTCTAGGGAGTCGTGACCAGTTTGTTGGCACAATTGCTGCGGACTACCGACAGCCACTACCTTGCCTCTAGCCATGACGATGACTTGATCGCACAAGGCCGCCACTTCTTGCATGACATGGCTTGAAAACAGCACGCAGTGACCTTGGTCGCGCAAGTCTTTAAGCATGCCGCGCAGTACGCGGGTGCTCATAACATCAAGGCCGCGGGTTGGTTCATCCAGAATAATGTTGCGCGGTCTATGGACTATCGCCTGCGCCAGCGCGGTTTTCATGCGTTGCCCTTGAGAGAAGCCTTTGCAGCGCCTATCGGCAATATCATCTAACTGTAAATCGTGAATGACTTGGGTTGTCGCTACTTTTGCCTGCGCGCGATTAAGGCCACTTAATTCGGCAAAAAAGCTGATGTATTCCCGCGGCGTTAAACGTTCATATAAACCAAAAGGGTCGGGAAATAGCCCGAGTTGCTGCTTTGCGGCAAGGGGGGAAATGACTACATCTATGCCTTCAACGGTAGCATTGCCGCTATCTGGTTGCAGCAGACCGAAAATGGTGCGCAGGCAAGTCGTTTTACCGGCGCCATTAGGCCCTAATAAGCCGGTGATTTGGCCATCGAGTGCCTGAAAGCTCAGGCCATCAAGCGCCTGCACTTCGCCAATTTTTTTGGATAAATTTGTCACTTGGATCATGGCGTTACTCCGGCATTGGTGCTGGTGGCGGCTGTTGATGGCTTAGGCGCGCTTAAGGTTTCTAGGCTGTTGGCATTAAGATAAAAGCTGCGGCGCACATCTTTTTGTAAACACTGACTATCTAATGCCGTTAAGTTGCCTTGTTTAACTAAGGTCGCGATTAACTCGTTAGCGCAGCTTTGATAGGCCACGCCGTGACCCGCATACGGCGCGACTAGATGCTGGGCATTGGTGAGATTCACTGCCGCTAATTCTCCCCAGCTTGGCGGCGTGGCAGGATCTAGCTTGCCAGATAAGAGTAAGGTCGGGATGTCGCTAGCCACAGCTTGATGAAATTCAGGCGTAACGGCTGGTACTTGCCAAGCGCCGCAGGCAAGAGTTAACGCATGTAGCATGCTTTTGCCTGTAGGGGTGGCATTGGCTTGCGCTGCTAACTCATCGGTAATAAACGGAATATCTTCAGCGCACACTACGCTGGCATGCATCCCCATGGCTATGCCTGCGCCATCTAAGGTTAGGGCGTGTAATCCAAGCAAGGGCTGCACATTGCCCGCGGCGGCTTGCTCTATGGCATAAGGCAGTAAAGCGCGAGTGGTGGGGGAGTAGAGCGCCATCCGAATAGTGCCTAAAAACTTACTGGCAGTCAGAGTAAACTCAGCAGGCTCACCACTTTTAGGCTGCATGATAGTCATTACTTTAGGTTTAAGCTTTAGCTCAGCTTCAACTTGGATAAGCTGCCTAGACAGGTTAGGAAAGCGCTGGTGGCACAAGGCATCTTGCTCGCAGTCGCTTAACATTAAGTGGGTGGCGCGGGCGATGGCATCACTAATCACGATAATGTTTTGCTGCATAGGGACAACGCCATCTAAGGTGACGGTGCGTAGCGCTTGCGGGTATTGCTTCATATAGACTTGTGCCATGCGGCTGCCATAAGAAATGCCATAGAGATCAAGCTGCTTATACCCTGCTTGCTGACGCACAGCTTCAAAATCGGCAATGGCGTTAAGGCTGCCATATTGACTGACATCGGCATCTATCTTAGCTAAGCACTTAGCCATTTCCGCTTTCGGGTCTTGTAATTCATCATTGATAGCAAAGGCATCTAATGTCGTTAACTGCTCGCACCCGAGTAGATGAGATTTACCTGTGCCGCGCTGATCAATCAGCAGTACATCTTTAAATTGGCGCACTTCTTTAAGCATGCGATCAAAGCCGGCGGCATTGTCTATGGCTGATTGCCCTGGGCCGCCCGCAATGGCGAGTAAGGCTTGTTCTGGGTTAGCATTTTTTATGGCAGGCAGAATAACGTAATGAATATCTAACTGTTTGCCATCGGGTTTAGCTGGGTTTTCAGCAACCGACACCTTACCGCACAGTACCTTTTCGGCAATACCATCGACGTAACAGGCGTGTTCTTTCGTGGCGGGCGCTATTGCGGGATTATGATTTTCAGCAAGCGGCGCGCTTTTGGCTAATGCCAACTCAGGAATTGCTAACATTGTGGATACTAGCATGAGAGAGAGTGGTAGCCGTGAGCTTAGGCGCCTAAGCGCTCGGCGCGGTGAACTTTTGTAGGGGTCAATGTGGCTCATGCCTAAGCTTCCTGTTTGCATGCTGCTATCAAAGTAAGTGGTAAACTATATCTCATATCAAAGCGTTAATGGATGTAATGCAGCTGTTAAATTTTGATGCCAGTAAACATTAGTGGCAACTAGCCCAAGTTTTAGCCAACACTCGCCCCCCAATTAATAGCTATTAGTCTGAATTACCGCGCTGAGTTTGTTGGCGAAAGCGAGTTTGCTGACATTTTAAATGCGGGGAAATAACAAAAACAGCGGGTCAAAAAGAGTCATATGTCGCGAATTTTTCGAGGGTTTTTACACACTGGTTTGACCATAAATGAATTTCTGTAAATGTGAAGTGAGGTCAATCCTGAGTAATTGTAGAGCTAAAACTCTTATTATTTAGCATGGCATGGAGTAGAATAGAAAAAAAGCGGTACACATGTAAGCCCAATTTTAGGTTTTCATTAAAGCGAAGTCATCTATGTCCTTACAGCAATATCATATTATCCAACTGCTACAACAACAGTGGCAGGCCCGTCCTGATGCCATTGCCTTAGAAGGTTTTGGTTTGAAAGGTGCTTGGGCAAAAGTCAGCTGGCAAGCGTTTGCTGACATCAGCGAAAAGATGGCGAAGGTACTACTGTCTTTCAATATCCAGCCACAAGATAAGACAGTTATCTTGTCCCAGAATTTACCGCAATGGACCTGTGCCGACGTCGGCTCATTAATGGTTCGTGCTGTGGTTGTGCCTGTGTATCCGACCAGCACCGAAGAGCAAGCGGCCTACATCATCAATGATGCTGGCGCTAAAGTGGTGTTCGTTAATGACGCCAAACAGTATCAAATGGCCTGCGCTTTAGAAGCTCAGTGTCCAAGTGTTGAACAAGTGATTGTCTTTGATCCAGAAGTTAAGCTACAGGCCGCTAACCATTGGCATTTTGATGCGCTATTAGCCACTGAACTGGCAGACGATCAACGTCTACAAGCTGAATTACAGCAGCGCTTAGCGGATAAAAACTTAAATGATTTACTGACCCTGATTTATACCTCGGGCACCACAGGTGAGCCAAAAGGTGTGATGCTGGATTATCGTAATATCGCTTCAACCATTAAGTTGCATGATAACGAATTAGCATTCACCCAAGGGGATGTCTCCTTAGCCTTTTTACCATTAAGCCATGTGTTTGAACGCTGCTGGAGCTTCTATGCCCTCGGCCGCGGCGCGCATAATGTTTACTTGCCAGACACGGTTAAAATAAAAGAGGCCATCGCTGAAGTTAAGCCGCATACCTTATGCGTAGTGCCGCGCTTCCTTGAAAAAGTGTATAGCGCTGTGTACGACAAGGTCGGCAAGGCGCCTAAAGTGCGTCAGCAGTTATTCCACTGGGCCATTAAAGTGGGTGAGCGTCAGTTTGAAGTCAGTCAAGGCCGTCAACGCGGTAACCCTTGGTTAGCGCTGCAATATCAGTTGGCGCAAAAGTTAGTGTTCTCAAAGTTAAGACTGGTATTGGGCGGTCGTCTGAAATTTATGCCATGTGGCGGCGCCGCTTTAGATAGCAAGGTGGCGAGTTTCTTCTATGCCATTGGTGTGCCAGTACTTTGTGGTTATGGCATGACAGAAACCACAGCGACTGTGACCTGTCAGGCGTTGAATAACCAAGTGAAAGGCTCGAATGGACGCGTTTTGTCAGGCTTAGAAATTAAGCTTGGCGCCGATAACGAGATTTTAGTGCGCGGCGATACGGTAATGCGTGGATATTACAATCGCCCACAAGACACAGCCGAAGCCTTAGATGCTGATGGCTGGCTGCGTACCGGTGATGCTGGTCAAATTGATGCTAACGGCAATTTATTTATTACCGACCGTATCAAGGAGTTAATGAAGACTTCTAACGGTAAGTACATAGCGCCGCAGCGGGTTGAAGGTACTGTTGGCAGCTGTCCTTTCATCGAGCAAGTGGCCATTGTGGCTGATGCTCGCAATTATGTGACCGCCTTGATTGTGCCAGCCTTTGAAGCCTTAGAGCATTGGGCCCGTGAAAAAGGCCTGAAGTATGAGTCGCCGATGGAATTGCTGCGTCACAGCTATGTGGTTGAGCATTTTGAAGCGCGTCTTAAGACTATGCAGCAAGGTTTAGCTGGCTTTGAGCAAATTAAGAAATTTACTCTACTGCCTGAAGCCTTCTCGATGGAAGCTGGGTTAATTACTCCGACCATGAAGCTGCGCCGTAAGATGATTTATCATAAATATGCGCATGAAATTAATGCCATGTACGCAACAGCCGCTAGCCGCTAATAGCTAAGGCTAGATGCGACAGCTAAAAAAGGGACGCTTATAGCGTCCCTTTTCTGTATGTAAACTTTGTATGCAAAGACTTTTGATTTTAATGGTATTTAATTTTATCGGTAAAAAACTGTGGATGGCTGCGGCAATTAAAAGCCGTTATGCTGATGCGCAAGAGAGTGGCTAAAGTTCAAGATGGAATAGTAAAAAGCCAATAGCTCAAAAGGGAATAGCGCAGGAGATAGTAATGAAAACCATAGGCTTATTGGGCGGCATGAGCTGGGAGTCCAGCGCGAGTTACTACGCCATGATCAATCAAGGGGTAAAGGCGCAGCTGGGCGGTTTGCACAGCGCTAAACTTGTACTCAATAGCGTTGATTTTGCTGAAATAGAAGCGCTGCAGCATCAAGGTAATTGGACGGGCGCAGCCACTTTGTTGGCGCAGGCGGCGCTGAATGTTGAAGCCGCGGGTGCTGATTTTCTGCTTATTTGTACTAATACCATGCACAAGGTCGCCGCCGAAATAGAGTCGGTCATCAATATCCCGCTGCTACATATTGCTGATGCCACCGCCGATATTTTGTTGCAGCAAGGCATAGATTGCGTGGGTTTACTCGGTACGCGCTTTACCATGGAGCAAGACTTTTACATTAGTCGCCTTGAAGCCAAAGGCATTCAGGTGTTAGTGCCTGATGTCGCGGGGCGCGAATGCGTGCATCAGGTAATTTATCAAGAGTTGTGCCTTGGCAAAATACTTGCTGAATCAAGACAAGCCTATGTAGAAATTATGGAGCAGCTGGTAGCAAGGGGAGCGCAGGGCGTGATCTTAGGCTGCACTGAAATCGGCTTACTCGTGCGTGAGCAAGACACTCATATTCCATTATTTGATACCACAGCTATTCATGCTAACGCCGCGGTAACGCTGGCGTTAACTGAATAACACTGCATATAACCCATGTAAGGTGAGCTTATGTCACTAAAAATACCGCCATTGTTCCTCTTGGTCTTATTTGCGTTTGCGGCGTGGGCGCTCTCCAATGTCTCTCTGGCTTTGGATTTTGCTCCTTGGCTGCGCTGGAGCTTATTGCTAGTTTATGGCGGTGTTGGGATTATTTTTGCTGTGGCGGGTGTGCGCGAATTTAGGCGCTGCAATACCACGGTTGACCCTACTAAACCGAATAACACCTCGGCCTTAGTGACGTCCGGTATTTATAGTGTTACTCGCAATCCCATGTATGTGGGTATGGCCATGTGGTTATTAGGTTGGTCTGGTTTTTTAGCAAGCCCGGTGGCTATGATGCTGGTATTAGTGTTTGTGTGGTATCTCACGCGTTTTCAAATTAAGCCTGAAGAGCAAGTGTTAACTCAGCTGTTTGGTGATGAGTTCAAACGCTATAGCGCAGCAGTGCGCCGCTGGTTATAACCGCATTGAGCTAACGGATAAGGCTTAACGGCTAAAACATAACGACAAGGAATCAACATGTTATCCATTGAATTAGCCCCTAGATTTAATGAAACCGATGCTTTGGGGCATATCAATAATACCGTGATCCCCGCATGGTTTGAGGCTGGGCGCACAGAGGTGTTTGCCGTGTTTAACCCAAGCCTTAGTATTGCGAACTGGAATCTCATCGTGGCAGGTTACACAGTCGCCTTTAAGGCACCGACCTTTTATGGCGCTGTGGTGACTATCACCACCGATGTCAGCAACATTGGTAACTCAAGCTTTGAGCTGCGCCAACGCTGCTGGCAGCAAGGTAAGTTAACGGCGGAGGCTCATACCAGCATGGTGCATTATAACTTTCAAGATGAGCGCAGTGAGCCCATTCCTGCGATCGTGCGCGCCGCTCTCGCCGAGCACTTAATTAGCTGACGATTGAGTGGTTTAAGGGGCTTAGCGCTTAACACCCTATGATTCAATCTCTGCGCGGCAATGCTGCTCTAATACGCTAAGTACAGCGTTTGGCAGCAGAGCTTTTTTGCCAGTACTGAAGTTGAACATTACGACTTGGGCTGAACCTAGGGTGGTAATGGCTTGCTGCGCCTGACTAAAGGCGGCGTAATGCATGGTAAAGCGATCAGACTGTATGTCGCTGATACGAGTACCTATAGTCAGAGTATCTGGGAAGGTCACTGGGCGTTTATAGCGCGCCTGTGTTTCACTGATAACCGGCCCAATTTTTTCATCTTGCAGCAGGCTAATTAAGCCAGTTTGCAGTAAAAAATCGATTCTGGCGGTTTCAAAGTAGCGGAAATACACCACATTATTGACATGCTTAAGGGCGTCCATCTCCCCCCAAGCCACATTTATATCGGTGCGAATGTGGTAATCAGCTAATAACTCTTCCATGAAGTTCTCAATTAACCTGTGTTTGAATCGAGGTTAACAGCTGTTGCTTTTATGAGCAAGCAAGGTGCCGTGCTCAACAATTACCAATTTAAAAGTAGCCATAACAAAAATGGCGGCCAGAGCCACCATTAGGTTATCCATCAACGCTCGCTAAGCGCTAGTTGATGCGCTAGTCGATAGTCAGCTCATCAAAGCTAGTAATCTGGCTAAATTCACCGGTGCGAGTGTTAGGCTCACGCACCATTTGGCAGACTTTCATGCCCGCCGATGCTGCGGCTTTTAATTCGTCCAGATTATCTGATACAAATAAAATCTGCTTACTGGTTAAGCTAATGGTATTGATAATGTTTTGATAGGCTTGCTTATCAAGCTTGCTGCCAGTACGGGTATCAAAATGACCGTTAAATAGCGGGTTCAAATCACCGCCATCACTGTGGCCAAACAGCATAGACTGAGCTTCAGCAGAGCCAGAAGAGAAGCTGTAAATGCGCAGATTCTGTTGCTGATAACGCTTTATCGCTTCAATAAAATCAGGGTAGATATGACCTTTAAATTCGCCCTTGGCATAGCCTTGTTTCCAAATCATGCCTTGCAGGGTTTTTAGTGGCGTTGCTTTGCGATCTTCGCCAACCCACTGCTGCAAAATAGCGATAACTCGGGCAAGGTCAGCTTCAGGTTCAAGCGCGATATCACGCACATCACTCAAACAAAAATCCACTAAGAAATCATTTTGGTGCTGTTGAATAAACTCAGGCAGCATCTTGGCTGAGTAAGGAAATAGAGTGTTATGGATAAAATCTAAATCGGTTGTCGTGCCTGCGGTATCGACTATGATTGCCCTGATTGTCATGCGAACTACTCCAGCCTAAGTCATTTGTTATTTTTGTTACCCAGTGAATTTTGCTTGCCCTTGAGACAGATTAACGGGCGTTAGGTACTGAGTAATGATGCCTGATCCTAAGCTGAAACGCTTGATTTAGCCAGTGTTTATCAAGCAAAACCTGAGCTAAGTGCCGCCTAAAACTAGTAAAGCCTGTGACTATCTGCCATTGTTAATGGTAACTTTTTTTGCGGGTGTAGATTCACAGCAACAGGCTTAGATACTCATAAAGCTTAAGGATAATTATCGATGGATTTGATACAAATTATTTACGCTAGTAGCCACAATCAAATGCCGCCTAATGCCATTCGCGCCATGCTTCAGCAAGCGAGTACGGCCAATCAAAATAATCAGATCAGTGGCTTTGTGTGTGCTGATAATTATTACTTTTTACAGGCTATTGAAGGGGATGCTTACCAAGTCGATAAGCTGTTCGCTGCCATTTGTAACGATACTCGCCACTTTAACATTAGTCTTATCAAGCGGCGCGCCATCCCCCAACGTGATTTTGCGCACTGGGGCATGGGCGCTGTGCTGCAGCTTGAAACCCATAAACACTTGCTCGAGTCGGTACTCCCTGAACCAGAATTTAATCCCTATCAATTAGATAGCTTGCAGAGTATTGCCTTGCTTAAGGGCTTTATGAACTTAAAAACCCTGCGTTAATCTTGCGCCTTTTGTCGCCTACGCTTAGTGGCTTGGGCTGTTAAGCGCTAAGCATATTTACTGATGAATAAGCTTGCCCGCTTTTACTGCATGCTTAAACGGATTAGTGCCATAACTGTAAGCGAGCTCAGCTGGGTGAGTGATATCCCACAAGCAAAAATCAGCCTGCATACCAACGGCTAAGACGCCGACCTTATCTTCTATCCCTAAGGCTTTGGCGGCATGGCGGGTAACGCCTGCTAATGCTTCGGCTGGCGTTAAACGAAATAAGGTGCAGGCCATATTCAGCATCAACAAGGTGGAGCAAATAGGTGATGATCCTGGGTTATAGTCACTGGCTATCACCATAGGTACTTGGTATTGGCGCAATAGCTCTATGGGAGGCAGTTTAGTTTCCCGCAGAAAGTAAAACGCGCCCGGTAACAAGGTGGCACAAGTACCGCTAGCAGCAATGGCTTTGACGCCCGCTTCATCTAAATATTCAAGGTGATCCACCGACTTTGCCCCAAGGCTGGCAGCCAGCTGTGAGCCGCCAAGATTAGATAACTGCTCGGCGTGCAGCTTGATATCAAGACCAGCCGTTTTGGCGGCGCGCAGCAGTTTTGCGGTTTGCTCGGGACTAAAGGCGATATTTTCACAAAAGACATCGAACGCATCGGCAAGGTTTTCTGCCATTACCGCTGGTAGCATCTCGTTAATGATGGCATCGACATAGGCATCGCTATCATGCTGATATTCTGGCGCTACCGCGTGAGCGCCAAGGAAGGTGGTTTTAACATCCACATGATGATGCTTACCTAGCTCGCGGGCAACGCGCAAAATCTTAAGTTCGGTATCAAGTTCGAGACCATACCCAGACTTAATTTCGATAGTCGTTACCCCTTCTTTGGCGAGGGCATTTAAGCGTTTGCGCCCGAGCTCAAATAAGTCAGCGTCGCTAGCGGCGCGAGTGGCTTTAACTGTGGCTAAAATCCCGCCGCCCGCCTTAGCTATGTCTTGATAGCTAGCGCCTTGCAAGCGCATTTCAAATTCGTTGGCGCGATTACCCGCAAAGAGTAAATGGGTGTGGGCATCAATTAAGCCTGGGGTAATCCAGCCGCCACCGCCGCGATAGACAGGGGTTGATAACACATCAAAGGCGGGCAATTGGTCTCTTGGGCCTATCCATACAATTTTGTCATTGATGATGGCCATAGCGGCATCAGTGATCTCACCGTAACCTCCTGAAAGTGCAGGATCCATACTGGCGATATTAATATCAATCCACACTTGATCCCATTCCATGCCCATCTCCACTTGGTTAATCATATGTTCGCCACTTGTTGCTTTTTTAGTCTGCCTTGTATATACAAGATAGCACTCTCTCTGGTTTTTCAATAGAGCTAACTCAGAGGCTCAATACTAGTAATAGCTAAGCAGAGCGTTAGGAATACTTAGATGACAGCTGCCAAGGAATTGCAATGACAGTGCCGATGTTTGCCCAAATCAAACAGATGATCCTAGATCATATTCATGCCGGTGACTGGCAAGAGCACATGAAAGTGCCGTCAGAAAATCAGTTGGCGCAGCGCTTTCATTGCAGCCGGATGACGGCTAGGCGAGCCTTAACTGAATTGGTGGATGGCGGTGTATTAGAGCGTAGTCAAGGCGCTGGCACTTTTGTGGCCTCGCTTAAGTCGCAATCTTCGTTACTGTCCATTCGCAATATTGCCGATGAAATTAAAGAGCGCGGTCATGGTTATAGCGTCAAGGTGCTGACCTTGGAAACTATGCCGGCACTGGCGCCGATTGCCATAGCTTTGGGGATAGAGCCTGCCAGTCCGATTTTTCATTCTATCTTGCTGCACTGCGAGCAAGACTTGCCGCTGCAATTAGAAGAGCGCTTTGTTAACCCAGCGCTGGCGCCAGAGTATTTATCCCAAGATTTTAATCAGCAAACTCCCCACGAATATTTATGCCGCGTAGCGCCGCTGACTGAAGCGCGCCACACCATAGAAGCCGTAGCCGCAAGTGCAGCGCTGCGAGAGCATTTGTTGCTTAAAGAGGGCGAAGCTTGCTTACAGATCATTCGTCGCACTTGGAGTCAGCAAGGGGTGGTGAGTTTCGCCCGTTTAGTGCATCCAGGTAGCCGCTTTCGTTTAGGCGGCCATCTCACATTTCGATAAAACAACAACCTATAACAAATCATCGTTAGTTTGGAGAAGCCTTTATGGATAAGCGTCACGACCCCACTCGCCGCATTATTGCGCCTCATGGTAATCAGCTCACTTGTAAAAGCTGGCTGACGGAAGCGGCCATGCGCATGTTGATGAATAACCTGCACCCAGATGTGGCTGAACGCCCTGAAGATTTAGTGGTATATGGCGGCATTGGCCGCGCGGCGCGCGACTGGCAATGCTATGACAAGATCATCGAGGTTTTGACCCGCCTTGATGATGATGAAACCTTGTTAGTGCAATCGGGCAAGCCGGTGGGAGTCTTTAAGACTCATAAGCAGGCGCCGCGGGTGATTATCGCCAACTCTAACTTAGTGCCTCATTGGGCCAATTGGCAGAATTTTAATGAGCTCGATAAACAAGGGCTTGCCATGTATGGCCAGATGACGGCGGGCTCTTGGATTTATATTGGCACCCAAGGCATAGTTCAAGGCACTTATGAAACCTTTGTGGCCATGGCGAAACAGCATTTTAACGGTAACTCGGCGGGTAAGTGGATTCTCACTGGCGGATTAGGCGGCATGGGGGGCGCGCAAACATTGGCAGGCACTATGGCGGGTTACTCAGTGCTGGCATGTGAAGTCGATGAAACTCGTATCGACTTTAGATTGCGCACTCGTTATGTGGATAAAAAAGCGCATAGTCTGGATGAAGCGCTAGCTATTATCACGGCCGCCAATCGCAGTGGTCAGCCAGTATCGGTCGGCTTATTAGCGAATGCTGCCGATGTATTTAGTGAATTAGTGCAACGCGGCATTACCCCAGATGTAGTGACAGATCAAACCTCGGCGCACGATCCCCTCAATGGCTATTTACCTCAAGGCTGGAGCTTAGAGCACGCCAAAGCCATGCGTAATAGCGATGAGGCGGCGGTCGTTAACGCCGCTAAAGAGTCGATGGCAGTGCAAGTCAGGGCCATGTTGGCCTTGCAAGCCGCAGGCGCTGCCACCACAGATTATGGTAACAACATTAGGCAAATGGCGTTCGAGCAAGGTGTGGAAAATGCCTTTGATTTTCCAGGCTTTGTGCCTGCCTATGTGCGGGCACTCTTTTGTGAGGGCATAGGGCCATTTCGCTGGGTTGCTCTTTCTGGCGATCCCCAAGATATCTATAAAACCGATGCCAAAGTAAAAGAGCTAATTCCTGATAACCCTCATTTACATCAGTGGCTCGATATGGCGCGCGAGCGCATTGCCTTTCAAGGCTTACCTGCCCGAATTTGCTGGGTTGGGCTTAAAGATCGGGCGCGTTTAGCCTTAGCATTTAATGACATGGTGAAAAGCGGCGAGTTATCTGCGCCCATAGTCATAGGTCGCGATCACTTAGATTCAGGTTCAGTGGCAAGCCCTAATCGTGAAACTGAGGCCATGCTCGATGGTTCAGATGCAGTATCGGATTGGCCGTTACTCAATGCGTTACTCAATACGGCGAGCGGCGCGACTTGGGTGTCCTTGCATCATGGCGGCGGCGTAGGTATGGGCTTTAGTCAACATGCTGGGGTCGTGATAGTGGCCGATGGCACTGATGATGCGGCGGCAAGGCTTGGGCGAGTGTTATGGAATGATCCCGCCACTGGCGTTATGCGTCACGCCGATGCGGGATACGAGCTTGCTAAGAGCTGCGCCCATGAACAGGGCCTTGATTTACCTATGCTGGAGAATAATTAATGGAGCATTTTATCTTAACTCCTGGCAGCTTAACCTTAAGTCAGTTACGCGCCATTAGCCGCAACAAGGTGACATTGTCGCTAGCGCCAAGCGCCATCAGTGCTATCAATGGCAGCGCGGCGATAGTGCAACAAGTGCTGGATGAAGGCCGCACTGTCTATGGCATTAATACGGGTTTTGGCTTGTTAGCCAATACCAAGATAGCCCCGCAAGATTTGCAGTTATTGCAGCGCTCAATCGTGTTATCCCACGCGGCGGGTATTGGCCAATATATGCAAGATGCGACTGTGCGCTTGATGTTAGTACTTAAGATTAACTCCCTAGCGCGAGGGTTCTCAGGTATTCGTCTTGAAGTGATTAACTTTCTGATAAGCCTAGTTAATGCCGGCGTGTATCCTTGTATTCCTGAAAAAGGCTCAGTCGGCGCCTCTGGGGATTTAGCGCCTTTGGCTCATATGTGCTTGCCTCTTTTAGGGGAAGGTGAGATGAGTTATCAGGGCGAGCTTATTTCGGCCAGCGAAGGTTTAGCCATTGCTGGCTTAGCGCCGCTCGCTTTAGCCGCCAAAGAAGGCTTAGCGCTGCTTAATGGCACCCAAGCATCGACGGCCTTGGCATTAGAAGGCTTGTTTCACGCCGAAGATTTATTTGCCGCAAGTTCTGTGATTGGCGCCATGAGTGTTGAAGCTGCTATGGGTAGCCGTAGCCCATTTGATGCTCGTATTCATGCCGCTCGCGGTCAACGTGGGCAAATAGATTCAGCCGCCATATTTAGGCACTTACTTGAGGCTGAGTCAGAAATTAGTTTAAGCCATGCCAATTGCGACAAAGTGCAAGACCCTTATTCGCTGCGCTGTCAGCCGCAAGTGCTCGGCGCCTGCTTAACGCAAATTCGTCAAGCGGCGGAAGTGCTAGGGGTTGAAGCCAATGGCGTAACGGATAATCCGTTAGTGTTTCAAGACACGGCTGAGATTATTTCTGGCGGGAATTTTCATGCCGAACCTGTGGCTATGGCTGCCGATAACTTAGCCATTGCTATTGCTGAGCTGGGCTCAATCGCTGAGCGCCGAATTGCGCTACTGATTGACTCGAGCTTATCTAAATTGCCGCCATTTTTAGTTAATAATGGCGGGGTTAATTCGGGCTTTATGATAGCGCAAGTCACGGCAGCGGCTTTGGCCTCAGAGAATAAAACCTATGCTCATCCCGCGTCAGTCGATAGCTTGCCAACGTCGGCTAATCAAGAAGATCACGTGTCTATGGCGACCTTTGCGGCGCGAAGATTAAGGGATATGGCGGAAAACACCCGCGGCGTATTGGCGATTGAGTGGTTGGCGGCGGCGCAAGGCTTAGATTTCAGAGCGCCATTACTGCCAAGCGCGGCGGTAGCCCAAGCTAAGGCTGAGATCCGCGAGCAAGTGGCTTATTACGATAAGGACAGATATTTTGCCCCAGATATTGAGGCGGCCACTGAGCTACTTTATGGCGCGAGCTTGAATCGTTATTTACCAGCAGGTTTGCTGCCAAGTTTCTAAAGCATCAGTTGAGTTATGCAGCCTGAGGCTCTTGGTATTACCAAGAGCCTCAGTGTTAATTACATTCTTGAGTCCATCTCAGTAATGCGTAAGCTTAATAATTGCTGTTGCCATTGCTGCTGATTAAGCCCTTCAATCCAAAACGTGTTACTGGTGCGCTGCTGATTTTTACGCAAATAAGTGTCAGGCATTCTATTAATTGCGCGCCACACGTTAATTGTCTCGGTTGCCATTTCTTGGCCATTATCGTTAAAGAAGCGTACTTCAAGTTCAACCAACACATAATGCTCAGGGCTAGTGCTGGCTAGATCAAAGGTGAGGCCGAGCCTACCATCGTTATCCCACTCGATTTGGCTGACACTCACTTTAACGCCATTTTTAGCTGTGCTTTTAAGTAATTGCGCCTGCACCATAGCGTCGGCAGTCAAGGTCTTAACGCTGCTAAGGACAACGGCGCTCGCGGCTGTGTTTTCAGCAGCCTTAATGGCAGTCGTGCTGGTGTTTAATGGCGTTGATGGGGCGTTTGCTGACGGTATTTGGCTAGTAACTGGCACTTCTTGGGTGTTGGTTAAGATGACGTACTCCCAAGTAAAGTCATCATTCAGCCTAACCTTAGCGCCATTTTCTAAAGTAATTATGCTTAGCTCGGCGGCACTAATGGGTAAGGTGAGCCATAACAGCGCTGCGGTAATGAGTTTATAGGGGGAAATCATAAGCTGGCCAAGGTGATTTTTAGTGGCTATAGAGTAAACGCAATCGCGGATATTTGCATGAATAAGGCGAGGTTTAGAGTCACAGATTTGGCGGCATATTTATGGCAATCGACTAAAATAAGACTGGGTTGGCCGCTAAGCGGCCGCAACATTTAATCTTGATGAGGGTATCAATATGGCAAATCCCGTTGGTTGGTTTGAAATTTATGTCGATGATATGGCGCGAGCTAAAGCTTTTTATCAGCAAGTATTGGCCACTGAATTAACCGCTCTTGAGTTTCCGGGGATGGAGATGCATACCTTTCCTATGGATATGCTGACCTATGGTGCTTCTGGAGCGTTAGTCAAAATGCCTGGCATTGCCGCCGGTGGTAACAGTGTACTGGTGTATTTTAGTTGTGATGATTGCCAAGTTGAACAAGAGCGAGTGACTGCTGCAGGTGGCAGTATTGTGAAGCCTAAGTTTTCCATCGGTGAGCATGGCTTTATTGCCCTAGGTTATGACACCGAGGGCAATATGTTTGGCATGCACTCTAACCGTTAAGCCAGCAATTATTGCAGTGTGTTTTGGTTATTGAGCATCTCTAATAGAATCAGGCGCCAAGCGCATTTGGCGCATATCTTCACCGGTCGGCACTTGGAAGGCACGTAAGCCAAATTCAGGCAAAATGGCATACAAGTGATCAAAGATATCGGATTGAATACCTTCGTAAACATCCCAGCGCGTGTCATTAGTAAAGGCATACACTTGAATGGGCAATCCATCGGGCCCAGGTTGCAGTTGGCGCACTAACAAGGTCATGTTTTTATGGATGCAGTTGTGGTGCTTAAGGTATTCCAATAAGTAAATGCGCAGGGTACCAATATTGGTTAAGTGGCGACCATTAATCAGCTCATCATTGTCGATAAGACCTGTGTTGTAGTCGCTTAGCTCATGGCGCATTTTAGCTATGTAGTCTTTGAGTAGATTTACTTTGGTGAGGCGGGTTAGTTCGCTCTCACTTAAAAAGTGAATCGAGCTGACATCAATATTGACCGAGCGGCAAATGCGTCGCCCCCCAGATTCTGACATGCCGCGCCAGTTCTTAAAGGCGTCTTGCACTAAGCCGTAGGCGGGGATCATAGTTAACGTGTTGTCGAAGTTTTTCACTTTCACTGTGGTCAGGGATATTTCTTCTATGGTGCCATTGGCGCCATATTTATCCATTTGAATCCAATCGCCTAGGCTCACCATGCGGTTAGCCGCTAACTGAATACCTGCCACAAATCCCAAAATAGTGTCGCGAAACACTAACATCACCAAACCCGTGGCCACACCTAAACCACTTAAGAAGTAGATGGGGGATTGGTTGGCTAGAATCGAGATGGCGACTATGACGCCCACAAAGAATAAGAACAGTTTTATTAACTGCACAAAACTTTTAATCGGCAAGCGGCGACTGACAAGATTGACGTCGGCAATCTCGTTAGTGGCATCTAAGGCTGAAAATGCCGCGCGAATAAATAGCATCACAATCAAGATGCTTAAGGTGCGATCTATTAGCACAGACAAAATAGAGTGTGCGGTTAACACTATCGGCACTAACAGATTCATCACTAAGGCGGGCACCAGCAGTGCGAGCTTTTCCAGCACTCGAAAGCGCATAAAGCTGTCGTCCCACGAGGCTCTTGAATGTTTAATCACTATATTGAGGGCGCGGATCACTCCGCGTCTAACGATGAGATAGGCAACAGTGGCTAAGACAATGCACGCCAGTAGCAATACAAAAGTCGGCAGGCCATCTGTCGGCTGGCTATTGATCCCCACTTGGCTGAGCCAGTGAGCAATTTCGCCACGTAATTCGTTATTCAAGTCTTACTCTCCAGCAGCACTATTGGCTCTACTTTAGCATAATTAGTCTAAGAGTTTGTAGGTTGAACATTAATCAATGCAATTGTAAATTAAGCGTTTTTAGCTAAAAGTTGACGTGTTGGTCAAAGACCTTTTGCGTGCTAGCACTTAACTGGTTAGCATAGATGCGAGTAGGTTTGTACTTAACTCACCGGATTGGCGCGGTAGTGATTTCTATCTGTCTTATAGTCGCATAATAATAACTCAAGGATTCACGGGTGCGTTCTTTTTATCGACCGCCGCTTGCGGTACTAGTGCTACTGACAATTGTCAGTTTCTTTTTGATCTTAGTAGTGACAGCCTACGTCTATGAAAGGGATCAAATTCATCGACAATTAATTCAAGAGCATAGTCAGCGTTTAGATAAGTCGTTGGCGCGATTGCAGTATGTAGCAGCAGAAACTGAGCTGCATGGTGGCTCGCATCGTCTTAAAACCGAAGTGTCCTTGGCATCGACGGATTTACAGGTGTTAGTCTTACTTCTGCTTGATAAGCAGCATGTCATTAAACACGCTAACTATTTGGTATGGCGCGGCAGTGTTGCCGATAGCTTTATTGATGGTTATCAAGCCAAGTTACATCAAGAGGCCATTGAGCAGCAAAGCTCGATTTTACAAGTCAATCCGCTGCGCAAAAGCATACAGGCCTATTACCCGATTTTTCACAGCAAGAAAAACCCTAAGATAGATCTCATTTATTTAGAATTTGATTTAACCCCTGTGATGCTTACCGCCGATAGTGAATTACGTGAGCGCTACTTGTGGTTTTGGGGGCTCGCGGCAACTCTGGGGATGGGATTCATGGGGTTATTATACCTGTGGGTCATTCGGCCACTGAATCAGTTATCAGCGCAACTAAAGGGCTATATTGCTGCGGGTTCCTCTGCCTGCCAAAAGCCTGTGTCTATGCGCCCCATTGCGTGGAGCTGTAGTGAGGTGGCGCAGTTGCAATCGGCCATGCATGAAAACCTTGAGCAAAAACAGAAGCTGCAGCAAAAGTTACAAGACTACGAGTATCGCTGGTTCTATGCAGTTGAAAGCTCAGGCAACGGCATTTGGGATTGGAATATCATCACAGGCGCCGTGTATTTCTCTAACCGCTGGAAAGAGATGTTAGGTTTTCAGCAGCATGAGATTAACGATGATTTTCAGGAATGGGAAAGTCGCGTTCATCCCGATGATAAAGAGGCTGTGATGTTGAAATTGCAGGCCTATATCTCTGGCACGCACACTGAATTTGAAAGTATTCATCGTCTCAAACATAAGCTTGGGCATTATATCTGGGTAATGGATAGAGGCATGCTGGTGGAGTGGGACTGTGAAGGTCGCCCCGAGCGCATCATAGGCACTCATACAGATATGACAGAGCTAATGGCGGCTAAAGAGCAGCCGCAGTAACTATGTGCGTTATGTCAGTATCAGCACAGGCTAATGGCGATGCAATATTGCCATTAGCCATTCTCGGCTTAGCTTCAACTGGCTTGGCTAAACCAGTGTAATGCCGCGCTTAAGCCTTGCTCTCGACGTACATCGGTTTCAATAAAGATTTCATGGCGAGCGCCATCAATCCGCAATAACTGACACCGGCCGTTAACCGCCGCCGTTTGGGCGTGATTATCAACAATACTATCGTCCCCCGCTTGCAAAATCAGTAACGGAATGTCTGACTGACTCGCAGCATCCTTGGCCTTATTGGCAGCGCTAAGAGCTTGCAATAACCAATGATTGCTTGGCGCGCCTAGTTGCAGTTGTGGCAACTGCTGATATAACTGCCGATACCTAAGATAACGCACTTGGCTATGAGTGAGCTCATTGCTTTTAAAGGCAATATCTTGGTAGCCCTTACCTGTTAACACATAATGCGGCTGGCCGCCTTTAGGTACTTTATTAAACCAAGTGGCCAGTGGCTTGATGATGCATTCAGGCGCAGGCAAGCGAATACCGTACATAGGCGCGCTAAACGCCGCAGCACTAAAATTATGGCCGTATTGCTGCAAATACAAGGTGCCAATGGCGCCGCCCATGGAGTGACCGAGCATAAATAGCTGAGTATGGCGGTCGGTTAAGACCTTGTTTTGCACAAATTGATGTAAATCTTGGACATAGTCATCAAACTCATCCACATGACCTAAGTGTGGGTTCGCTGTTAATCGCGCCGATAAACCTTGGCCGCGATGATCCATGGCGTAAATGCTAAAGCCTTGGCGGTAGCAATCAAAAATCAGTTCTTGATACTTTAAATAGCTTTCCACTCGGCCACTGCAAAACACAATCGCCGGCGCAATTTTGGGTTGGCGCACGGCGCAGTAGTTGAGCCTAATGCCATCAACACTGGTTATTTCACCTTGTTCAACTTGCTGCCAAAACTCTGCTAACTGCTCCTGATAATGAGCATCTTGCAGTTGAGCTTCTGTGGTGAAAGAACTGGGGGTTAACATGGGATATCCTAGCGTCAATAACTATCCAGAATGCCAGTGTATCAAAAAGTGGCGATGTTGGCAGGCTGTTGAATATCAGCACTATTAAGCTTGGTTCACTTAGCGCTGGGTGTTTAACTCGCCAGCAGATGCTACACCTAACAGAATAAAAGGTTCTTAAAGCGAAAATACCTTGTTAAATAATCTGATGGTGTAATAAAATTCAAAACGGCCGTATGATAATCAGAACAATGGCAAGTGCGACTTGCTAGAGCCTTATTGGAGTAACTAAATGATAAATACCAGCATTCCCTTAGTCGACTTACATCGCCATTTAGATGGTAATGTTCGAGTCGGAACTATTTGGTCGTTAGCCGATCAACACGGTATTGCATTGCCTGCGGACTCGCTTGAAACCTTGGCTCCCTATGTGCAAATTCAAGGCAAAGAAGCCAGCTTAGTGGCTTTTTTAACAAAACTAGATTGGATGGTAGCGGTATTAGCCGACTTAGATGCCGTTAAGCGCGTCGCCTATGAAAACGTGCTTGATGCTGCCATTTCAGGGCTGGATTACACTGAATTACGCTTTAGCCCTTATTACATGGCGATGAACCATAAGTTGCCGCTAGAAGGCGTGGTTGAAGCTGTGATTGAGGGCGTTGCCCACGGCATGCGCGATAGCGATGTAAAAGTGAATCTTATCGGTATTATGTCGCGCTCATTTGGCGTGGATGCTTGCCGCGCTGAACTGAATGCAATTTTATCGCAACGAGCCAAAATCGTGGCGATAGATTTAGCGGGTGATGAGTTGTCATATCCTGGCGACTTGTTTGTGGAGCATTTCCGCCGTGCCCGCGATGCAGGTTTAGCTGTCACAGTGCATGCCGGTGAAGCTGATGGCGCCAGTAGCATTTGGCAGGCTATTCGCTCTTTAGGCGCGACTCGTATTGGTCATGGGGTTAATGCAGTAAAAGATCCGCAGTTAATGGAGTATTTGGCCAAACATAGAATTGGGATTGAATCTTGCCCAACCAGCAACTTACATACTTCAACGGTTGCGAGTTACCAAGCTCAGCCTTTAAAGGCTTTTTATGATGCCGGCGTGTTAGTCAGCATTAATACTGATGATCCAGGTGTGAGCAATATTGATATTGGCCATGAATATCGCGTGGCCGAGCAAGAAATGGGATTATCCGCTGATGTGTTAGCGCAAATTCAGCGTAATGGCGTCGAGATGGCGTTTTTATCTGATAGTGAGCGCCGCGCCATGTATTTTGCTAAAGAAGCCAATTTACCTTAAGCCTTTTGGCTGCAAATAGTAAAAAGCCACTGCATGCAGTAATGCCGATCAGTTAAGACAGATCGCTTGACGATCTCACTGAAAGGATCAAAATCCGATGACCCCATGTCATCGGATTTTTTTATGCAACTTTCAGAAGCTTTGGCGCGTACTCATATCAATCGCCATACCGAATTCACCTGTCTGGCCGATGTGCTTGAGCCAGATTTAATTCAGTCGTGCCTTGATTCACATGGTGTTGCCAGTTTACGGCGACGTAAGTTACCTATGGATGCCATGATTTGGGCGGTGATTGGTATGGCTCTGTTCAGAGGCGAGTCCGTCCGCTCTCTCATCAATAAGCTTGATATCGTCTTACCTCAAGAGGTTGAAGCTTGATGGGAAACGGGATAGAGCCTATCCACGTACGTTAAAAATGAGTAAAAACAAGTATCCCATTAAGCCTAAGAAAAATGCCGCTCACACTAAGTGAGCGGCATTACTGTATGCAGTGGCTTTTTTGTGGATATAGTTCGCGCTAGTCAGTGTGCTTAGCTAGTGATTAGATAACTCGCGAGAACTGCTGCTGGCGCGCTTTGTCGCGGTAATACACGTCAAAGCAAATGCAGATGTTACGAATTAATAAGCGACCGGTTGAGTCGATAGTGATTTTGCGGTCACTAATGTCGACTAACTTATCATCAATAAAGGTCTGCAATAGCTTTAAGTCTTCGCTGAAGTACTGTTCAAATTGAATACCCAGTTTTTGCTCCATATCAGCCATATCGAGCTCAAAGTGACAGATTAATTGCTTGATCACAGCGCGGCGAATTTCATCGTCACGATTAAGGCTGCAACCTTTCCACAATGCATGTCCTTGAGCTTCCACGGCTTCGTAATATGGACGAATATCTTTTTGGTTCTGGGCGTAACAATCACCAATCATGCTGATAGATGACACACCTAAGCCCAGTAAGTCACACTCTTCTTGAGTGGTATAACCTTGGAAATTGCGGTGTAAACGGCCTTCGCGCTGTAACTTAGCTAATTCATCATCTGGCTTAGCGAAGTGATCCATACCTATGTACTGATAACCAGCCTCAGTTAAGGTAGTGATGGTTTGATGCAGCATATCGAGTTTTTGCTGCGGGCCAGGCATATGCTCTTCTTTAATTTTACGCTGCGCGGCAAAGCGGGCAGGTAAGTGCGCATAGTTAAATACCGATAAACGGTCTGGCGATAATTCAATAATGCGGGCGATAGTCGCTGCAAACGTCTCAGGCGTTTGATGCGGCAAGCCGTAAATTAAATCTACGTTAGTGGACACAAAGCCCATAGCTTTGGCTTTGGCCATTAAATCGAAAATAAAGCCTTCATCTTGCTCGCGGTTAACCGCTACTTGTACTTCTTTATTAAAGTCTTGAACACCAATAGAAATACGGTTAAATCCGGCTTCTTTTAAGGTGTCTAGCATTGAGAGTTCAATCTCACGAGGATCGACTTCGATAGAGTATTCACCTTGCTCTTCAAAATGGAAGTGCTGCTTAAGTAATTGGCTTAAGCGCAAGATTTGCTCTGGATTTAAGAAGGTCGGAGTACCGCCGCCCCAATGCATTTGCGTAACCGTATAATTTTCAAATAACGGCGCGCGATTGATAATTTCTTTCGCTAAGAATTCAATGTACTGATCGGCTTTGTGCTGATGGCGGGTAATGATTTTATTGCAGCCGCAGTAATAGCACAGCTTGGCACAGAAAGGGATGTGGATATACAGGGATAATTTATTACTTTTGCTTGTTTTTATCGCCTGCAATAGGTCTTGCTCAGAGAAAGCGTCGTTAAACTCTAATGCCGTTGGATAAGAGGTATAACGAGGACCGCTATAATTGTATTTCTCAATCATAGACTGATCCCAGCTGATCTGTGTGGGCTGCTTCAAGGCGTGACCTCCGGTAATTTAGCAATAGGCGAAGTATGCAGCCTCTACGTCAAAAATACCTTGATCTAGGTTTAAAAATTTAACGTAAAGGTTTCAGAATTAGCGACTATCCAACAAAATGGTGAGCTTGTCTTTGGTTTGATAGAGGTTTTGTGCTCTGACTCACTGGATATGTTGATTTTTATCAATAAAAAAGCCGCATTACTGCGGCTTGTTAATCAATTGCTTAATGAGATTTTGGCAGTGGATGTAGGGCAATCTGCTGAATTTCTTGCATTATGCCTTCAGCTAACTCAGCCTCACTTTTTATCCGCTGCAAATCAAACCGCATCCGTTGCTGTTTATCTAACGCTTTTCTGTCATCCCTGATGGGATGAGAAGCGATGCGTTGAAAATGGCGGAATAGGTGAGGGTATTGCGGCATCACCTGCTCGCTGAGCGATAAGATGCCAAACAACTTACCTATGCGGATCACGCCTTCAGACAATTCACACCTATCTTCAATCACAGCTTGGGCGATATAACTGATATCCCCTAGTATTTGCTCTCGCTTAGCCTTGGCGGCGCTAGCGATTGCCAAAGCTTGCTGAGTGGCGTGCTGTTGCTGTTGGCGTAAGCGCCATAACAAGATAGCCGCATACGCGGCTAAAGGCACTATGATGGTGAATGCGGCAATGATCCAGATGCTATCCAACTAAGCCTCCTTGCAATTGATGCGATTTAGTCTTTATGACGAAACTGATCAAGTAACGACTCACCAGACTCAAACTGAGCTAGCAATTCATCATCATTAAGGGCTTTCTTCGGCGCTGGTGCTGCAAGTTCTTCATCATCAGTGATGCCTAATTTGATCATTAAGGCTTCAATCTTATTGAGTTGCTTATCCAGCCACTCTTGATCGGCCGCATTCAGATCGCGACCTTCTTCCAATGCATCCAGCAATTGGTTTAAGCGCGGATCTTCTTCAAGTTGCAACAGCTTTTGGTCATCGCTTAACTTTGGCTTAGGTGAAGCTTTCACGGCAGCAACATTGACTTTTTCAACGGCCGTTGGCAGAACTAAAGCCACAGGCTTTTTGCTGCCATGACGTGGATCTTTCTTGGTAGTTGAACCGTTTGCCACTTGCTCTAATAAAGTCTCATTGTGACGACTTCCGGTTTTATTACCGGTAACGCGTTTCTTTTTAGCGAGTTCACGCTCGGTTTTTTTCTGTCTTGGTGCCTTGGTTGGGGCGCAACCCAGACCACTGCGGGTTTTCTTGGAACGACTCATACTTTTCTCGACTACTGGTTTTGCCCAGCCTGTTTCAAATGCCAGGCCGAGATCAAAGGGCGGGATTTATACCAGATTCTGATGTTTTTTGCATCAGAATGAAATCATCTGCTGCAAATAATAACGTAAATCCACTATTTTCGGCTAAATAACTAAAGGTCTTGGCGTGGAAAAAGGCCACATGCGCGAGATTATTTTTGTAATGCCATTTTCCAAAGTCGGCATTATCACTCAACATGCGGGTACTTATCGCCAGCCAACCACCGGTTTTTAACAGGCGGCATAATAATGCCCACTCACGTTGTGGGTTTCTAAAGTGCTCAAATACTCGATAACAACAGATAAAATCATAACTGTGGCGCAAGACTTGGTGATTAGGAGCAATGAAGGGATCGTACTGCTCCAGTAAATGGCCTTGCTCAGTAATTATCTGCTGGCTGGCAGCATCGAGAATGCGACCGTAATTTAAACCATGCAATTGACTGGCGGTTAACTGATGGAGTTGATCGAGCAGAGGCAGCACAAAATTAGCTAATTGTTGTTGTTTTTTGGCTGGGCTTGGTTGGCTAAATCGTTGTTTCAATGCTTGTGGGGGAAGTTGGCTGCGGCCATCTGCAAATATCAAGCAACAGCGCGGACAACTATAGAAGCTGCGTTTCTTGTCTTGATAAAATATTGAGCATGATGAATTTTGGCAAAGTGGGCAGCTAAGCATTTACTATCAGTAAGTTATGTCACTATTGCAGGATTATACCAGTAAAGAGGTATCGGTATTGATAACTAATAAAATAAAAATGGCGGCAGTTGCCTGCCGCCATATAAAAATGTCAAAGACATATCAATTTGATTATCCAGTATCCATACTAGCTATGTGACTATCCCAGTCAAAATCCATCTGTTATTGTTTGCTTTCCATGCAATTATTTATAGTTTTTGGTCTTCCAGACACTTAATCTTGTAGCGCTTCAATGTTTCAATTGAAGATTCCCGTAGATGGTCTCAGCCATTTACTTATAGGTTGTCATCTATGACACTCAATCCAACCATCCCTGTTTAGTAACTTCTAGCGACATCTCGATTCAGCGAGGAAGAAAACAACGGTTTTCTAGCAAATTCAAATCCTTTAAATTTGCGCCCCTGCTTGAGTATTTGAATCCAATCTGGATTACCAAGAACACTCCGAAAAACTGACATCATTTGAAGATTTCGACCTAGATTACAAAGGGTAATCATCACTTATTATTATTTTATGTGAGTGGTCTTGAGTTTATTCTTATTATTAACTTTTATTTATTCTTATATCTTAAATGTATGTAATCGATATCAGTGCATGATTATAAGTATTAACATTCGCACTGCTGGGTTTGTATCGTTACGGGGCTCATTAAACCCAAATATGTGAGTATTGTCAAGCAATAGCGCTGCACGCTTTACGTTAACGTAAGCTTTAAGTAAATGAAAAGGGAGCAAGCGCTCCCTTTTTGTAGTCATTTCAATCATTAAGCTTTGTTCATTTAATTGTAGATATATAAGTCGATAATGCGTCGATATCTTGAGGAGATAATTTTTTTGCGATATCACGCATCATGCCATTCATATCATTATTTCTACTGCCATCATGAAACTTAGTTAGCTGAATTTTGATATAATTAGCATGTTGTCCGGCTAAGCTTGGGAAACCGGCTAATGCCATACCATTACCGTCTGGGCCATGACAAGCGATACAGGCAGTTATGCCCCGTGACATATCGCCACCTTTATACAAGGTTTCACCTAATGCCGGTGTTTCGATGGCTGGATTGGCAGTGATGGTCTGACTAGAGAAATAGGCAGATAAATCCTTTATATCTTCATCAGACAGGGCGGCAGCCATGCTACTCATGATAGGATCCATGCGGCCATTGGTACCGCCAGTTTGAGAAGCAGTACGGAATTCTTGTAATTGCTTTTGCAAATAGGTGGCATGTTGTTGGGCAATTTTAGGATACATGTTGATCATGCTGTTGCCGTCAACACCATGGCAGGCAGCACAGGTAATAGATTTGGCTTTGCCCGCCTCAACATTACCTTCAGCAATCGCAGAGGAAGATATAGTGGCGACTACAGACAGCGCTAGAGCTAACTTTTTCATGGCGTTCCAACTTCTTGTTAGTTTAATGTCCTGGTTCGAGAGACAGTCGTGTTAAAATGAGCTAACTGTGATCGAGCCTATATTTTACACGAAATTGTGGAAAAGTAAGCAATTCTTCAACTTTTATGACAAAAGTGATGCATCTACTGGAGTATTACGTGACAGATAATCAAATTGATTTTCGTAAAGCTAAGTTTCTTATCAGCGCTCCTGATATTGCCCACTTAGATAAACATTTACCGGGCGATACCGGTATCGAAATTGCCTTTGCTGGCCGCTCTAACGCCGGTAAGTCGAGCGCGTTAAATGCGCTGACTGAGCAAAAAAGCTTAGCAAGAACCAGTAAGACCCCAGGTCGCACTCAATTAATTAACGTGTTTGAGTTAGATGGCTATCGCCGTTTAGTGGATTTGCCGGGTTATGGTTTTGCCCAAGTGCCGTTAGCGCTGAAGAAAAAGTGGCAACATGCCTTGGGTGAGTACCTGCAGAAACGCGAATGTCTTAGCGGTGTCGTGGTGTTGATGGATATTCGCCACCCACTTAAAGATCTTGATATTCAAATGATTGAATGGGCTGTGGAAAGTGAAATCCCAGTATTAACTTTGCTGACTAAATCAGACAAGTTAGCCCAAAGTGCGCGTATGAAGACAGTCAATGAAGTGCGTGCCGCCTTAGCTGAGTTCGGTGATTGGGTTAATGTTGAACCATTCTCATCACTTAAAGGCACTGGTAAGCAAAAGGTATTATCGATTCTGAATGGTTGGTGCCATCCAGAAGGATGGGAAGAGTTTGAGCCAGAAGAGCAACAACTCTAATCGTTAGCTCTTAAATTAAAGTCTGCCGCGGCAGGCTTTTTTGCCAAAAAAAAGCCGATGACAATAGGGTCAGCGGCATAAAGTTAGCTCTTTTGGGGAGAAGCTAAAATTCAACAAGACTCAAGTTCTGGTGTTTCACAAATGATTCATTTGTTATCAACAGCGCTTAATGACCACAGCATAACTTGAAATTTAGCGGAATTAAAGTATTTACTCTAATTTTTTCAGGGCAAAAAAAAGCCTCAGCAATACAAAGATTGCTGAGGCGCCAGAATTTGGCTGTTCACTAAAAGTGAAATAAAGGTCTGAAAGATAGAACATCTTAACCTCTGTACCCTACGCCGAGAATAATACTGGATTAATCATATTTTGAAAAACTGTTTTTTGCTCAATGACACAATAATGTGATGCCGATCGCGTCTCTCGCTGTTTTTATCAGCAGTTTTTGATCTAAAAATTACATAAAAAAAGAAGATGTCACCGAATGATGACATCTTCTTTTCATGAGCTCTTGGGTGAATTTTAATCAATCCCGTCGCAAGAGCTTGGGATACCTCAAACTGGGTAGCCCTTTTGGAGGGAGCGTTTACCTCACACTTGGTAATTTATTTTCGTAACTTAGTTGCTACGGCAGGCATCGCAAGTGAAGGCTTGAGTGAGCTTAGTGGGCTTCATCCCAGTTATTACCAATACCGGCTTCTGCCAGTAACGGCACATCAAGATTGGCCGCCGTTGCCATCAATTGGCAAATCTTGTCTTTTAGGGTTTCAGCCTGCGCCGCATCAACTTCAAAGACTAATTCATCGTGAACTTGCATTAGCATGGATATTTCTCCATGGGTATGCTCGTTAATCCATTGATCGACCGTGATCATGGCACGCTTGATGATATCGGCCGCAGTGCCTTGCATCGGCGCGTTAATTGCGGCGCGTTCTGCGCCTTGTCGGCGCATGGCGTTACGAGCGTTAATTTCGGGTAAATATAAGCGTCGCCCAAGCAAGGTTGAAACGTAGCCTTGCTCTGCCGCTATGGCGCGGGTTTCTTCCATATAGCGCAGCACCCCAGGATAGCGGGCAAAATAAGTATCAATATAGGTTTGCGCTTCTGCGCGGGGAATATCTAACTGCTTAGCTAACCCAAAGGCTGACATACCGTAAATCAAGCCAAAGTTAACTGCTTTCGCGCGGCGTCTTTGCTCTGTGGTGACAGTTTCAAACGCGACATCAAATACTTCGGCAGCGGTTGCGCGGTGAATATCTTTTCCTTGCGCAAACGCGCTGAGTAAACCGGCATCTTGCGATAAGTGCGCCATGATTCTGAGCTCGATTTGCGAGTAATCGGCAGCCAGAATTTTTTTACCTTCAGGGGCGATAAATGCCTGGCGAATGCGGCGACCTTCAGCGGTACGAATAGGGATATTTTGTAAGTTAGGCTCGCTTGACGATAAACGGCCAGTGGCAGCATTGGCTTGATGATAGCTAGTATGCACGCGGCCCGTTTTAGCATTCACCATCATCGGCAGCTTATCGGTATAAGTGCTCTTTAACTTAGATAGACTGCGATGTTTTAACAAGATTTTCGGTAGCGGATAATCCAAAGACAGCTCGACTAATACTTCCTCGGCAGTGGATGGCGCGCCCTTAGGAGTTTTCTTGATGACGGGATAACCCAGCTTTTCAAAGAAGATAGTCTGCAGCTGTTTAGTTGAGCTTAAATTAAACACTTCGCCTGCCAGTTCATGGGCATCTTGCTCTAACTTATCAATTTTACGGGTTAGCTCTTCACTTTGCTGCGCCAATAATAAGCTGTCAATTAATACGCCGCGACGCTCCATGGCTGACAACACAGGAACTAATGGCATTTCTAAGTCGAGCAATACCCTATCTAGACTGGTTTCTTTCGCCAGTCTTGGCCACAAATGCTGATGCAAGCGCAAGGTGATATCAGCGTCTTCTGCAGCGTAAGTGGCGGCTTGCTCTAATGGAATTTGATTGAAAGTGAGCTGCTTAGCGCCTTTACCGGCAACTTCTTCAAAACTTATGTTGTTATGACCTAAATACTTGAGGGCCAAGCTATCCATGTCGTGGCGAGTCGCCACTGAGTTAAAGACATAAGACTCGAGCATAGTGTCAAATTTAACGCCTTGCAGCGTAATGCCAGCATTAGCGAGCACGCTCATGTCGTATTTTAAATTTTGCCCGACTTTATGAATGGCTGGGTCTTCCAATAGCGGCTTAAGCTGGGCTAATACTTGCTGCTTATCTAACTGAGTCGGCGCGCCTTCATAATCATGGCCTAATGGCAGATAAGCAGCTTCGCCCGCGGTAATCGCAAAGGATAATCCCACCAACTGAGCTTGCATATAATCAAGGCTAGTGGTTTCTGTATCTATGGCGACAAGCTCTGCTTGCTTGATTTTTTCAATCCAAGTATCAAGCTGCGCTTGGGTTAATAAGGTTTCATATTGAGTAGTGATGATAGGTGCGACTTCAGCTTCTTCAGCAGCTGTTGCTAGCGCCACAGCGCTGGCACTAGTTGATGTAGGCGGGCGCGTATCGAGCACTTCAGCCAACCAGCGCTTAAATTCCATGTCAGTAAAATACTGAGCTAAGGCTTGCTTGTCTTCATCTTGGCGCTCAAGTTGCTGCCAAGTTTGCTCCATAGGAACATCTATTTTAATGGTGGCAAGCTCATAAGACAGTTGCAGCATAGCGGCGTTGTCTTTGATTTTGGCGGGCATAGTTTTAGCGCCGCGAAAACCAAGGGTTGCCACAGCATCTGGGTCGCGCAGCAGGTTAGCGACACTGCCGGCACCAGTAATAAGGGCTACTGCCGTTTTTTCACCGACGCCAGGTAAGCCTGGAATGTTATCAGCCTTATCACCCATTAATGCCAGCAAATCTATGATCCTATCGGGACCCACGCCAAATTTTTCAGTGACTTCGAGCGGTCCCATCACAGTATCTGTCATGGTGTTAATGAGGATGACGTTGTCGCTGACTAACTGCGCCATGTCTTTATCGCCAGTACTAATAAGCGTGGCACGACCTTCGGCACAAGCTTGCGAGGCTAAGGTGCCAATCACATCGTCCGCTTCAACACCTGTGATAGAAATCAGCGGTAAGCCCATGGCTTTAATAATTTTATGTAACGGCTCTATTTGGCTGCGCAAATCATCAGGCATAGGCGGGCGCTGCGCCTTGTATTCGCTATACATGTCGTTACGAAAGGTTTTGCCTTTGGCATCAAACACTACCGCTATGTGCGAAGGCGAATATTGGCGCAATAAGCTTCTAAGCATATTAACGACACCATAGACGGCGCCAGTAGCTTCCCCTTTGGAGTTAGTAAGATGCGGCGGAGCATAATAGGCGCGATAAAGATAAGAAGAACCGTCGATTAAGACCAGGGGATTGTCGCTGATGGTAGCCATGTTGATATCGTGTGTCATTGCAAATGAAGTAAGCATGCCACATTGACAACCAATAGGCGAGTTAGCAAATCTTCGCGGTGCATAAGTTAATTTTGAGGTAAATCTTAGGCTTGAAAAACGAACAGCTGAGTATGAAATTCAGACAGTGCTAAAAAAGGTGATTAGCTGTGGATAACTCTGTGAATCAAAATGATCTATATGGGAATAACCGATCGGATCGGAAAAGGGCGGTTTTGTAAGTCATTGAAAATAATGTGGTAAATAAAATTCTGTGAGATCAGATCAAATTTATTTAAAACATCTTGAATTGTGGATTTTTTTGTTAGACAGAAAAAATATCTGCGCTAAAAGTCATCAATTTAAGCCAGTTAGAAACAGGATTTATAACTTAGCATGTTTTTTAAACTGAGCAATCGATTTGTGATGGAGTTGTTAAAATACTTGGTTATATTGATGCCGACCTTATGCTAAATAGGGCTAAGGTCGACAAGCTGTGTGCTAGGTAATGGTTATATGTTGCGACTAACGCGAATTGGCTAGCGGGAATGAGACTGGCGGCGGCTATCAAATAAGCCTTGAGCAATACCAACCAGCAATCCGCCGACATGGGCGCCGTTAGCAATGGATAAGCCAAAGGCATCGGTGAAGCCTAATACTAGCCAAATCATCATAAAGCCCATAAACGAATTTTGCAGAGCAATGCCAGCTTCGGGTTTACGAATTCCCATTACATAGGTGTAGCCAGCTAACGCATAGACCACGCCTGACAGGCCGCCAAAATTGGGGCCTTGTAGTAGATATTGCAGCACATTGGGCAGGGTGCCGGCTACCAGTAAAATCAGTAGCAGTTTGCCACTACCTAATTGCTGCTCGATTTTGCCGCCTAGGTACCACCACCATAATAAGTTGAATATGATGTGCATGGCGGAAAAATGAATGAGGCTAGGAGTAAATACTCGCCAGAACTCATCAAGTCCTGCGCTTGGGGTGACGCCAAAAAAGCCTAAGTGGGTAAATAAGGTATCGGCAAAGCCGAGATTCCAAGCGCCAAAAATAACAATACAGATAGCGAGAATGCTAAGGGTTAGCGGTCCGCTGGTGCTTATGACTTCGGCCAGTAACTGCTTAATGGGCTTACCATAATTCAAATTGCTATGGGTGCTGCCGTACTGCCAGGAGGCTTGCAAGTATTTGTCATCATTGGGATGAGCAATAAAGTTTTGGTACTCAGCTTCCGCCTTGGCAAAATCGCTGGCATCCACCAACAACTGCACTTGCATGCCTTCATCACGCATCTGGCAAACTACACCTTGGCTTTTAAGGTAATCAATCAGCGCTTGGGCAGCCCGGGCGTTAGGTAAGTGACCAAAAATCATCATAAGTTCGCTGCCTGCCAAGCGCTAAAGCCGCCATCGAGACTATAGACTTGATCAAAGCCTTGCTCGCTTAGGTAGTTAGCGGCATTTTGGCTGCTCATGCCGTGATAACAAACAACGACTAGCGGCGCGTCCAAATCGGCTTGCTGAATATAATCCACCAGATTGTCATTGGTAAGGTTAACGGCCGCTGGGATATGCGCTTGCTCAAAGCTTGCTGAGTCACGAATATCAACAATCTGTAACTGTGGATCTTGTTGCTGCATCGCGCGCAGCATGCCGAGATCCATATGGGTAAAAGACATATACACTCCGAAAAAAATGGCGGGCAGACCCGCCATCATAATTATGACCAGTCGAGGATCACTTTTCCTGATTGGCCAGAACACATGGCATCAAAGCCTTGTTGGAAATCATCAATGGCAAAATGGTGGGTGAGAATAGGGCTAATATCGAGACCTGATTGAATTAAGCTTGCCATCTTGTACCAGGTTTCAAACATCTCACGGCCATAAATGCCTTTAATCACTAGGCCTTTAAAGATGACCTTGCTCCAATCAATGGCCATATTGCCACTAGGAATACCTAGCATCGCAATCTTACCGCCGTGATTGATGGTATCAAGCATGGCGTGGAAGGCTGATGGTACGCCAGACATCTCTAAGCCGACATCAAAGCCTTCGGTCATGCCAAGTTCGGCCATGACAGTTTTTAAGTCTTCATTAGCGACATTGACTGCGCGAGTGGCTCCCATTTTACGGGCTAACTCAAGGCGGTATTCGTTCACATCGGTAATGACCACATGACGGGCGCCAACGTGGCGACATACGGCCGCGGCCATAATTCCAATGGGGCCAGCGCCTGTGATCAATACATCTTCGCCAACCAGATCAAAAGATAAGGCGGTATGCACAGCGTTACCTAGGGGATCGAAAATTGCGGCCATATCATCGCTGATATCATCAGGAATTTTGAAGGCGTTAAAGGCTGGGATCACTAAGTATTCGGCAAAAGATCCTTGGCGATTGACGCCAACGCCAGTGGTGTTGCGGCATAAGTGGGTGCGACCAGCACGGCAATTGCGGCAGTAACCACAAGTAATATGGCCTTCACCTGAGACGCGATCGCCAATGTTAAAGCCGCGAACCTCTTGGCCCATGCCTACCACTTCACCGACATATTCATGGCCGACGATCATAGGGACAGGAATGGTTTTTTGTGACCATTCATCCCACTTATAGATGTGCACGTCGGTACCACAAATGGCGGTTTTGCGAATTTTGATCAAGAGATCGTTGTGTCCCACTTCAGGCATGGGAGCTTCAACCTGCCAGATACCTTCTTTAGGATGTAACTTGCTGAGAGCTTTCATAATAATCCTTATATGATGCCTAATTCTTTACCTATACGAGTAAATGCTTCAATCGCTTGATCGAGTTGTGCTTGGGTGTGAGCCGCCGACATTTGGGTGCGAATTCGTGCTTGGCCTTTAGGCACTACCGGATAGGAGAAGCCCACCACATAGATATTTTCTTGCAGTAATCGATTCGAGAACTCAGAAGCAAGTTTAGCATCGCCTATCATCACAGGAATAATGGCGTGATCGGCGCCGCCTAAGCTAAAGCCCGCCGCTGACATATGCTCGCGGAAATAACGGCTGTTATCCCATACCGATTGACGCAAGGCTTGGCCTGATTTCAGCATGTCGAGCACTTGAATCGAGGCATGTACTATGGCCGGCGCTAATGAGTTAGAGAACAAATACGGACGCGAGCGCTGGCGTAACCAATCAATGACTTCTTTCTTGCCTGCAGTAAAGCCGCCAGAAGCGCCGCCCATGGCCTTACCTAAAGTCCCGGTAATTATGTCGACTCGGCTCATGACTTGGCAGTGTTCATGGGTGCCGCGGCCATTTTCGCCGATAAAGCCGACCGCATGGGAATCATCCACCATGACCAAGGCGCCATATTTATCGGCCAGATCGCACACACCTTGCAAGTTGGCAATAACGCCATCCATAGAAAACACGCCATCGGTGGCGATTAAGATGTGACGCGCGCCTGCGGCTTGGGCCGCTTGCAATTGTTGTTCTAAATCTGCCATGTCGTTATTGGCATAACGAAAGCGTTTAGCTTTACATAAACGCACACCATCAATAATAGAGGCATGGTTTAGAGCGTCGGAAATAATCGCATCTTCAGCTCCCAATAAGGTTTCAAATAAACCGGCGTTGGCATCAAAGCATGACGAATAGAGGATGGTGTCTTCCATGCCTAAAAATTCACTGAGCTCGGTTTCTAACTGCTTATGAATATCTTGGGTACCGCAGATAAAGCGCACTGAAGCCATACCAAAACCGTGGGAATCTAAACCCTGTTTGGCAGCGCTAATCAACTTAGGGTGATTGGCTAGACCAAGGTAGTTATTGGCACAGAAATTAATGACTTGCTTGCTATTCACTTGAATGGCGGTTTGCTGAGGCGAGGCAATGATGCGCTCGCTCTTATAGAGGCCTTCAGCCTTTACATCTTGGATTTGCTGTTGAATTTGCTCGAAAAAAGAAGGTGCTGCCACGAAAATCTCCTTGGGTACTTATTTTGATAGTTGGAGTTGTTGGCATTTTAACCTTAATTACCGCGCCGCTGCAGTGATTTTTGTGCCACTTAAGGTAGCAAGTTCACGCCCATAGGGTTTGCTAGTGTGACGCATGTCAATAAATCAGTCGCTAGGGCCATTAAGGCTTGAGGGTTAACTCACGATAATGCCGCTCCATCCGCTCAAAGGTTTCTAATGAGGCGGGCATGGCGTAGCCTTTAAAAATCATTAATACCCGTAGCAGGCCCTCATACAAAGTCGATTTACTGATTTGATGGGTGCTTGATTGCGTGAGTTGATAGCCAATCCATGAGCTCACTATCATCTTTACTGTGTCAGCTAATTCAATCACTTTGCCAGTTTCTATATTCAGAAAACCATCTTGGCATAATTGGCTTAATACTTGGCTTGAACGCTGCAATACTGATTGCTGCGCTTTAAGATAGCGGCGTTTGAGGGCTTCATCGCGGCTCAGAATGTCGGCTAAGTTGGCGTAGATAAAGCGAAATTGCCACATGGTATAAAACATGGCATCAAAGTATTTTAGTAATAGTTCAATATTGACGGGCTGATCGACATAGGGCTGAAACCCTTGCTCTAAATGATCTTCGTACAGGCTGAAGATAGAGCGAATGATGTCTTCCTTGTTGCGAAAGTGGTAATACAAGTTGCCAGGGCTAATGCTTAAGTGGGCGGCAATATGATTGGTGCTAGTGGCGCGCTCGCCGTGTTCATTGAACAACTCAAGACTGGCTAGAATAATTTTATCGCGCGTTTTCATGAGTTCCCCTAAGGATTAACTGCTTAACCTAATTACCTTTTGCGACCTTGAGATGCTCGGCGCAGCTTTATGTTAACATTGGCATTAAGGCCCAAGCAAAATCGATTTTAAGCATAAATTCATATGAACCGAACGCTGTATTCCATTCTCGTCACCTTGCTGACGCCATTATTGGTCGTGTATTTATTACTGCGGTCACGCAAAGACCCTAGCTACAGGCTGCGCTGGGGCGAGCGTTTTGGTGTAACGCGCCTGTTGCCATCTCAAGTATTAATTCATTCAGTGTCGATGGGCGAAACCTTAGCGGCTGTGCCCTTGATTCGGCAATTATTAAGCGCTTATCCGGGCTATCGATTGACGTTAACGACCTCAAGCCCAGCGGGGTCGGCGCAAGTGCTAAAAGCGTTCGCGGCGGAAATTCAGCAAGGGCGAGTGCAGCATGTGTATTTGCCTTTTGATATTCCGCTAGCTATTCATAGGTTTATAAAACAGTTGGCGCCTAAGCTCGTGATCATTATGGAAACTGAGTTGTGGCCTAATTTAATCCATTACAGTCACCAAGCGGGCGCCAAAGTGGTGCTTGCCAATGGGCGACTTTCTGAAAAATCAGCGCAAAAATACCATAAACAAATAACGCTAGTGGCACCTATGCTCAAGCAATTAGCCGCCATAGCGGTGCAAACCCCCGCAGAAGCCGAGCGTTTTATCGAACTTGGGGTAAAGGATGAGCGCATTAGCGTTTGTGGCAGTTTAAAATTTGATTTGAACATAGATGCCAAGCGTCAAGCGGCTTCGGCGGAATTGCGTCGCCATTGGCAAAAAGATAAGGCGCCGGTATGGGTGGCAGGGAGTGTTCATCCCGGTGAATTTGCCGCCATGATAGAAGCGCATCAGTTAGTGCTAGCTCAGTATCCTGCAGCCTTGATGATTTTAGTGCCGCGCCATCCAGAGCAATTTGCACTAGCGGCTCAAACCTTGGCGGCCGCGGGTTTTAAGGTAGCGCGGCGTAGCCAGCAAACGGACATCACAGCGCACACGCAAGTGCTGCTGGGCGATACCATGGGAGAATTACTGGATTTATATGGCTGCGGCGATCAAGCCTTTGTTGGTGGCAGTTTAATTGTCCATGGTGGCCATAATCCGCTGGAGCCAGCAGCCCTTGGGCTGGCCGTGTATATGGGGCCTAACTATCGTGACTTTTTAGAGATAGGCCAACTGCTACAAGATGCCCATAATTTAACGGTAGTTAGTTCGGGGGAGGCTTTAGGGCAGGCGTTATTAGCCAAAATAGCCAATCCAGCCCTAAGACAACAAGCAGGGGATGCTGGCCTTAGTGTGTTAGCGCAAAATCGCGGCGCTTTAGATAAGCAGCTTGCGCTTATCAAGCAGCTTAGTGCTTAAGCTGCTAATAGCATTAATCATTTAGCCTTGAGCGCGGGTAAGGTTATAGCCTTTAAGCAGTTGCATCCACGCACTATCACTAAAGTTAAGCTTAGGCTGCTTGGTTTTCTCTTTAGTGAAAGAGCGCAATAAACGGGCTAAGTTGGCTTGCTGCCATTGATGATTCGCAGGCTTAATTGCGCCGCGATCAAAATCAATTAAATGAAAGCCTTGCGGGTTAAGCATAATGTTTTTTGCGTTTAAATCAGCGTGGTAGACACCGCGCTGGTGAAACTTGGCTATGCAAGCCCCAAGCGCTTGCCACTGCGTATCATCAAGGCTTTGACGCTCAAGAATATCCACCAAATCGCGCGCTTCAGGAATTTTTTCAATCAAAATGTCGGCTTGATAAAACAGCCCGTGATGAATAACCCGCGCGGCTATGGGTTTTGGCACCGGATAGCCTTCAATCCACAGGGTATTTAATAAGGTGAGTTCCGCCGCCGCGCGTGTGCGCTGCAAACCCAGATAACAATATTTATCTTTGGATAGACGAGCAATCGCGCCGCCGCGCCAATAGTGGCGTAACACCCACTGCTCAGACTCATGCTGCACAAACCAAGTGGTATAGCGTCCACAAGAGGTGCCGAACACCGCATTTTGCTGCTGCCAGAAATCAGGCTCAAACCAGTTAGGGCTCAATTGCTGTGGTGCAAATTGAGTCGAAAGTAAGCTTGTTTGATCAAGCTTTTGGATATTGAGCTTAAATGACATATTTAGTTGGGCCAAAACATGGAACACGAGGCTATTCTACATTAAGATCCACGCCTTGCATTAATTAACTGGCGACTGCTATGGAACTTGCACCTCATCAATCTCTTTGTCTTTTACGTCTTTCCGCCATTGGTGATGTGTGTCATGCGGTGGCTATGGTGCAAGCGATTCAAAGACAATATCCAACTGTGACTATCACTTGGGTGATTGGCAAAGTTGAATATCAATTGCTTAAGCATTTGCCTGGGGTTGAATTTGTTATCTTCGATAAATCATTGGGTTGGCGCAGTTATCAGCAGTTAAGAGCTAATCTTAACGGCCGCAAGTTTGATGTGCTGTTGCATATGCAAGTAGCACTGCGTGCCACGGTCGCCTCTTTATGTATTAAGGCTAGAACCCGTATTGGTTTTGATAAAGCGCGCGCTAAAGAAGGCCAGTGGTTAGCTACTAATCAAGCGATTACCCCGCAAACGCAGCCCCATGTACTTGATGGCTTTATGGGCTTTGCTGCTGCCATAGGCGTAAAAGATTTAACGCCGCAGTGGAATATTCCAGTAACTGCCGCTGACAGTGAGTTTGCCGCTGAACATATTCATGCTGATGATAAAACGTTAATTATTTGTCCTTCAGCCAGCAAGGCCGAGCGAAATTGGTTACCTGAGCGTTATGGCGCCATCGCTAACTATGCTAGCGAGCGTGGCTTGCGAGTATTACTGTGCGGCGGCCCAAGCGCCAGTGAGCAGCAATTAGCCGTGCAAATTCAAGCCAATTGCAGCGTTAAGCTAACCAATTTGGTGGGAAAGACCACTTTGTGTCAGATGCTCGCACTATTAAAGCGTGCCACAGTAGTTATTGCCCCAGATACAGGGCCTGCCCATATGGCGGTAACCCAAGGCACCCCAGTGATTGGTTTATATGCCCATTCAAATCCTGGCCGCACTGGCCCATATTTATATCAAGACTTAGTTGTGAGCGTGTATGACCAAGTGATCTTAGAACAGCATCCACAAGGTGATATTCCTTGGGGTAAGCGCGCCAAAGGCAGCGATCTCATGGCAAGAATTAGCGTTGAACAAGTTGAGTTGAAATTAGCCCAGATGCAAGTTTTATCACTGCAACAAATTGAGACTATATGAAAGTATTTGTAATTAATCTTGCGCGCTCAACCGAGCGTCGGCAATTGATGACTGAAAAAATGGCAGTGGCTGGCGTTGAGTTTGAATTCTTTGATGCTGTCGATGCGGCTGTGCCAGATTTCAGTTTATCTGAACGTGCTGCTCCAGAAATAACTCTGAAGCTTAAGGGTTATACTTTACTTTCTAGTGAGGTTGCTTGTTATGCTAGTCATTATTTAATGTGGGAAAAATGTATTGAACTAGGTGAATCAATCGTAGTTCTTGAGGATAACATAGACGTTTCAGGAGATTTTAAACAAGTTATTGATGCTTTATTAAATAAAACTAAGAGTTATGATTACATTAAGTTGTCGGCAACATTAAACGGACGAAAGTTTAAAGCGTTAGAGCCTATCTGTAGTGATACCAAATTGGGTATTTATAATAAGGGAACGTCTGGTGCAACAGGTTATGTTATCACACCAAAAGCTGCAAGAGCCTTCATGGATGCTAGTGCTAAATTTATCTTTCCGTGTGATGATCTTATGGAAAAACCATGGTTACATCGTATTCAAGCTTATAGTGTTTATCCTTCAATTTGTTGGCGTGCTAATATAGTTTCAACAATAGGTAATAATCGCAAAAATAAACAACATCTTGGGTTTATTAACAAGCTATCAGTAGAACTGTTCAGGGTTTATGAATCAGTGATGAAAAATATTTCTTGGAAATACTGATTTTTAAATAAAACTCTCGCTAAAAAACGAGAGTTTTATTTAATTAGTGATTTTATATGGCTATGAGTTTAAAAGATTATTCCAACATTTTAAAACATTCATTGCTGAATATTTGGCAACTTTAACTTCTGCATTTTTAGCAAGAGAAGCTCTAAAATCACGGTCAGACATACGTATTATGTTGTCTGAAAGTTGCTCTATATTCCCAAGAGAGGTTAGTAATCCGTCTACTTCATTTGTTATAATTTCTTTAATCCCAGATTCTGTTTCGAAAGATATCACTGGTACATTATGAGAAAGGCTTTCTAATGCGATCATTGGGAATGCCTCGTATCTAGATGGAATTATTATTGCTTGGTAGTCATTAAATAAGCTATCTAAATTACTTGTAAATGGCATTATTTTCACATGTTCATGTAAGTTTAATTTATTTATTAGTTTGTTTAAATTGTCTATTTCTGGGCCAGATCCGTAAATTGAAAGATTAAAGTTATATCCTTTATTGACTATTTTTTCCCATGCCATGATAAGCATGTCGAAACCTTTTTCGTAAGAAAGTCTTCCTGCAGCCATAAAGTGTTTGTTATTTAATCTTCCATTGGTCGTTGTAGTTATTTCTCTAATGAAGTTAGGAATGGTCACTGAGTTTTTAAGGTTCCACTTGACTCTATCAGACTCAAATAATATGACCGCTAGGTCAAAATTATTTAGTTTTACTTTTAGCATTCTAAATCTATTAAGTTTTATGATCTTTCTTATAAAAGAATTTTTTTTTGCTAAATAGTTTCTGTAAAAGTCATAACTACCATGAATTTCAATAATTTTTTTGGCTGTTGTTTTTATTTTTGGATATATTTTCAACCCTCTATCCATCAAGAAAAATATATGTGTAGGTTCAATAGTAGATAATTGGTTTTCTAGTGTGACTTTTAATTTTGACAAGTATTTAGCTTTGCTATATGACTCTCTTTCTATACCAAGATTAATATAATTAATTTTGGAGCTGTTGCATGATGCTGAAGTGTTTGAAGAAATTCTTGTAGATATAATAGATACCTTAAATCCCTGATTAATAAATAGGTTCGATTTTCCTAGTATACTAGTTCTTATTCCACCGGTTGTGGTAATGTCTTCAATAACATAAACGATATGTTTCATATTTTACCTACGAAGCAACGTGAGGTTTTAGCCACGTAACGATAATATTTGGTTGATGGTCTCAGCATTTTTTTTCTAGCAGCCATAAACCAACATACTTGTTGAAGTTTACTTGGGCGTAAGTCATGGCGACGATAAAGCCAACACTGCCGTCCATAAAGCCGCGGCGAAGGATATAAATATGGAAAAAAGTCCACATTCCTCTGAGTAATGCTAAGGCGAGGCCGTGGGATTTTTTACCTTTACGATGATATTTTTGCGCGCCTAGCCATGCATATTGCCCTGCTTTATGAAGGCCATGACCATAATCTCTGTGGGTGTAATGCAATAGCAACCCAGCTAATTTGCCTGTTTTGCCTGCGCTTGGTATGACAGTTTCATGCACTTCATCTAAGGTGTATTTGGCGCCATCACGCTTAAATAAACGCAGTACAGATCTCGCGCTCCGGCCGTATTTTAAGGTTTTACCATAAAGGGTAACTCCCCAAGGCAGGGTAAAGGCTGTTTCATCAATATGCTCTTGCGCCAGTAAATTGCTAAGTGCCTGCTGCATGGTTTCATCTAAAGCTTCATCAGCATCTATGGATAACACCCAATCACAACTGGCCTTATTGAGCGCGCGTTGTTTTTGCTTACCAAAGCCTGGCCAGTCAGTAATTTCTATGTTGCTGGTATATTTTTGGCAAATGGTAACTGTGCCATCGGTTGAACCACTATCAAGGATGATTATTTCATCGGCAATGTCAGCCACTGATTTTAGGCACGGTTCTACGCGGTCGGCTTCATTCTTAGTGATCAGAATGACGGATAAAGAATGTTTTTTCATAAAAATTGGTCCAGATTATTCACAGTGAGCATATGGCTAGTTTGAATGCCAACCCTTAATTACGTTTGGTTTCGAGATGGGTCGCTGATTTGGCCCACTTACCATTTCCAATAGTTCAGCTTTTTGCGCATTTTCAATTCGCGAATTAAATTGAGGGGCTTAGGCGATAAAGAGCCTAGCCCGCTAGAAATTAGTTCATTGGCAGCGGCTAATACTCTGGCGCTAGATTTACCATCCTTATAGGGATGAATGATCTGTGAATATTTTGTGATTTCATTCATCAAGTCAATGGGTTGTTCTAGAGCGTGTGTTAATGCGGATTCAATCTCTTGGCTGTCTTCTATGTTCATTAAGTGTGGCTGAGGATTGAGGTTCTTAAAGGTCACAACCGGTTTCTGTTGTAATAGAAACATGATTAAAATCGATGAGGTATCGCACAGCATGACATCCGCCGCCTGCAGTAACGGGATCACATTATCTGTCTCAACAAAGGTGAGATTTGGCCCCTGCAGTTCCTTATACATCTCGACCACTTCGATTGGCATTTTCGGATGGAATTGAATTAACCAGCGCCATTTACCTGATTCTGATAGTCTTTTTATTTCATTATACAGATGAGGTGCACAAGTTAAATTGCGTGAGAATGTTGAGCACATTAATACGGTTTTACGCGTGTCATCATTGTCTATGTATGGATTCTTAGTGACAGGGGTAAATAGGGGATCGAGTGCTGGCCAGCCAGTTTGTGTGACTTTAAAAAAACCATATTCATCAGATAAACGATTGAAAACGGATGTGGTGTCATGGCCTTGAGTGCAATAAAGATCAAAGCACCCTCTGATTTCAAAGTGATCTTCTCTACCGCGTCGATTAATTTTGCCTGCGTTGAAACCGTGAAAGACTCCCACTTTAACCCCTGGGATAAAGTTCGGTACAGTATTGCCAGGCACAAAAACAGCATCAGGCTGCCATTGAGTGACATCATCAACGGTGAGTAATCGAGTCTCACTTGACTTGAGTAGACTGGGATTGACTTCGTCACCTTCGAGAAACCAACGGACTTCACCACCTTGCGCGATAATTTCTTGTTGTAATGGCCGCAAAATAGCATAGGAATAATTTTGGGCAATATACATTAAGTAACGTTTGAGGTTAGTAGTCACTAGTATTTTCTCTGGAAACTAAGATTAGGGGATTTTAACCGAATTTGACCATATATTGGATGTAATTTTTATTGTTCTCTTTTAAAATTACCTATTGGGAGTATCGAATTTTTAAAGCATTATTTTAGAAGTGTATTTTTAGTTCTTCCTATTCTTTTTCTTGGCATTTCTAGTAACTTGTTGCTGGTGAATTTTGTGCATTACGTGTGATGCCTGTGGTTTTGATGTTAAGGTGTCGTTACTTTTGTTCGCCATTGAGATTTAATAAGTAATTAGCCTGATTCATAACATCAATTACAAAGAGATCATGCATGTCTTCATCACCAAAAATCTTATTCATTCCTGTGTCATCTGCTGAAGGTATGGGTGAATATATGCGGTGTGTTATCTTGGCTGATGCCATCAATAAAACCTTTCCAAGTGCTGACATTCATTTCATCCTGAGCGAGCAAGCGCCTTATGCATTAGCTTGCCCTTATCCATATAGTTTATTAAAAGATAGTCCTACTAAAGCAGTCACAAGCGTTAATCACATCATATCCAGCTATCAACCGGATGTTGTTTTCTTTGATGCTTCAGGTAGAAAATCGCAACTCAGCCACGCATATAAGCTCGGTGCTAAAGTGATATTTTTAAGCCAGCATAAACGTAAGCGTGCGCGCGGAATGAAAATTGGACGCGCGTTAGTCACAGACTGTCATTGGGTGGTGCAACCTGAGTTTGTGATTGGAGCTATTAGTTGCTTAGATAGGATAAAACTTAAATTAATAAACCGGCCAGAGCCTATCAATATAGGTCCGGTATTTACCCAGCCAGATAAAGTCTCGCAAGTGACCTTATTATCTCGATATCAATTGATGCGTAATGAGTTTGTGCTGTTTAATGCAGGCTCCGGTGGCCATAAGGTTCGCGGTGAGTTAGCCGCTGATATTTTTGCTAAGGCGGCGCACGCCAGTTACCTAACGTCGGGTATTGTGAGTGTGATGGTGTTTGGTCCTAATTACCCTAGTGCTTTACCACAATTCGAAGGTGTTATTGCTATTAAACAGCTTAATAATAAAGAGTTTATTAATATATTGTCAGCAGCCAAGGCTGCAGTATTAAGTGGTGGCGATACTCTATTGCAAGCCATTGCCCTACGAGTACCTACTCTTACCGCCCCGGTATCAAAAGATCAGCCGCCGCGTATTGCCGCCTGTGTATCAGCCCAACTTGCAGTAAGTTCTGCGACCGAATTGGAGATGCTAAAGCTAAATATTGAGCGATTGTTGACCAAGGAAAACATTGTTACCTTGATAACAAGATTAAAATATGAGCCTAATATGAATGGATTAGAAGTTATCATTCAGCAGTTACAACTTTGGTTCGATGTATCGCATAATTTTTGAATCTAGCTGAAATTATCTTATGTAATATGCAGTCAATTAGACTTATAACGAAAGTGCGTAAGATATCAGTCAAATAAAGTAAGAAATAGTATGCAAGATTGGTGATTGCATTGGTGGATTTTTTACTCATTCAAATTTTAGTTTACAATAAATATCAATGAGCATAGAGCTTGAGCTATATCTATCATGAATCCACTTTGGATTTAAGAAGCATCATTAAATATCAATTTGGAGAATTTGGGTGACAAAGCGAATAGCAATTACCATTGATAGCCTGGCTGGCGGTGGCGCTGAGAAAGTGATGCTAACATTAGCCGTAGCTTTGATTAAACTGGGACATGAGCCACATTTATTGGTGTTGAAAAATCATTGTGATCATCAAATTCCTCAAGGCTTACCTGTTCATTTTTGTTTCGATGAGAGTGATAAACATTTAGACAGTTTTTGGCGATTATCACGTTCGGTAAAGCAGCTGAATGATTTTATTGTAGAGTTAGAACAGAAGGTTGGTAAATTCGACTTATTTCTTTCAAATCTTGATAAAACAAATCTTTTGATGTCACGGACACAAGTTTCACCGTTATATTTTGTCGTTCATAATTCAATTGAAGAAGAGTTAGTTCGTCAGCGTAAACTTGGCCCTTTTGCCTATTTGGATATGTTAAGAGCTAAGCGTGCACTTAACGGTAAACACCTGATCACTGTATCGAATGGTATCGCATCAGAGATCACTAAAGTTGGACGAATTAACCCCGCGTCTATCCACACTATTTATAATCCTTTTGATTTGGAACATATAACTCAGCAGGCCGCTGGAGCCTCTGCGGATATACCTCATGAAGACTATATGATCCATGTCGGTCGATTTGCGAAACAAAAACGACATGATGTTTTATTTAAAGCATTACAGCAAATGAAGCAACATTTGCCACTAGTATTGCTGTGTAATAATAAAAAAAAGGCGCTTAAGGCCGCTCGAAAGTATGGTGTTGAAAATCGAGTGATTATCCCAGGGTTTCAAACCAATCCCTTTCCTTGGATAAAACAAGCAAAACTATTGGTGTTAAGCTCAGATTATGAGGGCTTACCGACAGTATTAATTGAATCGCTAGCTGTTGGTACGCCAGTGGTCAGCACTGATTGCCACCATGGTCCTAATGAAATTCTTTTAGGAAATTTAGCTAAGTATTTAGTGCCTAGACGAGATCCAGCTGCCTTAGCCGATAAATTAGATATCGCTCTTGAGGATTATCCAGATTGCCAGCAAGCAGAGATCCTTGCTTTAGTCGATGCAAAAAAGGTTGCTGAGCGCTATATCTCTTTGATTTCCAATTAGATTATTTAAATTTTTTTACTGCTTTAGATTTAAATTTAAGACGGCTTAAGGGTAGTTTAACCAGTCTACGCCAGCCTAAGGTTCTAAATAATTCTAAGCGAGAAGCTTGGGTATTCGGATCACAATACTGTTTATATAGTAACAACCAATCGAGATAGCTCATTTCATTTGGGCGCTTGGATTTTGGGATAAAGCGTTTAATTAACCCAAGCCCAAGTTGTTGTGGCTCTAAAATAACCAAGTTAGATGCCATAAATCGTTGCCACCATGCAATCATAGCTTGTGTCGCATGGTGCCTATGTTCTAGATAAGGAATGCTTGGATTTAATTCGCGTAACCAAGCATTGCAATAAATTTGTTCGGCATGCGGCGCTGTTTTTGGGGCGCCGCGGTACTGCAATTTACCGGTTTTACTCGTATCATACTGCAGGTCAGCAAATGGGGTGATACCCCATATCTTAAGTAAATCTTCAGTTCGACCAAAGTGAAAAAAATCACTTGGATGCATCACAACTTCCTGGCCATCGGCAAAACGGCGAAAGTAACTAGTACACACAATTACGCGCTCGCTAAACACGCTATCTGCGGGATTTCTATGGGTAAACTGTTGCTGGTAGTCAACAAAATGATTACCGGTCAAAAAGTTATCTGATCGCAGTTTTATTGCATAGGGTGTTTTGACTTGTTTAAGACCTGCGGAAGTTGACAGTAACTGGCGATTAAAGTTTAAAGCTCCAGGCTTTCCTTCACGGGAAAATGAAGTGATAGTGCCACCAGGATCTTGGTTTAATAACAGCAAATCAGGTTCAAGACCTTGATAATTTTGACCTTCCCACGTCGAAATTATAATAGTTGCACCAGGTAGGTGCTCTCGTACGCTTTCAATGCACTTCTGCGTGATGCCGGGCTCTTGCGCTCTTGTGGTTGAGGCTTGAACTGGCCCTTGAATCACTACGCTAATATCTTCAAAGCGGATCATTTGGGGATTATCCCTTGAGCAACAAATTGGTCGTATTCACTGGGAACGCCACAAAAAATAACTTGGTCACGCTCAATTAGGTGATAGCGAATATCTTTGCCCGCTTGAATGAGATCATTGTAAAGCGGAGCGATATAAAGCTCTGCTTTTTGCCATTCACTCACAGGTTTGCACACTTCTTGCTCAAATGCGCGCTTGAAATCTGCGGCATGGGCAAAGTGATACAAGCCTGTGCTACAAAGATCTGAGATAGGGTTCTTTTCGGCCGTGGCGACAACTACGTTGCTGGTGGCCGATGCAGGCTTGGCATAGGACCAATTACTGCCTTCACCTTTAAACACTTCCAGATATCCATCGGCATGGCTTGCTATCTCTGGCAGGATAAAATTCGGCCTAAAGGTATCAATATTGAAAATAGTAATAGGGCACTCATCATTTACTTCATCTAAGCCAAGGTAAACGGTTTCTGCCTGACCGCGCGTATCTTGCTCTAATACAACAATTTTATAGTCTGCAATGCCAAGGGCTTGGCAGCGATTGGCAACGAACTCTGGGGTGTTATATAAGTTACGTACAATAAATAGGAATTGAGTGTTGCTAAAGTAGGCTTTAAAACTTAGCACGGCATGATCGAATAAAGGCATACCATGGGCGGGTAACATGTATTTAGGTTCGGTATAGCCCGCGTTAAAAAAACGGGAGCTAAGTCCGGCCATTGGGATAACTATCATAGGTCACCTGGTTGTAGTGCAATCATTTTGGCAAAGAGCCGATACGCATTGCCGATAAAGCTTAGCTGTCTATCTGGACGGTCTTGATGCAGTGGTAGCATAGATAAAAATAATTGAATTTGCATCGCATACAGTTGTTGGCTATTAAGGGCAAATTCTTGCTGCATCATGTTAATAAAATCACGCATGATTTGCTGGCGGCGCTTTGATATCACTAGCTTGAAATCAAGCTTATTATCAACTAGTTCAGCTTCAAAGTAGCCTGCGATTATTACATCATAGAGACCTAAAATCGAATGAGCTAGTTTGGCAATATCATAATAACTATTACCATAGATACTCATCTGATTATTGGCATCTAACCCCCTAGGGTCAATGACTTTTATTTCGCAGGTTCGAAAATCATACAAGATATTACTGAAGCAAAAATCTCCATGTAAGACATTGATATTGCCATTGTCAGTAGGTAAATAAGCGGCACTCAGTCGCGCTAATTCATTGATGCTACAGACTGTCTCGCCATTGATTATTAATGGTGAATCTAACGCAATGAGCTGCTCAGTCGCAAACTCCTGCAGCCGCTCTTGAGTTTTGCCGATAAACAAGTCAGTGAGGGTAAGTTGCTCTGGCTGTGGGTATTGCTGTGCTTGTTTTAAGAAATTACCACAGGCTTTAAGAATATTTCGCCACGCAAAAGCGGGTAATTGACTGAACACATAAAGTTCATTGAGTGCAGTCAGGTGTAAATACTCAATACTATATTGCACGCTGTTGTCGGTTTCTTGGCTGGCTAATAACTGTGGGGTATAGCGACGTAGATCACCTGGAATAGCTTGGTACCAATGAATTTCAGCGGCTAGCTTAATCTTTTTATGGCTAGATTTAGTGACAATTTGACCGCAGATTTGCATTTCATTAAATGATCGTTGAGTGGTCATGCGGCTTTTCGATTGGTAATAGGTGTGGCCGTGACCAAAATCATACCAAGTATCAAATTGTACCGGCGTTAACTTGTGCTCCTTATGATAACCATTAATCCCATCAATAAAATTCCAATTAGCTTGTATTAAATGCCTAACTAAGGCTCGAGGATTGGCAAAGCTAAACACACCATTGGCGATTAAATTGCTGACAGGTGGGCGCTTATCTGAATATTGCTGGAGTCGACCGGTTTCAGGCAAGTATTCGGCCCAATCATAGTTACTGTCAATTTGACTAACACCTATGCTGTCTGGCTCAATGTCGAGATGATCAACTAAAGTATCACCGTGTAATATATATAGCGGCGTTTGTGGATTAAATTCAATAAGATTTAGCGCATAAACAACGGATTCGCCTAAGCATAACTGTGCTGGTAAAAATAACACTTCAACTTGATGCTGCATTAATACTTGTTGATCATAAGCACCGAGTTCAAAACCTTCAGGCAGAGTTAAAATGATCCGCTTATTACTTGGGATTAAGGCTAACTGGTAATGAAATAGGCGCTGATTACCAACAGGTAAAAAACTTGGAGGCAGTGGCCCAAATTCTGATTGTAGGTCATGGCTAATAAGAGCCGCGGAGGTGATCAGGTACATGTTTTATCCTGCTCTATTAGCTGATTGATTTGCGCCAGCGTTAAGCGGGCAAATTCTGATGGACGAATCGCCCTATCATCGACATAAAAACCTTCATGACCACACCAAGGTTTACCCACTAAAATTTCATCGTAAGGAACTTGATGCTCATCAAGCCAAGCCGTAATTATAGGTAAGGTATGAATATTGATTTTACCCACGTTGCCCTCGAAAGTGCGCATATTGCGAGCCGTTGCGATAACGATAGTAAAACCATCAGCATGGTATTGTCTCAGCTTAGCTATCACATCGAGTCTAGGCAAAACCTTTGCATAATCAGAGGTATTTGCTTGAGTTAATGTCCCATCAAGATCCACTATGAGCTTTTTCATGGCTAATCCTCTTAAAAAATAGCGTTATTTTAAGCACTTTGGCTAAAGTGCGCCAAGCAAAATAGAAATTAATGATAATTAATCACTTACTAATAGAGTGGCTATTAGATAGTGTCTAGCCTGTAAGGTGAGTCGTATCTCGCACAAGCATGATATTCTAGAACTTAAATGGGATTAATCATTCACAAACCGCGGTAGGCAAGGTAGGATCTTTGCTCGTTATTTTGCCAACGCGAAAGGAAGCCTGTTATGCACACTCGCGCTATTTATCCTGGAACTTTTGACCCTATAACTAATGGTCACGCTGATCTTATTGAGCGGGCATCAAAGTTGTTTAATACGGTAGTGGTTGCTATTGCGGCCAATCCAAGTAAACAACCTAAGTTTAGTTTAGCCGAGCGAGTCGCTTTGGTTGAAAAGGTCACGTCTCACTTGTCTAATGTTGAAGTGGTTGGCTTTTCAGGTTTATTGGTGGATTTCGCTAAAGCGCAGCAAGCGGGTATATTAGTGCGTGGTTTGCGGGCGGTATCTGATTTTGAATATGAATTCCAACTGGCTAATATGAATCGCCGCTTAAGCCCAGGGCTTGAGAGTGTGTTTATGACACCGGCAGAAGAAAACTCGTTTATTTCATCTACCTTAGTTAAAGAAGTCGCCTTGCATGGCGGTGATGTGAGCCAATTTGTTCATCCAGATGTGGTCACTGCACTACATGCCAAACTTAAATAAGAAGTTAATGACACATATTTATAAGGCCATGATGGCCGCCATACTCTTTTCTAGTTGCTCAGTCGTTGCTGCGCCTTGGGTTGATACTTCTGATATTTACCTAAGGTCGGATATTCAGGCCCTTGCTGATGCTGGTGTGATAACGGTTCCAGTCAATACTTATCCGTTAATGTGGGCGGGTATTGGGGTTGATTTAGCGAAAGCCGAACCATCGTTAATGACACCAGCGCAAGTTGCGGCTTTTGCTCGCGTTAATTTTTATTATCGCAATGCCATTGAAAACCGCGGCAATACTAAAGTAAAACTTGTGGCTGCCAGTGATCCTGCACGTTTTCAGCATTTTGGCAGCGACTATCGTGAGCAAGGTGAGCTAAAAGTTTCGCAAGAATACACAGGAACGCGTTTCTCCTTTAAGTTATCTGGTTCTGCCAATTATGACCCGTTAGATGAGAAAGAGTTTAGATTTGATGACTCCTATATGGCTATGGTGCTAGGTAATTGGGTAATTACTGCAGGAACGTTAGATCAGTGGTGGGGGCCTGGATTTGATACAAGTTTAATCAAATCTAGCAATGCTAGGCCTATGCCATCAATTATGATCAGCCGTAATGATGCCCATGGTTTTGAAACACCTTGGTTATCTTGGCTTGGTCCTTGGACACTAACCTCTGGCTTTGGCATGTTTGAAGAAGAGCGTTTTGCGCCTCACACTTTACTTTGGAATGCTCGAGGAACTCTGCGTCCCATCAGACAATTAGAGATCGGACTATCTTGGACCATGCAGTTTTGTGGTGAAGGACAAGACTGTGGAGTATCTAGTTGGTGGGATGCTATCGCTGGCGGTGGTGAATGTGCTAACGGGGATGTGACTTGTGATCCTGCATTGAATTCCCGTTTAGGTAACCAAATGGCGGGGTTTGATATTCGCTACAGCGATAGTTTCTGGAATGTGCCAGTCGGTTTGTATCTTGAAAAAACCTGTGAAGACTCCAGCGGCCCAAGTCCACTCGATTTAGCTGATTGCGGTTATTTATACGGTGTCGATACTCGCTTTGGTGATGGTCAGCAGCAATATAAGCTGTTTTTAGAATATACCGATACCTTGCGTGCTTGTGGCGAAGACGAAAACGCCTTCAATTGTTTTTATGAACATAGCACTTATTTAAGTGGCTCACGCTACTACGGCCGAGCGTTAGGCTCCACTTATGACAGTGACGCGCAGGTTTATGTGTTAGGTATGGTGGCGCAATTTGCCAATAGTCAGGGCTTAAATGCGTTTGTGCGTTACGCCCAATTAAATAAAGACGGTGTAAGCGTTAATAATGGTTGGGCGCCGATTACACCGAAAGAAGACTTGCTGATGCTGGAATTATCTTACCGTTTGCCATTATGGCAAGGTATGGTCACAGTCGGTGGGGTCGCTTCACGCTCTGAATTTGTGGATAGCAATGACAGTAATGGCGGCGTATTTGGCAGTTACGAATATCGTTTCTAACTTACCAATCTAACTCGCTCATTGACTAGGGCACCCATGACTCGTTGATGAGGTCAGCATAAAAAGGCGCTAAGGCGCCTTTTTTCATGGGCTACGGTTGGCAATGGCGACAAAACACTGTCGCTCGTTGGCCTAATTTTATTTCTGTCAGCAATAAACCGCATTGTTTACATGCTTGATTACCGCGGCCATACACTTGCAGTTCTTGGGCAAAATAACCTGGCTTGCCTTCGGCATTGGTAAAATCTTTTAAGGTAGTTCCGCCTTGTTTAATGGCATTGGCCAAAATGGTTTTTACACATTCAGTCAGTTGCTTAAGCTTAGGCAGAGTAATGTTACCAGCTGCGGCTTGCGGATGAATACCAGCGGCAAAGAGTGCCTCGTTGGCATAAATATTACCAACGCCCACGACGATATGATTATCCATTAATGCCAGTTTAATCGCCTTGCTCTTACCCTTAAGGGCGTTAAACAAGTAATCGGCAGTAAATTCAGGGCTTAACGGCTCTGGGCCTAATTTCGCCAGCACAGGATGGTGGCCATCTGGCAATTCACTCCATAACCATGCGCCAAAGCGGCGCGGGTCGTTTAGACGTAAAGCGCGGCCATTGGCCATGACTAAGTCAATATGGTCATGCTTTTCTACTGGGGTATTCGCGGCTAACACCCGCAAACTGCCTGACATGCCTAAATGGATAATGGCAGTACCAGCATCGGTTTCTAGCAATAAATACTTAGCGCGGCGCTTAATGCTGCGAATGGTGTGGCCTATGATATTGGCCGCGACGTCAGGCACTGGCCAGCGTAAATTTGGATTGCGCACAATAAAGTTAGTCACCTGCTGATCAAGCAAGTACGGACTAATTCCCTGACGCGTGACTTCAACTTCTGGTAACTCAGGCATATGGCCCCTAACTAAGAGTGTTGGCGCTAGGTATTAACGCTGGATTTTGGCTTGGCGGGATAATAAACCAATTACTTGATGGCGACTTTAATAGCCTTTGCTCAGGAAAATACAGCCATAATTGCATCTCACTCAGGTTACCCGCTTGAATTAACAACTCCATTGGTTCTGAGACTATCTCTGGCTCAGTCGTTAACGGTGAAATGGTTAAGCTTTGCCAAGCTTGTACCCATGCTTGGCAATTACTCACGCTGGTGCTGCAGTTCACCACGTGTTTGTCTATGCTGAGCCAGTCTTGTTGTAACTGTAATTGTTGCAGTGGAGTGCTGGCATCAAATAACGCCTGAGTGGGGGCGCTCGGCGGATTAATATATTGATTGATGTAATACATGCTGGAAATAAAAAGCAGACAAAAAATAATGATGAGGTTATTGATTTGCTTTCGAGTGATCGCCATGGCTTAGCCTATCCAGCAGTGGTTTGTGATGGGGTCAATGACAGTGTAACGAGTGTCAGACGCTCAGTCTAGCCACCCGTTATTTGCCATCACTAGCACTTAACCACCAGTGACATTCATAAACCGCAGAATTTGAGTGTCGCCTTCAGCGCCAAAATCGTGCTGCTTCGGCTTATGCCAAATAGCTTCACTAATCACTTGTTTTAGCCTTGCTATATCGCCTGGATGCTCACGCAGCAGCGCTTTTAAATCCACGGCATTTTCATTGCCAAGGCACAAGAGTAACTTACCTTCGACCGTGACTCTGACGCGATTGCACTCATGGCAAAAATTATGGCTATGGGGCGAAATAAAGCCGATGTGGATATCGCTGTCAGCCATTTGATAATAACGTGCAGGTCCAGCAGTGCGTTCTGCCGATAATACCAAGGGATATTTTTGCTCTATGATGGCGCGCACTTCATCGCTGCTGCAATGACGGGCGGTTTTACGTTCAGATATTACCCCAAGTGGCATTTCTTCAATAAAAGCAATATTGAGTGAACGGCCGCGGCAGAAATCAACTAAGTTGATAACCTCATCATCATTGTGACCTTTAAGGATCACAGCATTGATCTTGATGCGATCAAAGCCTGCGGCTTTCGCGGCATCAATGCCCGCAATCACCCGCTCAAGCTTGCCGTTGCGGGTTAATGCGGTAAATTTTTCGGGATTTAAGGTGTCTAAGCTGATGTTCAGCCGCGATAAGCCCGCCGCTTTTAAATTGGGTGCGAGCTTAGTTAAACGCGAGCCATTGGTAGTCATCGATAGCTCGCGCAAATTAGGTAACTGAGCTAAGGCTGATACCAGTTGATCGCAGTCAGTGCGCACTAGCGGCTCGCCGCCAGTTAGGCGGATTTTACTGACCCCAAGCTCAGTAAAGGCTTGGCCGATTTGCGCCAATTCTTCCAAACTGAGCACTTGATCCTTGTTTAAAAAACACGGATCTTCACTCATGCAATATACGCAGCGAAAATCGCATCTATCTGTGACCGACAAGCGTAAATATTCCACTTGGCGATCAAATCTATCGAGCAATAAACTCATGCTTCTGGCCTAGAGCAAATCAGCAAACGGCTGAATATACACAATTTGCCCAGCGGCAATAGCATCATCAGCATCATCAATCACGATTAAGCAATTGGCTTTAACCATGGAATTAAGCATGCCAGAACCTTGGGGACCAGTCGTGCGTACATGTAAACGGCCATCATCGCCAAGATGATAAACACCGCGTAAAAATTCACTGCGTCCCTGGCGGCTTGGCAGCATTTGATCGCTAATAGCTGGCAGCCACTTAGCTTGCCACTGCGCTTCACCAGCGAGCTTTCTTAAGGCTGGTTGCACGAATTGCAAGAAAGACACCATCACAGCCACTGGGTTACCTGGCAAACCAAAGAACAGTGCTTTGTTGACTTGGCCAAAAGCGAGTGGTCGCCCTGGGCGCATGTTGATTCGCCAAAAATTAATTTGGCCAAGTTGGGCGAGTACAGTTTTGATGTAGTCGGCATTGCCAACCGATACGCCGCCAGAGCTAATGACCACATCGGCTTGAGTGGCCGCTTGGCTTAAGGCTGCGCTTAACGCGGCCTCAGAATCTTCGATAATTCCAAGATCGATAACCTCACAACCTAAGGCTGTAGCCATGGCGCTGATGGTATAGCGGTTCGCATCATAAATGCAGTCAGGCTTTAGAGCCTCGCCCGGTTGACTCACTTCATCGCCAGTACTAAATACCGCCACCACAGGCTTTTTAACCACAGTGGCATGGGCAAAACCAAGGGATGCCAACAGGCCAATTTCGGCGGCGCCTAAACGCTGACCTGAGGTAAGGGCGGTGGCGCCTTGGCGAATATCTTCCCCCGCTAAACGTACATGTTGACCGCGAATAACGCCGTCATGGCAACTCATGTGGCCATCTTGCTCTGTGGTGAGCTCTTTTGGTACGACAGTATCTGCGCCTGCAGGAATGGGAGCGCCAGTCATAATGCGCACGGCTTCGCCGGTGTTAAGCGCGCGCTCAAAACTGTGGCCCGCTAAAACTTGGCCAACTATCTGATACTTTGCAATATCCGCGTCATAAGCCAGTGCAAAGCCATCCATCGCCGAGTTAGTTTGCTGCGGTACATCCACTGGTGAAATCGCATCTGTGGCCAATACGGCGCCGTTAAGCTCGGCTAATGGCAGTGACAGATACTCAGTTAATGGCGTGACGCAGTTTAAAATGGCTTGCGCGCCTTGGCTAACGCTTAAGGTTTGACTGGTGTGAGCTGGCGCAACTGTGGTCATTGGACGCTGGGCTAATGCAGGCTCTGCTGTTACGACTAGCTGCGCAGCCTTGTGTGCTGCCTGCCAGTCAGAGACATAGCTCATGACATAATCGGCAATGGCATTGATGTTGTTTAAATCCAACCTTGGCATAGATTCAGGCAGTACTGTGTCATCACAGCAAGCGACTGCAAGAATATTGTCATCATGCTCATGAATAAACGGCTTGCCGTGGGCGGCGCGGTGTAATTCAATCTTAGGTAATTGCAGCTTTTTAAAGCCTTCGACTAAGACGATATCGACTTTATCGGCTTCAATTTGTGCCAATAAATGCGGTAATTGCGGGTCGCCCTCTAGCGCATCTTCGGTCATTAATGCCCAGCGCACATGGGAGGCAACCAGCATTTGTCTGGCACCGGCTTTGCGCATTTCGTAGCTGTCTTTGCCTGGAATATCCACATCAAAATTATGGTGAGCATGCTTGATCACTGCTAAGCGTAAACCGCGGTGGTTTAATTCAGGGATCAATTGCTTCAACAAGGTGGTTTTGCCTGTGCCGCTGTAGGCACAAAATCCAAGTACGGGAATAGACAGCGGATTTGAGAATGGAAGGGTCATTAATGTCTCACTTAACCATGCTTTTAAGAGTGGTAGCCAGTTGCTGTTTCTGCTCTTGAGTATTCACATTGATGAATGCCTGCGGCTGATCAGCAAAGCTTACCTCAGCAACGTTGAGCGGTTGATACCAAAGTTCGATTTTGCGATCGCCGCCATCTAAAAAGGCCTGCATTGAGTCGCGTAAATGGGGTTTAAGCAGCATGATCACAGGCTGAGTTCGTTTGCCATCGGTAGCAACGGCCAGATCGGCGTCTTGGGATTCTAAGGCCGCTTGCATGCGAGTCACTAAATCTAGCGGCAGCAAAGGACAATCACAAGGAACTGTGATCAGGTATTGGGTATTGGCATCGCATTCATTGAGGCCGCTGATAATGCCAGCAAGTGGGCCTAAAAAGCCTGAGTCTTGATCGCTCACCACTAAGTAGCCATAACGCGCATACACGTCTTGATTACGATTAGCATTTATCACTATGTCAGCGACTTGAGTGTTGATCCTGTCGATGACATGCTCAATCATGGCTTTATCGTTTAAGATGACAAGTCCCTTATCATCACCGCCCATACGCTGAGCTCTGCCACCGGCTAAAATCACCGCCTTAATTGCTGACATATTGTTTTTCCTCGTGATGCTTACATAACCAGGGCTGGCTTATCAGTCGCTGATTGTCGATGTGCCAGTGCTGCTCACACATATCGGTTAAGCCGCAGCGCTGATGACTGGTGAGTAATAAGCCCGTGCCTTGCTCGGCAAGTGAGCTCACCATAGTTTGTACTAACTGGCTAGATTCACTATCCATATTGGAAATTGGCTCATCGAGCAGTAATAACTTAGGGTTGAGTATCCAAGCTCTGGCGATAGCTAAGCGTTGGCGTTCGCCGCCCGAAAGAATGGCAGCATTACTGGTAAGTAAGTGCTCAAGTTTGGCCATGCTAATGGCTTGCTCGCGTCTTTGGGCTATTTGGCTTGGGTCGTGACTAAAGCGCGCCGCAAAGGCTAAGTTGTAGTCAACGCTGCCTTCAAAAAGATACGGGTGTTGATGCAGATAAACTACTTGGCCTAAAGGTGAGTGCTTGGCGCCTTGGTTATTGACTACCAACTGCCCTTGAGTGGGCTTAATTAGCCCAGCTAACACTTTCATTAATGTGGTTTTGCCACAACCATTTTCACCTTGCAGGTAAATGCGCTGCCCTTGGCTAAATTGCAATGAGCGGATAGAAAATAAACGACGTTGCTCAAATTGCATCACAAGGTCGGTGGCTTGGAGTGTTAGCATAAAAACCTGTATTAATGACTGCGAGGCTCAGCTTTGCCTCTAAAACTGCCTATTCCAAAATTCAGTAATAGCGCCAGTATCAATAATACCAGACCTAAGGCTATGGCCTGAGCAAAATCTCCCTTACTGGTTTCAAGTGCAATCGCGGTTGGGATATTGCGAGTCACGTACATGATATTGCCGCCCACCATCATAGAGCAACCGACTTCCGTGACTATGCGACTAAATGCCGCAATGATGGCCAACGTTAATGGCGCCCTGAGTTCGCGGCACACCACCCATACGGCTTGAAGTTTAGTGGCACCCATAGTCAGCGGGGTTTCCCACGCGCGTCTATCTACGCTCGAAAATGCGGCCTGACTCATGGCAATGAGCACGGGAGCGCAAATCATCATCTGGCCTAAAATCATGCCTTTTTGAGTGAATAACCAGCCTAAATCGCCCATGGGGCCGGTGCGAGTTAGCAGTAAATATACCAGCAGGCCTATGACCACGGTTGGGATAGATTGCAGCGTTTGCACTAAGTTGGTGACGACCCAGCGTCCAGGAAAGCGGGTAAAAGCGAGTAGGAAGCCTAAAAGAATCGAAGGGATGAGCGTGATTAGCAGTGCGGCGATAGAGACGATAAAAGACACGCCGATAATCGACCACACGTCGTGATTAAGTGAAAACAGCAGGCCAATGGCCTGCTGCATCAAGGCTGTCCAGCTATCAATCATCGCTTGTAAGTAGCCTTGAATAACTGTTCGTCTTGCACTTTATATTGATTAATCATTTGCTGCGCCGCCTCTGAAATCAACCAATCAGACAGGGCCTGAGCACCCTTGTGGTTCAGTTCTGGGTATTTCTTTGGGTTGATTAAAATGATTTGATATGGGTTAGCTAAAGCGCTGCCACCATCAAAATCAATGGCTAAATCAGTCTTATTCTTATAAGCCACATAAGTGCCACGATCAGACAAGGTATAAGCGTGTAATTCGTTAGCCATTTGAATGGTTTTACCCATGCCTTGACCTACAGAAGTGTAACCAGAAAACTCTGGTGACATAGCGGCTTCTTGCCATAAGGCCAGCTCTTTCATGTGAGTGCCTGAGTTGTCACCGCGAGAGATGAAAGGCACATCTGACTGGGCAATACGCTGCATAGCTTCAGCGGCGGTTTTGCTGCTGCGGATGCCAGCAGGGTCATGTTTTGGGCCTAAGATAACAAAGTCATTTTCCATGATGCCGCGTGGCATCCAACCAAAACCTTCTGCCACAAACTTAGCTTCTGCACCTGGCGCGTGAGTCATAACAACATCCACATCACCTTGACGACCTAAGGCCAGCGCCTTGCCAGTACCCGTTGCTATCACTTGCACCTTGTAACCTGACTCTTTTTCAAAGGTAGGCAGAAGGTCGGCTAATAAGCCTGAGTTCTCGGTGCTAGTGGTAGTGGCTAATTTAACCACCTGGTTATCGGCTTTAGCTGGGGCTGCGGCCAAAAATAATACGCCTAAGGTTAGCGCTAACCATTGGCTAATAGTTTTACTTTTCATGAAAGCTCCTGAAGTCCATCTTAAGATACCGCGAGCACTGAGAAATATACGGCTGCGGCTATGTTATGCCATTAATCAAACGTGCGTACAAGCAAAAACAATGCCAAGTTTCAAATGGCGATCTGAGCGTGAATTCTTAAAAAAACGTGAAGTTAGACACTCATCGAGGTCACAACTTTTAGACAAAATGTCCTATTAGTCAGATTTTTTGGTGCATAGTGACCAATCTTGACCAGACATTTGCTAGACTCCCTACCAATTGAGTCAAAATGTCCACCAGAGGACAATATGAGCCTGAACCCATCTAAGTCTATTACCATGCCTACCGCTGTCTCAGTATTAATTGTTGATGATGAGCCTGGCATGCGCAGTTTTTTAAGCAAAGCATTAGCCAAAAAGTTCGCCTTAGTGGAAACCGCAGGCAGTGTCGAAGAAGCTGAGCAATTACGTCAGCGCTGTCATTTCGACTTATTGCTGGTGGATATTCGCCTCCCCGGGCGCAGTGGCATTGAATGGCACGAAGCCTTATCCGATCAAGAGCGCCGCTCTGACGTGATTTTTATGACGGGTTATGCCGACATGGAAATTGCCATTCGGGCGCTGCGCGCTGGCGCTTCTGATTTCATCATGAAGCCGTTTCATTTAGAGCAAATGATGACGGCTGTGGATAGATGTATCGAGCGGCGTTTATTAAAGCGCGAGAACTTGATGCTGCGCCGCGAAGTATCGATTGGTTATGCCAGTACCATAATCGGTAACTCGCAGGCGATGCGAGATGTGAAAGATATTATCGCCAGAGTCGCGCCCACTAACTCAGTGGTGCTTATTCAAGGCGAATCCGGCACAGGTAAAGAGTTGGTGGCGCGGCAATTACATCAGCTTAGCGGTCGCCAAGGCCCATTTGTGCCGGTGAACTGCGGCGCCATTGCCCCAGAATTACTTGAAAGTGAATTGTTTGGCCATGCGGCTGGCGCCTTTACTGGCGCAAAAGCGAGCCGCGAAGGCTTATTTAGCTTTGCTTCTGGTGGCACCATCTTTTTAGATGAAATCGGCGAAATGCCGCTTAAAATGCAAACTGCATTGCTGCGCGTATTAGAGCAAAAATCAGTGCGCCCTGTGGGCAGCGAGAAAGAAGTCGCCATTGATGTGCGAGTGGTTGCGGCATCGAACCGCACCTTGATTGATGAGGTTAACGCTGGCAATTTCCGCCAAGACTTATATTACCGCCTGAATGTGCTCGATATAGTTATCCCGCCGCTGCGCGAGCGACGTGATGATATCGTGGAATTAACCCATTATTTCACTTTAATGCTGGCCGCAGAGCTTGGCGTTAAGGATGTAGTGTGGAGTCATGAAGATTTACTTAAGTTGCAGCAATACGACTGGCCAGGCAATATTCGCGAATTAAGAAACATGATTGAGCGCTGCTTGCTGTTAGGTAAGCCGCCAGCGGAATACTGGCGTAAACCGGCTATTAGTAATGAACCAATTCAATCGGGTTATCCCCTTGATTGGCCGCTGAAACAAGTAGAAAAAGATCATGTTACCCGCGTGGTCGCGGCTTATGATGGCAATAAAAGCGCGGCGGCACGTGACTTAGGCGTGTCGCGCAAAACCTTAGACCGTAAGTACAAAGAATGGTTTGAGGGTGACTCAGGTGAGGTGCAAGGCTAAATGAAGTGGCTGAGTGAAAGGTTTCGGCAGGTTTTCGGCATGAGCTGGTTACAAATGAAGGCCAAAGTGCGCTATCGCATCTTAATTTTAACCTTGCTGCCTATCTTGCTGACCTTAGTCAGCCTAGTGTTTATCACTATTTATTGGAACATTAGCTACACCGGCCAACAGCTATTTATGAAGGTGAAAGCCGATTTAGCTGTGGCGCAAAATACCTTGTCGAGCTTACAAACACGGCAAGCCGCGCAATTGCAAAATGTCGTATCTTCGTGGGCCTTTCAAAATCACTTTCAGCATATGGCGAGCATGCCAAGCACTGAGGTTTTTGAAGCTTGTCTGTCTCAGCAGCAGAAGACATTAGGCTTAGATTTTTTACGCTTGGTGCCAGTAGCCGAAGCGCAGGCCGACCCAGACTTACGCCAGATGCTACCTAAGACTGAGCAAAATCAGGCGTTTTCTGGGTTAATGGTGATGTCAAATCAAGCGCTTGGGCGTTTATCCCCTGAGCTTGCTAAGCAAGCCATTATCGATATTCAAGCGACTCATCATGCCAATCCCCCGGACGTTAGCAAGTTATCGCGCGGCTTAGTGAGTCGCAGCGTATTGCCTGTGGCCGATAGCCAAGGCAATGTCTTTTGGTATCTTGATGGCGGTATTTTACTGAATCGCAATACCAACATAGTCGATGATATTCGTGACTTAGTGTATGAAGAGGGCACCTTGCCTGCGCGCTCCATCGGCGCTGTCACTATTTTCTTAGGCAATGTTCGGATTGCGACTAATGTGCCGCTTAATTTTTATCCGCGAGAAGGCCAAGACCCAGGGCGCGCCTTAGGCAGTTTAGTATCGCAAGAAGTTGAGCAAAAGGTATTGGCCACGGGTAACACTTGGGTTGATCGCGCATTTGTGGTGGATGATTGGTTTGTGTCGGCATATGCGCCCTTAAGGGATGTGCGCGGTAAACGCATTGGCATGATTTATACTGGGTTTTCTGAATCCCCCTTTGTCCATAACTACCTATTAAACATCTTGGAGCTTGGTAGCATTCTAATGTTAGTGCTCTTAGTGTCTGGCTTACTGGTTTATCGCGGCGCTTACAGTTTATTGCAACCCATAGAGCGTATTCATCATGTGGTTAAAGGGGTGCAATCAGGGCGCAATATGCGCATTGGGCCATTGGAGCTAGAGCGTGACAATGAACTATCCAATTTAGCGGCGCAGTTTGATTTGATGCTAGATCAACTCCAAGCCCGCAATCTTGAAATTCAAGCGGCGGCTGAGCAGTTAGAAATGAAAGTGGAGCAGCGCACCTTTAGCCTTCAAGAAAAAACCTTAGAGCTAGAGCGCAGCGTTAAGCTTCTCAATGAAACCCGCCAACAGTTAGTGACCAATGAAAAGCTTACGGCTTTAGGCGAACTAACCGCAGGTATTGCTCACGAAATTAATAATCCGACGGCGGTGATCTTAGGCAACATGGAATTAATTCGTTATGAGCTTGGTGATGCCTCCAATTTAGTGGAAGAAGAAATCGATTTGATTATTCAGCAGGTGGATAGGATAAGCACTATTATCCGCAGCCTGCTGCAATACAGCCGGCCAGGTGAATTTAATGCGCCGCTTGAGATGCATGACCTTAGCCCTATTCTTGAAGAAACTATGGTGTTAGTTAGACACTCAATTTCACAGCAAGAAGTGGTGTTAATTAAAGAATTTAACGCCAAGTGCCTCGTTGAAATTAATCGGCCGCAGTTATTACAAGTGCTGATTAACTTAGTGATTAACGCCACTCATGCCATGGCGGGTAAGGGGCGAATTTGGATCCGTACTTATGATTGGTATCAAGCCAATCAATCCTTTGAGAATGGTCACTCCCCCATAGGCGCGCGTATAGAAGTGGAAGATGAAGGCTGCGGTATTGCCGATAGCGTATTAAACCGAATTTTCGACCCGTTTTATACCACACGCAAAGATGGCACAGGTCTGGGTTTATTCCTAAGTTATGGCATTATTAAGCGCCTTGGTGGCACCATTGAAGTGAGTTCTACCTTAGGTCAGGGCACTAAGTTCATCATAGGTTTGTATCAATTTGCCAAAGAAAACAATGATGGCAATCCCTACGATGGCTTGCATTTTAGTGCAGCCACGAAAGACTCTGAAGCGCAACATTAGCCAAAAAATTCGGCAAAAAAAACCGAGAATTATCTCGGTTCAACAAAAGTGCTGAAGGTAGTCACATGCAGAGGGATGTGACTAAGAGCGAATCATGATGAATGCTCGGAACGCAATTAAATGATAATCATTATCATTTAATTGCGCAAGTAGTTTGTGATGATTTTTGCAATGGCGTGAGTCCACCTCAGCTAATCACTGCTGGCAGCCTGAACGCTTGGCTTGCTAATGGTTTACTGCTTGCTTCTACAACACAGCTTATGACTGACTAGCTGTCAGTATTCTCAAACTATAGCCGCAGAAAAATGCTTAGATAATCCAAGAACAGCAGCCCTAACTGCTGTTTTTGGTTGGTGTCTTTACAGGGAAAGGGGAGTTGTTACTACATGTGCCATGTGGCGCAGCAGTAGCAGGCAGGCTTATGCCAACTTGCTAGTGCTATCGGGCGTGATAATTCTGTCTTGTAATACTCGCAGTAATACCCCGTAGGCAGGTAAGAACAGCGCAAAGCTAATGGCAAGTTTAAAGCCATAATCCACTAAGGCAATCTCAGGCCAGTGCTGCGCCATAAACACATCATTGGATGCGTAAAACGCTATGCTGAAGAACACTAAGGTATCGATAAAATTACCGATAAAAGTCGATGCCGCAGGAGCCACCCACCAACTGCGCTGAGCGCGAATTTTGGCGAATACTTTAATATCCATCAGTTGCCCCACCAAATAAGCGGCAAAACTTGCAAAGGCAATTCTGAACATAAAGGAGTTGAATTCAGTTAAGGATCCCATGCCTTGGAAACTGCCTTGATGGAACAGCACGCCGATGATGTAGGAGATAATTAAGGCTGGTACCATGGCTTTAAAGATAATGCCGCGCGCTTGCTGCTGACCAAAAATACGCACAGTTAAATCGGTTGCCAAATAGACGAAAGGAAAGCTGAACGCGCCCCAGGTGGTGTGATAACCAAAGATTTGGAAAGGTAACTGCACCAGATAGTTGCTGGCAGTAATGATAAAAATATGAAACGCGGTCAATAACAACAGCGCGCGCTGATATTGCGCGTTAGAAAGCATAAGCATCTTGTAGCCTTTTTAGTTTATTGGCGGGGTTAGGGAACCCGCGGATTTCGTGTGCCTTGGTAGCTCAGTACTGGACTGCTACTAAGGGTCGCAAATTATAGGGAGCCATCAACAGAATGCAAGTCTTGAGGCTAGAAATCGATAAGAATTGAGATGATAGTAGCGAGTTTGTTTTCTAACTCCTGCCACTCGGCTTGCGGATCTGAGCCTGCCACTATGCCTGCACCGGCAAACAAATTAATGCGGCCTTGTTCAAACAAGGCGCAGCGAATTGCTACCGCAAATTCACTTTCAAGGGCGTTAAAGTAACCGCAAGCGCCGGCATACCAACCACGCTGATAACCTTCTTGCTCACGAATAAAATCCATGGCGGCGCGTCTTGGTAAGCCGCCAACGGCAGGGGTGGGGTGCAAGGCGAGCAATAAGTCAAAATCATTAATTTCAGACTTGAGCTCGGCGCGGATAGCGCGGTGCAAATGCTGAATGTGTGTCAGTTTAAACACCCGTGGCTGCTCATCGGCGCCAACATACTGGCTGAGCGGGGTCAGCATATCGACAATATGTTCACGGACTAATTGGTTTTCGTATTTGTTTTTATTGTCATCCAACAAGGCGCGCGCCAATTGCTGGTCTTCCTCATCACTTAAGCCCCTAAGCGTGGTGCCCGCCAAGGCTTCGGTAAATAATTCCCGTTGGCGACGACGAAATAACCGCTCTGGCGAACAAGAAATAAAGGAATGCTCGGGAGTAAATTGAAAGCCAAATTGAAAGCTATTGGGATTACGTCCTTGCCAGCAAGCTAACACCATCCAAGGGTTGGCTTCGCCATCAATATCTAGCTGAGTTAAGCGGGATAGCACCACTTTAGGCGTGGCTTGATTAAAATCCGCCTCAGTCACTTGCTGCACTAGCGTTTGCCAGCGATCAAATGAAGGTTGGTCGTGACGCGCTAACAAACTCAGTTTATGGGGCGGCATGAGTGGCCTAGCCGGTTTAATGAGGGCTAAACAGCGCAGCGCATCATCAAGTTCGGCATTGAGTTCAGGGGCATCGACATTAATATTGATCCTTAAACTAAATTGCTCGGCGCTGCGACGCAGTTCTATCCGTGGTAACACGAATCTGGCTTGGCCATATTCAGTCCAACTGGCAATGGAGCGGTCAAAGGCGAGGCCGCCATAATAGCGAATTTGTGGGTTATCACTGAGTTGGCGTTGTCTTTGATAAGCTTGGGCTAACTGCTCATCGCTGCTGTCTTGCTCGAAGAAGAATTCTAGGCAGCGACCAATGGCAGCGACTTCTTCCACTTTATCGCGGCCTTGCCAATAAATTTTCGGGTAGGTTTGCTGGCTAGCTAGCCAAGAAATCAATGGGATAGCATCAATGTCACTGGATAATTGCAGTAAGCTATCTTTGATACCAAACGGCTCATTGCGTAGAGACTCGATTTTTCCCTTTAGGGTTTCAATGGCAGACAACAACGACTGAAAAGGCAAAGAGAACTCCTGCAACGATCAAAGACTCATACCGTGCCCGCTAAGTTAGATTGCAACTTATCTAAGACTAAGGTGAGTTAGCTATTAATAACCGCTCAAATTATGCTGTCAGCGCGGTCAGTGTCAACTAAATCGGTTCAGCTTGTGAACTTAGCCAACATGTGGATGCTTTGGCTGACTAAAGTGATGAATTTATGCTGTGGCTAACAGCGCTTGTTCAAGCATATCTGCAAATCGACTAACGACTACTTAGTCGTGGCGGGTCTTAACACCATTAAGTCTCTCTCTCGTGAAATTTATGTCCATGCCTAAATTTTGAATTGAGCTATCCTTTAGCTATTAATCACATGAAGCGCGGCATTGGCCGTTGTTACGGCGTTTGGCGAGTGATTATGCGGGATTTCAAGGGGTCGCATGTAGGCAAGGAAACATTTCTTGTCGTATGTTTATAGTATTGTCGTTCGCATCTTGGAGTAGACAGTCAATGGAGAGTTCCACCGTCAAGGATGAGCTGCAGAGGGTACCCGTTGCTAAATTAGCCGTAGGTATGTTTGTAGCTGCCATTGATGATTCTGGCAAAGTCACTATCGCCAATGCGGGGCAAATTCAAGATAGAACTGCCATCGCTAAAATCATTAAAAGTGGCATCAAGTTTGTGTGGATAGACCCTAGTAAATCGGCGCCAGGATCAATTGTTCAAGCTAAATCTAAAACCTCAACCACCAGTGGCGGCAATCGCGACGTACGCCAAACCAATGCCAAAAAATTATTAGGTGAAGCCAAGGGCCTCATCAAAAAAGTATTGGGTGAAATTTATGAAGGCAAGGCGATAGAAGTTGAGCCATTTGAAGCCTTAGCAGAGAACATGATTGAGTCGGTAATGCTGGATGTTGATGCCTTTAAATGTATCTCGGCGCTGCGCACTAAAGATGCTTATCTGTTAGAGCATTCAGTCAATGTCGCCTTCTTACTGGTGACTTTTGGGCGCCACCTCAAGCTTGATAAGCAACTTCTTAAAGATATGGCTATCGGCGGCATACTCCATGATGTCGGCAAAATTCGTGTTGATAACAAGGTATTGCATAAGCCTGGTAAGCTTACGCCTGAAGAATTTGAGCACATGAAGCTGCACCAAGTGTATGCCTTAGAAGAAATGAAAGCCGCTAAGGGCTTATCGCAAGTCTCCAAAGATGTGTGTTTGATGCACCATGAAAAGCTCGATGGTAAGGGGTATCCTAGGGGGTTAAACGCTGATCAAATTCCGCTTCACGGGCGCATGAGTTGTATTTGTGACATTTTCGATGCTCTGACTGCTACTCGATGCTACAAGCAGGCAATGAGCCCAGCCTCGGCCTTTAAAATCTTATTGAGTCTGACGCCGTTTCATTTAGATCAACAGCTAGTTTATGAATTTATTCGCTGTGTCGGCGTTTATCCCGTGGGTTCACTGGTCGAGTTGTCCGATGGTCGCGTAGGCATAGTGTGGGATGCTAAAGAGCGCGACGCCCTGCACCCTATCGTTAAATGCTTTTATTCACTTAAGCATCAGCGCTACACCGACATAGAATATCTGGATTTGAATAAATCTGAGTTAGGCATAGAGCGCGGCGTATCGCCAAGTAGTTTAAGTGTTGATCCCGCTCCTTTCTATTAAGCCGTAGTTAGGTCATGCGCCAGTCAAAAGACTCGCCTATTTAGTTTAGTCAGCCTTGATATACCCTCTACATACGCAATTTAGCTAGGCTAGCTAGAAACAAAAATGCGCGTTTATAAACGCAAAACACCCAGCAATGGCTTAATGCCACTCGCTTAAGAGCGAGTGGCATTTTTACTTGGATATTTCACTGTTTTCTTTAGCACCACACGCGGGTAGCTGGGCCGATTCCTCTTTGGGGGTAAAATCAACCTTTTGCCATTTTCCCTCAGTCGTTTTAAGTGCTGTGGGATCGCTCCCGGACTCCCTCTGTCGCTCCAACCAAACTCATCCTGTATTAAAAACAGGGCATTAATGAAACTTATCCTCTGTGGCTCAACTTTATGCTGCACTGCCATTGCGGCCATCTCTAGCCGAACAATATTGTAGGTCGTTAAGATCCCCCATAATTCTTGATACACCCCATCCTTCTTCTTACTGCGCAGGACAGGTTTATTTTCCAGTTGATATTGCTTTAGCTCACTATAACCCCTCTCTATCTCCCATCGCTGCCAATACACCTTGAGTAAATCGTTCACTGGATAGATGTTGGGGCATAGGCAGGACGTGATAAACCCTTTGATATCACCTTTGGGTGACGGAATAAGAATAAGGCGGGCTTGCCAGCTCTCCCCCAGATAAGGCGCTTACTGTTTAGCTTGGGGTGATACCGGCATCTCAACCAGATGGTCATACTCTGAGAATGACTCGATAATTTGATAGCGGGTCTTAGACTTTATCGGGGTTAACCAATGGGTGTTTGCACCGCTTTCTTGCCAGCTGATGAGCAATTCGGCAGACATAAACCCACGGTCAAACAACGTGAGCGAATTCTCGGGAGCTGAGCCAACCAATTGCTGTGCATAGTGAATTTCACTGTGGGTAACAGGCCCGAAAGCCGCATCAGAAAGTAAGTGGCTACGAGTAGACATTAAGGTGACCGCCAGCACAGAGGGAAAAGAAGCCGTGCTTTGTGCAAAGCCAAAGTGATGGTTTTCTTCAGTGTTATGCGTCTTAAAATACGTCCCATCAACACTGAGCAATTTCAATCCCGCTATCTCATCAAATTCGCACTGTGTTTCCCACTGTGCAGCGGTTGTTTTGAACAGATAACGCATGGGCTCTGAACCCAACTTTTCTTTGGCTTTGATGATACTACTGGTCGCCAGTGGCGGGAGCTCCCCCTTGGAGTCGGGAAATGCCAGTGAGAGCGTATCACAGACTTGCTGAATCGAGCGGTTACGCATCAAACCAATGCCTAGAACCAACCAAACAGCTTGCTCTGCAGGGAAACGGCGGGTTCGAAGCGAGGCCCTGCCAGTTTGTTGCACAGCCTCAGCTACCCAATCCATGGGAACATGTTTGGGCGAATACATCAATATCTTGCGCTTGGCAAAATTCAGCGGTAACGAGTAGCTCTTTAGAAAATTCAGACATAAAAAAATCAGCTGCAACTTAGGTTGCGGCTGATTATGGAGCCCTTGAAAGATCGTTCAACTACTTAAAACGATCGGCATTAAGCAATGGCTGGGTGTTTTTAGTTGCGGAGCTTAGCTTAAACTCGTGGTAGGTTATTCCACGTTCTGGATCTGCTCGCGCATTTGCTCAATCAGCACTTTAAGCTCAACGGCGGCTGAGGTGATTTCTGAGCTGATAGATTTAGAGGCTAAGGTGTTTGATTCGCGGTTAAATTCTTGCATCATAAAATCTAAACGGCGACCTTCGCTGCCGCCTTTCTTAAGGATGCGGCGCGCTTCAGTCACATGAGCTTCGAGTCTATCCATCTCTTCAGCAACGTCTTGCTTTTGTGCCAGTAACACCATTTCTTGCTCGATACGGGCTGAGTCTAGCTCGCCTTTAATTTCGGCTAAACGGTTGGTGAGTTTGTCACGCTGATATTGCATTACTTGTGGCATGTGCGCGCGCACTATGGCCACTTGTTCGCTTACGCCATCAAGGCGGGCTTGCAGCATATCGTTGATAGCGGCGCCTTCGCGGCCACGAGCTTCAATAAATTGATCGATAGCAGCATCAAAGGCAGCCATTAAATCGGCGCCAATTGCATCCATATCACGCTCAGCGCTAGAAAGTACGCCCGGCCAGCGTAAGATGTCAGTCAGGTTCACGTCACCTTGACCCGCTTCTTGCTTTAACCACTGCGCCGCGCCCAGCAATTGCTTGGCTAAGGCTTGATTGAGTTGTAATTCATTGTTGGTATTCTCGGCCAACTCATAACGCAAGTTCACTTCGATTTTGCCGCGATTCAGGCGTTTACGAAGGCGATCGCGTAAGGCAGGTTCAAAGCTGCGAAACTGCTCTGGTAAACGCAGGTAAGTTTCTAAATAGCGTTGATTGACTGAGCGGATTTCCCATGAGGCAGTGCCCCAGTCGGCTTTGTGTTCGATACGGGCGTAGGCTGTCATGCTTTGGATCATGCGAAGTTTCCAGATGGCGTCGAAAGTAAATGCAGATTATAGCCTTGGGTCGACTCTGGGGGAACCTTTAACGGCCTAGGCCACGATTTGGCCATGCAAATCATGGCATATATGTGGAAAGTCCTTATAATATGCCCCCAGATTTAATCAAATTATTAAGCACAGGAATTCTCATGCGTCCAGGCAAGCGTACCCCAGCACAAACCCGTCCGATCACCATTACCCGTAACTTTACTGCTCATGCTGAAGGTTCAGTGTTAGTGGAGTTTGGTGAAACTAAAGTGCTGTGTACTGCCAGCTTCACTGAAGGGGTTCCGCGCTTCTTAAAAGGCCAAGGCCAAGGCTGGGTAACCGCTGAATACGGCATGCTGCCGCGTTCAACTCACAGCCGCATGGACCGCGAAGCTGCCCGTGGTAAGCAATCTGGTCGTACTCAAGAAATCCAACGCTTAATTGGCCGCGCCCTGCGCGCCGCGGTGGATATGAAATTACTGGGCGAAAACACCATAGTGATTGACTGTGATGTGATTCAAGCCGACGGTGGTACTCGTACCGCGGCTATTACTGGTGCCTGTGTGGCCTTAGTGGATGCCTTAAATTGGGCGCGCGCGAAGGGCGTATTAAAAGCTAACCCATTAAAATTCTTAATTGCCGCCGTCAGTGTTGGTATTTTTGATGGTGAAGCGATTTGCGATTTGGAATACATCGAAGACAGCGCTGCTGAAACCGACATGAACGTAGTAATGACCGAAACCGGCAAGCTTATCGAAATTCAAGGCACGGCAGAAGGTGAGCCGTTTAGCCATGAAGAGTTATTAGAAATGCTGGAGCTGGCCAAGCACGGTATTCGTGAAATTGTCGATGTTCAGAAAGCCGCATTGAATTGATATGAATTAGGGACCCGTTGAGGGTCCTTTTTTTAAAGCAAAAAGTTAGCCTGTGTACCACGCATAATAAAAATAAGATAAAAAATAAGATCATAAACAACAAAAAACAGATACCCAAAGTAACGTGAGGATTACGAGTGAAAGCTTATCAGCGAGAGTTTATTGAATTTGCCCTTGAGCGTCAGGTGTTGAAATTTGGTGAGTTTACCTTAAAGTCAGGTCGCCACAGCCCGTACTTCTTTAATGCCGGTTTATTTAATACTGGCCGTGATTTAGCCCGTCTTGGTCGCTTTTATGCCGCCGCCTTAATGGATGCGGGCATTGATTATGATTTGCTGTTTGGCCCAGCCTATAAAGGCATTCCAATCGCAACCACTACCGCTGTGGCGTTAGCTGAGCATCACGATGTTGATATGCCTTACTGCTTTAACCGTAAAGAGAAGAAAGATCACGGTGAAGGCGGTTCATTAGTGGGCAGCGAGTTAACCGGTAAAGTGATGCTGGTGGATGATGTGATCACCGCTGGTACTGCCATTCGCGAGTCGATGGATATTATTCAAGCTCATAACGCGAGTTTAGCTGGCGTGCTGATTGCGCTTGATAGACAAGAGAAAGGCAAGGGCGAGTTATCGGCCATACAAGAAGTCGAGCGTGATTATGGCTGCGCCGTGATTGCGATTATTACCTTGGCTGACTTGATAGGTTATTTGTCTGAAAAGCCAGGCATGGAAACTGAGCTTGCAGCGGTAAGTGAGTATCGACAGCAATACGGTATTTAATGCGATAGCAAAAACTGCCCCGAAACGACGTCGCTGCGGGACAAAATTATGAGTCCGCAGCGCCGCATAAGCCTTTAAGCCGGGTCGGTTGCGTCAACTAAAAACTAAAAAGCCTAAGATGTGATGTCTTAGGCTTTTTTACGCGCCGCGCATAGTTCAGCATGTTGTGCCTGCTGACTGGCATTATGCATAGGCTTAGGGGTGCAAAAACTCGGCGCGGGTGGCAGGGTTAGTTTTAAAAATTCCGCCTAAAGCCGTGGTAGTGGTGGAGCTGGTGGAGTCCATCACGCCGCGAGATTTAACGCAGTAATGCACGGCATCCATTTTTACTGCGACATCTTGTGTTTCAAGCAAGGTTTGCAGTGCCACTAAAACTTGCTGAGTTAAGCGCTCTTGCACTTGTGGCCGCTGGGCAAAAAAGCGCACTATGCGATTAATTTTCGATAGCCCTATGATGTTGTTACGCGGCAAATAAGCCACAGTCGCCACGCCATCTATGGTGACTAAATGATGCTCACAAGTGCTAGTCATGCTGATATCTTGCACGCGCACCATTTCATCAAACTGCATTTTGTTTTCGATGACAGTGATTTTTGGAAAGTTGGCATAATCTAGGCCAGAGAAAATCTCATCGACATACATCTTGGCAATGCGTCTTGGGGTGTCAGCTAGGCTGTCATCGCTTAAATCTAGCGACATTAATTCGAGGATTGAGCGCATGTGCTGTTCAATCTTATCTTTGCGAACGTCAGCAGACAGAACTGAGGGCAGCATCGGGGTTTCTAACCCACGTTCTAACAATGCCGTTTGCACTTTGCGTGCTGCGTCTGAGAGTGCCATGTTTCCTCCAACATCAATTGCGAACCCATCTCGACTACACTCATTTATTCAGTGGTAGCGAGCGACTTGGGCTGGTGAGAATACCTTGAAATGCCGTCAATTCATACTCTTTGGCGGATAAAAAAACCGATTAACTTAGTCGGGTATTCGCTATTCTAGGTGCCGCCGCCGAGTTAGGGCTGTCGCTTAACTTGGTTATCTAGGGGCTAGGTTGGCTTAGGGAGAGTCACTTGAAAAAAAAGCGGGTATCCATACTGGACCCGCCTTATCAATAGTGCGTTATGCGCTTAGCTTTGCAGCAATTGCTGCTGAATGAAAATCCACTGTTCATCAAAGTGATGGGTAGGTTTTAATTTAAATTCACTACGCACAAACTGGGCAATTCTGCCGTCAGCAAAGGCCAGTAATAAATTGGCTAAAATGGCCTCATCTAAATTAAAGCCTTGGCCCTCGCGCAAAGTTTTTTCCCGCAGAATTTGCTTTAACTGGGTTTCAATCTTGGCAAATAAGTTACTTACGCGGCTGCGAAGGCGTTCATGTTCACCTAACAGTGCATCGCCATTGAGCAGGCGCGAAATGCCAGGATTACGTTCAGCAAAAATGAGCAACAGTTGTAGGGTCTGTTGGCAGCGGCGCATAGTGTCTTTTTCTTCATCCATGATGATATTGATGCGCGACAGCAAAGAGTCTTCAATAAAGTCGATTAAGCCTTCAAACATTCTCGCCTTGCTGGGAAAGTGGCGATATAACGCGGCCTCAGACACACCCACTTCAGCCGCTAATTTAGCGGTAGTGATCCTCTGGCCTGGATGGGTTTCTAACATGTGTGCTAAGCACTGAAGTATGTGGTCGCGCCGATTAATTTTTTGGCTAACAGCCATGGGCAGTATCCTTCGCTCGTTAACAACTGAACAGGTTATCGGGTGCCTGAATGGCCAAACCCACCGGTGCCTCTATCTGAGCTATCAAACTCATCCACCAATTTAAACTCGGCTTGCACGACAGGGACAAACACTAATTGTGCTAAACGATCACCCACTTGGAGGGTGAATGGCTCGCTGCCACGGTTCCAGCACGACACCATTAATGGGCCTTGGTAATCAGAATCAATCAGTCCGACTAAATTGCCTAAGACAATGCCGTGCTTATGGCCAAGGCCTGAGCGTGGTAAAATCACAGCGGCTAAGCCTGGATCTGCCACATGAATGGCGATGCCTGTTGGGATAAGTACCGTTTGTCCTGGCTCTATGGTCAACTGTGTATCAAGCATGGCACGTAAGTCCATGCCGGCACTGCCTGGCGTGGCATAAGCGGGAAGCTCAAATTCGGTGCCGATACGGGAATCAAGGATCTTTACTTCAATCGGTGTTTTCATGGGGTGCTAGTATCCGGCTAAGTCTAGTTAAGCATGTTTGTGGGTGGCAATTAGGGTCAGTAATTGCTGGGCCAAGGTTAATTTATCGGTTGCGGGTAAGGCTTGCTGGCCTGTGGGCCAAATCACCTGCAGCGCATTGCTGTCAGCGTTAAAGCCTAGTCCTGCCACTGAGACATCATTGGCCGCTATCATGTCGAGGCGCTTGGCGGTCAGTTTGCCTTTCGCGTAGTGCTCAACATCTTGGGTTTCTGCTGCAAATCCCACGCAAAATGGTTTGTTGTCAAGGGCAGCTACGCTGGCCAAAATATCAGGATTGCGCACTAGTGCAAGCGTCATAGTGCTCGATGATTTCTTGACCTTTTGGGTGGCAATATCAGCCACGCGATAGTCAGCGACGGCGGCGCAACCAATGAAAATGGTCTGCTTGGCAATGTCAGCCATCACAGCGCTGAGCATGTCATCGGCGGATTCGACATTAATGCGCGTCACTCCGCTAGGTGTAGCTAATTGCGTCGGGCCACTAACTAAGGTCACGTCTGCGCCCATGGCTTGCGCCGCTTGCGCTAGGGCATAACCCATTTTGCCTGAGCTGTGGTTTGAAATATAGCGTACTGGGTCAATCGCTTCGCGGGTTGGCCCAGCAGTAATCATAATCTTTTGGCCGGCTAATAACTGCGGCGCAAAAAAGGCTTCGGCCTGCTTAGCAATTTCTAATGGCTCGAGCATGCGCCCAGGGCCAATTTCTCCGCAAGCTTGCGAGCCGCTCGCCGGTCCCCATAAATGGATGCCGCGTTGGCGTAAATTGCTGAGATTGGCCTGAGTCGCGGCGTTGATATACATCTGCTGATTCATGGCCGGACACAAGGCGATAGGCGCTGAGGTTGCTAATACGCAAGTAGTAATCAGCTCATCGGCCATGCCAGCATTAAAGCGCGCAATTAAATTAGCCGTGGCTGGGGCGATAATCATTAAATCGGCCCAACGCGCCAATTCAATATGGCCCATAGCCGCTTCTGCGGCAGGATCGAGTAAATCACTAGCGACTGGATGACCACTTAAGGCTTGTAAGGTCAGTGGCGTAATAAATTCTTTCGCCCCTTGACTCATGACGACTCGCACTTCGGCGCCACGCTCTTTGAGGCGTCGCACTAGATCGGCGCTCTTATAGGCCGCGATACCGCCACCGATACCTAACAGAATTTTCTTATTACTCAGACTCACGCACTGTCTCTCGCGCTGCAATGTATGGCGCTAACCTTATCACAAAGCTGAAGGTGAGTGGGATACTTGGCGTGCAAAATCGCGGTGTACGCACAGGGCGAAACGCAGCTAGTGATAATTCAACCATACTTGAGTTTATATAAAGAGCGTTTTGGGTAAGCTATGACCATAAAAGATTGGCCTGAAGGTGAAGGTCCCAGAGAAAAATTGCAAAAAGCGGGACCGCAGTCGTTGTCGGATGCTGAATTATTAGCCGTTTTATTGCGAAATGGTCTGCCTGGCACCAGCGCAGTCGAGCTTGGACGACAATTATTGACACATTTTGGCGGTTTAAGGGCAATATTCTGCGCAACACAGGTGCAGGTGTGTCGACTTCCGGGGATGGGATCGGTAAAATACGCGCAGTTGCAGGCGGCGGCAGAAATTTCTCGTCGCATCGCCCGAGAAAAACTGCATCGAAGTCAGATTTTGTCAAATCCTGATTTAACTCGGGAATATTTAATGCGACAATTGGCAGATCGCGCCTATGAGGTGTTCGCCATCTTATTGCTCGACAGTCAGCACCGAGTAATTCAGTTTGTAGAATTATTTCGTGGAACGATTGATTCAGCGTCTGTCTACCCCAGAGATGTGGTGGCCTTAGTGTTGGAAAAGCAAGCCGCTGCTGTCATCATTTGCCATAATCACCCGTCTGGTATCGCCGAGCCCAGTCAGGCAGATAGGCGAATTACTGAGCGATTGAAAAACGCGTTAACAACGATAGACGTAACCTTGCTAGACCACATGGTTGTTGGGGATCGTGACATAGTGTCGTTTGCAGAACGAGGATGGATAGCATAACTATTGCTTGATCTTTCCTCGTCTATGCTGTATAAAATGCGCCCTTCGTGTGCCTCGGGCGACGGCCATTCGATGCACATTAATGCTCGAGCGTTAAATTTGTTTTTTGGAGAAGATTGACATGTCAAGAGTATGCCAAGTAACTGGCAAGCGACCAATGGTTGGTAACAACCGTTCGCACGCAAAAAACGCGACCCGTCGTCGTTTTTTACCAAACCTGCAAAACCATCGTTTTTGGTTTGAAGAAGAAAAGCGTTTTGTTAAATTACGTGTATCTACTAAAGGTATGCGTATTATCGACAAGAAAGGTATCGAAGTAGTTGTTGCTGAACTTCGTGCCCGCGGCGAGAAGGTGTAATAGACCATGGCTAAAGCTAAAGGTAATCGTGAGAAGATCAAATTAGTATCAAGTGCTAAGACTGGTCACTTCTACACTACTGAAAAGAATAAGCGTAACATGCCTGAGAAAATGGAGATCAAGAAGTTTGATCCTGTTATCCGTCAGCACGTTATCTACAAAGAAGCTAAAATCAAGTAATTTGATTAGCGACTTTTAAAAAGCCCCTTTTAATAAAGGGGCTTTTTTTTGCCTCAATTTCACTCCCCATGACAACGAATTCACCAATACTGTAACTACCTGCATTAAAATTCTTTATTTGTGAATAATAATTCATTAGTATTGCGTGAGTAGTCATTCTGTTGGAAGGAGTTAACAGTGTCATCATTTGTGAGTGAATTAGTGGCCGGCTTTCGTCATTCGGCGCCTTATGTCAATGCCCACCGAGGGAAGACATTTGTGGTGATGCTGGGCGGCGAGGCGATTTTAGAAGGCGAATTTCGCGCCATCATCAATGATATAGCGCTGCTGCACAGTCTTGGGATCAAGATAGTGATTGTCTATGGCGCGCGCCCACAAATTGAAGCTGAGCTTGCTACGCGCGGCATGCGCTGTGATTATCACCACGGCATACGTATTACCGATGAGGTGTGCTTAAAAGTCATCAAGCAGGTGGCAGGCGCGTTAATGCTAGATATTTCGGCCTGCTTATCCATGAGCCTCAATAACACCCCGATGCAGCACGCTAATATCAACTTAGTCAGCGGCAATTATGTGATAGCTCAGCCGCTGGGCGTGGATGACGGCGTGGATTATTGCCTTAGCGGTAAGGTCAGAAAAATTGATACCGAAGCGCTGCATTGTCAATTAAATCAAGGCAACATAGTGCTGATGGGGCCGGTATGCGCTTCTGTCACTGGTGAAAGTTTTAATCTCACCGCCGAAGATATTGCCACCCAAGTGGCGGTTAAGCTTAAGGCTGACAAGATGATAGGTTTTTGTCAGTTACCTGGACTCATGAATGAAGTCGGCGAGCTTATCCCTGAAATTATGCCGAACTTGGCTCAAGGCTATTTACAGCAAACGCATCAGCAGTTGTGCCCCTCCACCCGCGCCTTTGTACACGCCAGTATTGATGCTTGTCGCCAAGGGGTGAGTCGCTGCCATCTGGTGAGTTACTTAACTGACGGCGCTTTGCTGCAGGAGTTATTCTCGCGCGATGGCATAGGCACCCAAATAGTCACAGAAAGCGCTGAAAAATTAAGGCGTGCTGACATTAGTGATATTGGCGGCGTACTTAACTTAATTCGCCCATTGGAAGAGCAAGGGGTGTTAGTGCGCCGTTCTCGCGAACAGCTAGAGATGGAGATAGAGCAGTTTGTGGTAGTTGAGCGTGATAGCTTGATCATTGGCTGCGCCGCCCTATATCCGTTTGAAGAAGATAACGCTGGTGAGTTTGCCTGCTTAGTAGTGCACCCTGATTATCGCGATGCCGATCGCGGCGCCTTGCTGCTCAATACCATCATTAACCAAGCGCGGGCGCGAGGGTATAGTCGCTTATTTGCGCTGACCACCCGCAGCATTCACTGGTTTCTTGAGCATGGTTTTGCGCTGCAAGACGTTGAAGCGTTGCCTGAAAAGAAAAAGCAGCTGTATAACTATCAACGCCGCTCTAAAATCTTGGCGCTCGATTTATTCGCGTGAAGTGTAAATCTCGATAACACTAAGCCCACGGTAGTGGGCTTAGTGGGCATTAAGGCTGAGGTCTTAAATCGTTAACTCAACACCACTTAACTCTTCAACCATTATTTAGTTTTATGTTCAGTGTTAGCCGTATGAGCATGTTGGCGCTGGCGTCGATTGTTAGCCATATCGAAGGTGAAAACCATCAGCGCGCACCAGATAAAGCCAAAGGTCACACTCTTTTCTAGGCTGAAGGCTTCGCCAAAATAAAGCACAGCTAAAGCAAACATTATGCTTGGGCCTATGTATTGGAAGAACCCGAGTACGCTCAGTGGAATGCGTACCGCCGCGCCGGCAAAGCATAATAATGGTAGGCTCGTAATAATACCGGCCGCCATAAGTAACAGATTTAAATCCCATGGGTTAGTTAGCATGCTGGCGCTACCATTGGCTGGCATCCAAGCTAAATATGCTAGTGCCACTGGCATTAAAATCGCGGTTTCTAAAAATAAGCCACTCTTAGCATCGATATTGACCTTTTTGCGCAGCAAAGCATACACCCCAAAAGATACGGCTAAGGCAATCGATACGATAGGGAGGGAGCCAAACGAAATCAGTTGCACTAGCACGCCAAGGGATGCAAGGGCGACCGCTAGCCATTGCAGTGGCCGCAGGCGTTCACTTAAAAACACCATGCCAAGCAGCACATTGAGTAACGGGTTAATGTAATAACCTAAGCTTGCATCCAGCATATGGTTATTGTTGACCGCCCAAATAAATAACAGCCAATTACCAGCAATTAAGGTTGAGGTTACCGTTAAAATGGCGAGTTGTTTTGGCCGTTTAAGCACAGCTCGAATATTGGCGGCGCCACCTGTCACTATCAATACCAGCAACATAAACACAAATGACCAAATGATCCTGTGCAGTAAAATCTCGGTCGGGCTAACGTCACTCAGTAATTTGAAATATAACGGGGCGAATCCCCACATGCTATAGGCGGCAATGGCGAGCATTATGCCTTTACGATTTTCTTGTTCGTTCATTCGAGGGTTCGTTGGGGAGAGTGGCCGGCAATTGTATGAGGATAGCCTAGGTTTGTCAGCATTAGATGCGGGTGGCCACGCTTAACACAAGACAGATGCTGTGCGGTCATTTAGAATAGTCCGCCTGATTATTGGCCCTGAGATAGCATGCAAGAGCAGCAACTAGCAGCGACGTTTGACCCAGCACAAGGCTGTTTACAGCAAGTATTTGGTTACCGAGAATTCCGTCCAGGTCAAAAGCAAGTCATAGAGACGGCGCTAGCGGGCCAAGACAGCTTAGTCGTCATGCCTACAGGTGGCGGTAAGAGCTTATGCTATCAGGTGCCGGCCTTAATGTTAGGCGGGCTGACGATTGTGGTCTCGCCGTTAATTTCCTTGATGAAAGATCAAGTCGATAGCTTGCTCCAGTCTGGCGTTGCTGCCGCCTATCTTAATTCTTCACTGCCCCGCGAGCAGGCCGCCGATATTTTTAGGCAATTGCGCCAAGGCGAATTGACCTTGCTGTACGTGTCTCCCGAGCGCTTACTGCAAGGGGATTTTCTGAGCCGCTTGAATGATTGGCATGTGCGCTTATTTGCCATTGATGAGGCGCATTGCATTAGCGAGTGGGGCCATGATTTTCGCCCAGAATACGCTGAGCTTGGCATTTTAAAGCAAACCTTCCCGCAAGTGCCGTTAATGGCGCTCACTGCCACCGCAGATCAAGCCACTCGCACTAGTATTTGTCAGCGCTTGAACATAGCGCCATTTATTTCATTATCGAGTTTCGATCGCCCCAATATTCGCTATACAGTGGCAGAAAAACTCAATGCCGCCAATCAGTTAAAGCAGTATATTAGTGGTCAGGCGGGGGCTAACGGTATTGTTTATTGCTCCAGTCGCAAACGGGTAGATGAAGTGGCGCAGCGTCTTAGGCTGCAAGGCTTTAATGCCGCCGCTTATCATGCAGGCTTAACGCCGGACGAGCGTGCGCAGGTACAAGATAAATTCTTAAAAGATCAGGTGGAGATAGTAGTAGCTACCGTCGCCTTTGGTATGGGCATCAATAAATCCAATGTGCGCTATGTGGTGCATTACGATATCCCCAAAAGCATTGAAGCTTATTATCAAGAAACTGGTCGTGGTGGCCGCGATGGTTTAGATGCCGAAGCCTTTATGCTGTTTGATCCCGCCGATATTAATCGGGTACGCCATTTTGTGGAGCAGTTGCCAGAAGGCCCGCAAAAGCAAGTGGAGTATCACAAGCTTAATTCTATGGCGGCCTTTGCCGAAGCGCAGACTTGCCGCCGCCAAGTGCTATTGCATTATTTTGATGAAAGCGCGCGTGAGCCCTGTGGTAACTGCGATATCTGCTTAGATCCACCCACCCAATTTGATGCCAGCCTTGATGCGCAAAAAGTATTGTCGTGCATCTACCGCTTAAATCAGGGCTTTGGGATTAATCATGTGATTGAAGTGCTGCGCGGCTCCAAGGCGGCGTCAGTATTAGATAGAGGCCACGATAAGCTTTCAACCTGGGGCATAGGTAAAGACAAGAGCCATGAGTATTGGCTCAGTATCATACGCCAGCTCATTCATTTAGGTTTGGCCAGTCAAGATGTGACTCGCGGCTCACGCCTGCGGTTGAATGCGCCCGCGCGCCCCATTTTAAAAGGCGATCAAACTTTGATGCTGGCTGAGCCTAGGATCATCATTACTGCGCCAGTTAAACGCAGCACTCGCGCTAAAGCGCCGCTTAACTATGACAGACGCCTATTTGCGCGCCTTAAAGTATTAAGGCGCCGACTGGCAGAAGATCATGATGTGGCACCGTATCTCGTGTTTAACGATGCGAGCTTAGCTGAAATGGCGGCGATGATCCCAACCACAGCGGCTGAAATGCTTGCGGTGAATGGCGTGGGCCAGCGTAAACTTGAACGTTTTGGTGACGCCTTCCTCGATGAAATCACTGCCTTTATCAGCGGCGAATAGCTTACTCACTCAATTCTGGCTTAAGGCCTGCGCCAATCAGTTAAAAGCCATTAGTCGAAAGCAATAAGTTAGAGACTATCAATGCAAGAGAGGCACCTCTCTTGCAAATTCCTACTAACACGCTCCTTTGCGGACAAACATCACCATTAGCATTAACCCCGCACTCCCGGTTCTTAGATCATTCACGCCGCGCATCATTGTTGCGACAAATGCTGACATCTGCTTGGTTATGTAAACAAGATGAAAAAATGAGGCTTGACACTTAATAGCTTTGCAGGTTAAAAACTATTCAATGGTTTTTATTTTGGCGCGCGCTGATAGTTAGGTGCCTGCTACCACGGACTTAATCTAATGCCGAGTGTGAATATTTTATTACTCCTTAGCCTACTAACTCTCGCAATGACTGCGCGGAGCGTTTAGTGCTACCAAGATGAAATATTCTCCTCACTAAACCCCGCCAGCCTAGCGGGGTTTTTTTTTCCGCCGCGGGCTACTAACGATAAAGATTACAGCTAGATGGAGAGTGCTATGTCTAACCAGGTCATCATTTTTGATACCACATTACGCGATGGCGAGCAGGCGCTAGCCTCCAGTTTGTCGGTCAATGAGAAATTGCAGATAGCACTGGCACTTGAGCGTCTAGGTGTGGATGTGATGGAAGTGGGTTTTCCGGTGTCATCGCCTGGGGACTTTCATTCAGTGCAAACCATAGCGCGCCAAATCCGCAATAGCCGGGTTTGCGCCTTAGCCCGCGCCTTGGAAAAAGACATAGATGCCGCGGCAGAAGCGTTAAAGGGCGCGGAACAGTTTCGAATTCATACCTTTATTTCAACTTCTACCATCCATGTGGAAAGTAAGCTGAAACGCAGCTTTGATGATGTGCTGGCTATGGCGGTGCATGCGGTCAAATATGCCAGACGCTTTAGTGAGGATGTGGAGTTTTCTTGTGAGGATGCGGGCCGTACGCCGATAGATCATTTATGCCGCATGGTGGAGGCGGCGATTAACGCCGGCGCCAAAACCATTAATATTCCAGATACCGTGGGCTATACAGTGCCATCGGAATTTTCTGGGATTATTCACACCTTGTTTAATCGAGTGCCCAACATAGATAAAGCCATTATTTCAGTGCATTGCCATGATGATTTAGGCTTGTCTGTGGCCAACTCAATTGCGGCGGTGCAGCAAGGAGCGCGCCAAATTGAGTGCACAGTCAATGGCATAGGTGAGCGCGCGGGCAACTGCTCGCTCGAAGAAATCGCCATGATCTTAGCCACCCGCAAGGACTTGCTTGGGCTGAGTACGCAGATAAATGCTAAAGAAATCCATCGCACCTCGCAGTTGGTGAGCCAGCTGTGCAATATGCCAGTGCAAGCCAATAAAGCGATTGTCGGTAGCAATGCTTTTACGCATTCATCGGGCATACATCAAGACGGCATGTTAAAAGCCAAAAACACCTATGAAATCATGACGCCAGAGAGCATAGGTTTAAGTCGCAACAACCTGAATATGACTTCGCGCTCAGGTCGGCATGTGATTAAACATCGCATGACCGAAATGGGTTATCAAGACAGTGATTATGACCTCGACAGCTTGTATGACGCCTTTGTAAAGCTTGCCGATAAAAAGGGCCAAGTGTTTGATTATGATTTAGAAGCCTTGGTATTTATTGGCGCTCGCCAGCAAAGTGATGACCATTTTGCGCTGTCCCAGTTACAAGTGACCTCAAATACTAAGGCTGGTATTGCTACTGCAACTATTGATTTGATGTGCGGCGCGCAATTAGTGCAAACCAGCGCTGAAGGCGTCGGCCCAGTCGATGCCACCTATAAAGCCATCGCCGCTGCCAGTGGTCGGCCAATTGAATTAAACAGCTACAAGTTAAGTGCTAAAGGCGAAGGTCAAAATGCCTTGGGGCAAGTAGATATTAGCGCGCGTTATCAAGCCCAGAATTTTCATGGTGTCGGCTTAGCCACAGATGTGGTCGAGGCCTCGGCGCAGGCATTAATTCATGTGATGAACTTAATTTGGCGGGCCGATATGGTCGCCAGCCAAAAACAACGAATTCAAGAACACAGGGAGATGGGAACGGTATGAGTTATCAAATAGCAGTATTAGCTGGCGATGGCATTGGCCCAGAAGTGATGGTGGAGGCACGTAAAGTCTTGGCAGTAGTGGAAGCTAAGTTTGGCCTAGATATTGAGTACAGTGCATATGATGTTGGCGGTATCGCCATCGACAATCATGGCACGCCGCTGCCAGAGGCCACACTTAAAGGTTGCCAAGCCAGTGACGCCATTTTATTTGGCTCTGTTGGCGGCCCGAAGTGGGAAGGCTTACCACCTTTACAGCAACCAGAACGCGGCGCCTTGCTGCCACTGCGCGCCCACTTTGAGCTCTTTTGTAATTTACGCCCAGCAAAATTGCACTCAGGGCTTGAGTCATTATCGCCACTGCGCGCCGATATCTCAGCCCGCGGCTTTGATCTTATGTGTGTGCGTGAGCTAACTGGCTGCATTTACTTTGGTCAGCCTAAAGGTCGCCAAGGCGCAGGCGACGCGGAAGAAGCCTTTGATACCATGCGCTATAGCCGCCGTGAAATTCGCCGCATTGCCAAAATTGCCTTTGAAACCGCGCGTAATCGTCGCGGCAAAGTGACGTCGGTGGATAAGGCCAATGTGCTTACTACCTCAGTGCTGTGGCGCCAAGTGGTGGAAGAAGTCGCCGTGGATTATCCGGACGTGACCCTTGAACACATCTACATAGATAACGCCACTATGCAGTTGCTGCGCCGCCCCGATGAATTTGATGTGATGCTGTGCTCCAACTTATTTGGCGACATTATTTCTGATGAAATGGCCATGCTTACTGGCTCCATGGGATTACTGGCATCCGCCTCCATCAATGGTACTGGCTTTGGTTTGTTTGAACCTGCGGGTGGCAGCGCCCCGGATATTGCAGGTCTTGGCATTGCTAACCCCATAGCGCAAATTTTGTCGGCGGCATTGATGCTGCGTTATAGCTTAAAGCAAGAAGCTGCTGCACTTGCCATAGAAGCGGCCGTAGCTAAGGCGTTGCAACAAGGCGTAGTTACCCGTGAGTTGGCGCAACATGGCCAAAGCTATAACACGGCGCAAGTCGGTGATTTTATTGCTCAAGCGATTAAGGAGGCTCACTAATGGCGCAAACTCTGTATCACAAAGTCTGGCTGCAGCATTTAGTGGCAGAACCTGCTGGCGAAGCTGCCATCTTATATGTTGATAGGCATTTAGTGCATGAAGTGACGTCACCGCAAGCCTTTGCAGGCCTTAAGGCGACGGGGCGGCGCGTACGCGCGCCTCACAAAACCTTTGCCACTATGGATCATAATACCTCGACCCGCAGCGCCAGCCTTGATGCCTTAAGCAGCGAAGCGCGCATTCAAGTGGATACCTTGGCTGATAATTGCCGCGAGTTTGGCATTCGCTTATATGACATTCATCATCCCAATCAAGGGATAGTGCACGTCATGGGCCCAGAGCTTGGCATTACCTTACCCGGCGCTGTGATTGTTTGTGGTGACTCCCATACTGCCACCCATGGCGCCTTTGGTGCTTTAGCTTTTGGCATAGGCACCAGTGAAGTTGAGCATGTGTTAGCTACGCAAACTCTGCGCCAGCAAGCGGCTAAAACCATGAAGATTGAAGTCACAGGTCAGTTAGGCGCAGGGATCACCGCTAAAGATCTGGTGTTAGCCATCATAGGTAAGCTTGGGCACGCAGGTGGCACTGGCTATGTGGTGGAGTTTTGCGGCGAAGCCATTCGCGCCTTGTCGATGGAAGGGCGCATGACTGTGTGCAACATGGCGATAGAAATGGGCGCTAAGGCGGGCATGATAGCCCCAGATGCCACGACTTTTGCCTATTTAGAAGGGCGCGAATTTGCCCCTAAAGGTGAGCAATGGACTGAGGCCGTGGCGGCTTGGTCTAAGTTGCACTCAGATACTGATGCTCGCTTTGATGCTTGCATTAGCTTAAATGCTGCCGATATCGCGCCGCAATTAACTTGGGGAACCAATCCCGGGCAAGTGGTCGCCATTGATGGCCGAGTGCCAGACCCTAGGGCAGAAATAGATGAAGCTAAGCGCGCCACTATGCAAAAGGCGCTTGATTATATTGGCTTAACGCCAGGCACCTTAATGAGTGAGGTCGCCATTAATAAAGTCTTTATTGGCTCTTGCACTAATTCGCGCATTGAAGATTTACGCGCCGCGGCGCTGGAAGCTAAAGGCAAGCAAGTGGCCGCTGGGGTTAGCGCCATCGTTGTGCCGGGCTCTGGGCAAGTAAAAGCCCAAGCTGAGACTGAGGGTCTAGATAAGATTTTTATCGACGCTGGCTTTGAGTGGCGCTTACCGGGTTGCTCCATGTGTTTAGCCATGAATGATGACAAGCTTGAAAGCGGCGATCGCTGCGCTTCTACCAGTAATCGCAATTTTGAAGGGCGTCAGGGGCGTGGTAGTCGCACTCATTTAGTGAGCCCAGCAATGGCGGCGGCCGCTGCTGTGGCTGGTCATTTTGTGGATATTCGCACTACCGTCAAGGAGCAATAAGATGCAGGCTTTTACTAAAGAAGTCGGGTTGGCTGTGGTGCTTAATAACGCCAACATAGATACCGACCAAATTATCCCTAAACAGTTTTTATCAAAAGTGACCCGCGATGGCTTTGGCGTGCATCTATTCCATGATTGGCGCTACTTGGATGATGCAGGGCTAGTGCCTAATCCTGAGTTTGCCCTCAATCAGCCAAGATTTGATGGCGCTTCAATTTTAATTGCGGGGGATAACTTTGGCTGTGGCTCGAGTCGCGAGCATGCGCCTTGGGCTTTGGCTGACTTTGGCTTTAGAGCTGTCATCGCCTCATCTTTTGCGGATATTTTTTACTCGAATGCCATCAATAATGGGTTGTTACCTGTGGTGTTAACGGCCGCGGAAGTGCAATTACTGATTGATGATGTCGAGGCCGTGGCTGGCACTTTAGTCAGTATCGATTTGGCGGCGCAAACTGTCACATCGCCAACGCGGCGAACATTTGCATTTGCCATAAATCCAGCGAATAAGCAGCGCTTATTAAAAGGGTTAGATGCCATAGGTTTGAGCTTAGAACATGAGAAAAGCATCGCTAACTTTGAAGCGAATACTCAGGTTTGGTATCGATAGTTTAAGCGTACACTTGTACCTAAGTTAGATGGAAATGCCAGTAGATTTAGCTAGCGCTAAAGCTGCTGGCATTTTTGTTGGCGACCTTTTTTTGCCAACTTGTTGATTTTTAAGTGGTGTGACACTTGTTGTGCTTCTGTTGTTTTCTGGTGCTAGTGAAATATGCTAATCACATGGTTATTTTTTAATAAACAGCTGTTTTGCCTATGTGTTTTTGTTTTTACTTTTTTAAACAGTAAGTTATGTCTGTGCTGGTTGCTTGGTTTATGGCGCTTAGCGACGTTAAGCGCGTTTTCGTACGCTGTGTTTTGGCGTCAATGGTGATAGTGGTCACTGATTTTGCTGTCAAGCCGCTCGCTGCCAGAGGATCATCCTGTTTTAATGCGAATGCTTGCAAAGATATGCTGCTAACGTACACTGCCGCTCAATAAGTTGAGTGATTACTCTACTCAATAGCGAGTCGGAAACTCCGGCTAAGTTAAAAAATACAGAGAAGAATAATGAAAAAGCAGATCCATTCTTTGGCCGTGACTTCATTGGCGGTCAGTTCAGCATTACTGGGTATGACGTCAACTGCGCACGCGGCGGGCTTTCAATTAGCTGAAACCTCAGCCACTGGACTTGGCCGCGCGTTTGCGGGTGAAGCTGCCATGGCTGACAATGCTGCTACACAATTTCGCAACCCTGCCATGATGACTTACCTTGAAGGCACGCAAATGACAGCTGGCGCCATCTTGGTGATGCCAAATGTCGATGTTGATGGTCATGTGACAGTTAAAGGGGTTGACTACGAAACGTCAGCTAAAGATATTGCTGGCGATGCGGTGATCCCTAACTTCTTTGTCACTCATCAACTCAATGATAAGTGGCATGTAGGTTTAGCCTTAGGCACCAACTTTGGTATGGCTACCGAATTTGATGATAGCTTTCGTGGCACTCAATTTGGTAACGAAGCCTCTATTACTGCCATCGAAATCAACCCAAACCTAGCTTATCGCATCAACGATCAGTTAAGCATAGGCGCTGGTGTGCGTATGGTTCTGGGTGAAGGCAGCATAGGCGCTAAGAGCTCAGCTGATTTAACCCTGCCACCATCATTAGGTGGGATAACTGTTCCTAAAGGCACCACCCTTAAGTATATGAAGGGCGATAATATTTCTTGGGGTTGGCAGTTAGGCGGTGCGTGGCAAATCAATGCTGATAACCGCATAGGTGTGAACTACCGTTCAGAGGTTGAACAAACGCTGGAAGGGCAAGCTCATGGTTTTGGTTTTAATCCTCTGAACCCGAGTATGACATACGATGGTTCCATGGATTTAACTTTGCCAGCCAGCGCTGAAATTGCTTCTTTCCATCAATTGACGCCGCAGTTCGCTGTGCATGCCAGTGTCAACTGGACCGATTGGAGTACATTCGACAAGTTAGAAGCCTATGTTCCTTCGCTTGAAACGCAAACTCAATTAGTGAAACAAGAAAACTGGGAAGATAGCTATCGTTTTGCTGTGGGCGCAACGTATCGTTTAGATGCTAAGTCTACTCTGCGCGCGGGTGTGGCGTATGACATGTCAGCGGTATCTGATGCTAACCGTACCATTACTATTCCAGAAATGGACCGTGTATGGTTGAGCGCAGGTTATGGCTATCAGTTCAGCAAGCAGTTTGATATGGACTTTGGTCTGACTTACATCATTGCTGATGAGTCACCAGTCAGTGAGCCGCGCTCAGGCATCAGCTCAGATAACTCTTCAGCCTTGTTTGGCGGTAGTTTCAGCGGTACTACTAGTGGCAATATCATTCTGGTGGGCGTACAGGCTAGCTACAAGTTTTAACTTGTATAGACAATTAGCGCTGTAACAAAAAGGGTGCCCATGGGCACCCTTTTGAATATTGGCTTAGCTCATTAGCTGATGTAGCTTTGGCCAGCGTACACCACGAAGTGACGCAGGGCTAACACCCCAAGAATGGTGCAGCTTGACACTGTAATCAAAAAGCCTTTAGTGTGTTTCCACGATTTTGGCGCTAAGGTCGAGGCCAGTACTGGCACAGCTAAGCCAAGACCTACCACACCTATCCAGAAGACACTTGCCCAAGTACCAGTAGTGATAGCTGCGGTCGCGGCTTTGGCGGCAGGGCCTGAGAAGTTTAAGCCCACAAACAAGAGTACCAGACACAGAGCTTCATTAAAGGCGACTGGGTATTCGATACGGTGCACTTGCTCAATACAATCAGACTCTTTTTTGCTAAAGAACAAGGTCGCAATCAAGATATTACCCGCACTACCCACAGAGAGCGCCGAGGCTAAGAACAGCGCTGGCAGTACCGCAGTATTGAGGATAGGGTAGCTAATCATGGCCGACAGTAAGAAGCCGGTATAAACCCCCACACCTAAGGCTAAGGCGAAAATCAGCTTGTTAATGCTGCCTTCTACTTGGCGGCAGACCTTAAGAACACCCGCAAGCCAAGGGGCGAAATGTAGCACTTGCTTGTCAAAGACTAAGGCTGCAAATACAAACACTAAGGGAATGTACAGCAGTAGGGCGATAACCCCCCAAGCCATGACAGAGGTGAGGTTGTAGTTCAGCAGTATGTGATAAAACTCAAACGGCTTAGTTAAGTCGAGCACTAATAACGCCATGCCAAGACAGATGGCCACCGGGCCAATCACGGCCGCCGCCTTAATGACAGGCAAGCCTTCACAGGGTAAGCCGCGGCTTTGCTTGTACCATTTAAGGCCTATGGCCACTAACATAGAACCCGCCGATAAGCCTGCCATAAACAGGTAGACAGCTATGATCCAGTTCCACACCACAGGATCGTATTGCTCCATTGAGCCCCAGATATTGTTCATGCTTGGATCCCTCCCTTACGACCAGGAATGCGATATAAACGCGGCTCAGTGCCGAGGTTAACCTTTTGCTGATAACTTGGTTTAGTGTCTAACACTTTGCGCACTTCGCTGGTGAGATCGTTAGCATCGCCAAACACTAAGGCTTGGGTTGGGCAAACAGTCACACAGGCTGGCTGCTCGCCGCGAGCCAAACGGGTATCTTTACAATAGTTACACTTATCTGGCACTCGGGTTTCAGGGTTAATGAAACGCACCTTGTACGGACAAGCGGCGACGCAATAGAGGCAACCCACGCACTTGCCTTCGTTGATTGAGACAATGCCGTTTTCATCTACATAGGCCGCGCCCGTTGGGCATACCTTAACGCAAGGGGCATTTTCACACTGCTCGCACGACACCCGATTGTACTTAAAATGCAGGTGCGGATAGTTGCCATAAGGCCCTTCAATGCGTACCTGCAGTCTTGTGACTGACTCAGGTACATTATTTTCGCTGCGACAGGCAACATTACAGGCCTGACAGCCAATGCACTTGTTTTCATCGTGCACGAGAACATAACGTTTAGTCATAGTTAACTCCGATTAAATCTTGGCTATCTTCACGCCCGTGGTATGCAGGTTCATGCCTGTAACGGGTGAAGTGACATGAGGAAGTAAGTTGCCACAATGGACACCTTTGCCTGTGGCGCGCGCCAATTCTTTGTTTTTAGAGCCAAAGCCCATGTAAGCGAAAACGGTATCGGTACGAATGCCTGGGGTGATGAGGGCATGGCCTTCTTCAGTACCGGTATCGTTATAAATGCGTATCTTGTCGCCGGTGCGAATATTGAGTAGGCCTGCGGTCAGCGGGTGGATCCACACGCCATTGTCAGACATCAAGTTAGCCAGCATAGGTACGTTTTGGCTGCCGGCGTTGGTGTGCACAGCGACCTTGCCTTGAATAAAGAACAGTTCGTCGGCCTTTTTCATGGTGACTTCACGGTAGCGAATAACGCCGCGCCCTGGGGCCATGGCTTCTACTGTGTCTGAGCTCAGCTCAATCTTGCCACTTGGGGTCTTAAACTTAAGATGACTAGCATAAGTGCCATCGCTATCCGGCACTTGAGCATTAGGGTAGGCGGCCACAAAGTCACGCACCATGCCAGGTTCGCGCAGCATTAATGGCTTACCGTAGCTAACAAAACCGTCTTGCTTAATCTTTTGCAGCAGCGCCACATCGCTATTGACTTGGAACATCTGCAGGGTGTCCATATTTTCCCAAGGGAAATACTGACCTAGGCCTAAGCCTTCACCGACTTCTTTCCAAATTTGCCAGCTTGGGCGGGTATCACCTATCGGCTCAACCACTTTTTGACGGACATAGTAAGCAGGAGTTTTACCTGACTTGTCGGCAATTTCTTCATCGCGCTCAAGGTAGGTGGACTCTGGCAGGAAGATGTCAGCATAAGCGGCACTTTCACTGATATAGATATCGCAGCACACCACAAAATCGAGCTTCTTTAAGGTCTCAACAATGCGGGCGCGATCTGTCATGGTCTGCATTGGGTTAGTGCGGCACATAACCCAGCCATGTAACTGATAAGGCACGGCTGATAAGGTCGCATCGAGAATGGTTTGATAAATACCGCCCGATGTCCACATCATGGCGTATTGCTCATCAACCATATCAATACGCTTAGCATTTGGCTTAGGCATGTCTTTCACGCCAGGCTTAGCTAACACTGGCGCAATGTTATCGCCAGCAAACTTGTTATAACTCGCGGCTTTATTGCCAAAGTACAGGCCGCCTTTACGCTCGATATTGCCAATTAACACGTTGGCGGCATACAAGGCGCGGCGCATTTCAAATTCTTCAGTGGTGAAGGACGATCTATGGCCAAAGTCGACACAAGCGTGTGGCGCCGCATCGGCATATTCATGGGTAATACGGCGAATATCTTTGGCAGGAACGTCAGAAATAGACTCAGCCCACTCAGGGGTATAAGCGCTGACTTCTTTAGCAAAGGCGTCAAAGCCAGTGACATACTGCTCCACAAAGGCTTTGTCATAGAGGTTGTCATTAATCAGCACATGACACATAGCCAAGGCTACGGCGACGTCGGTACCTGGCTTAATGGCATACCACTCATCGGCTTTATCAGCGACGATAGAGAAGCGTGGTTCAAACACCACAAGCTTGGCGCCTTTTTCCATTTGCGCATGCATCATGCCGCGGGTTTCGGACATATTGATACCTTCATAAAGGTTATGGCCGAAGTTGATTATGTATTTTGAATTGCTCAAATCACGGTTAATCTTGCTGCCTAACATGGCTTTAGCGGCAACTTCGTAACCACCTGGGCAAGTCGATGCATGAGTAAAGGTATTTGGCGTGCCAAAGGCTTTGGCTAAATGGAATAAGTGATTAGACAGTGAACCTGATTTTGATGAGAAGGCAACCGCTTCAGCGCCGTGTTGCTGCTTAATCTTATTGAGATTTTCGGTAATGATGGCATAGGCTTCATTCCACTCAATTTCTTGCCACTTGCCTTCGCCGCGCTCACCCACACGTTTAAGTGGCTTAACTATGCGCTGCTTATCATAAAGTTGGCTGTGACCCGCGCCGCCGCGAGCACACACGGCGCCGCCAAAGGCTTTGGCTTTGTCGTTGCCTAAAATCGATACGTTTTTACCGTTAACAATTCGCGCTGAAATTGGGCAGCGGGTTGAACACATTTCACAAATACTGGCGACACTGGTCGCTGAACCTGTGAGTTCGGTGCGCTCTAATGCAGCTAACGATCCTGGCAGGAAGCTTGCCAAGGCGCAAGTGGCGGTACCTGCGCCGGCACCTTTGATAAAGGTTCGCCTATCTAGTTTCATTATTATTATCCCCATGGGTGCTTGCTAAGGGTGAGCCGGTTGACTCGGCGTGTTAATAGCATTGTGGCGAGGGGACTTAAGGCTGGATATTGTGGTAAACCACATGGTGATGTTTGCTGTTATGCAATTGTGAAGCGGGTCAAAGTTTGTTTTTTGAGCAGCAGCAAAGGCTGGCTTTGTCTATTGTGGTTAACCACATATAGGTATTCATTTGCGTAAAAGTGAGCTTTGTTTGGCAGCTTGGCGCTAGGATGTGAGTTAGGTCTTAGTGATAAAGCTCATCTAACTTAAGCGTGATGGGCGTGAGGTTTTTACCAAGATTTAAGTTGCTTGTTGCGGGCGCAGACACAGCGACGCTAATAACTCGCGGTAAATCCATCCTTGGACGCTCGACGACAACATCCCTGTTGTCGACGGTTATTGGTATCGCTATGCCTGCTGCAGGAGTTGTCTGCAGTGTTAGTTTATTGCTTGGTAATCATCTGAATTTCAGCAGATTTGGTTTAGCTCTCTTTTTGTTTTTCTTTCTATTGGAAAGTTACTCTTTTTAAAAACATCACACAGATCAAAGGCGTAGCGTTAGGTTTGATTAGATAATGGCTGCTGTACTGCCTCGGCGTTTTAGTTTGAGGGTGGCGGTGCAGCCGCGCTCTTCATCGCTTCGATTGCTCAGGTTGAAACTACCTTCATGTTGCTTAACTATGTCGGAGCAAATTGCCAGTCCAAGCCCAAGACCATTGGCTTTGGTAGAGAAAAAGGTGGCCATCAGTTCATCGCTGGGTAGAGTCAGACCTGGGCCGTTATCGGTCAGGCTGAGATTTAATTGCTGCTCCAGAAATTCAAATTGCACTTCAATGTGGCCGCTATGGCCAGCAGGCATATCAGAGATGGCATCAAGGGAGTTTTTCAGTAGGTTTACCAGCACCTGCTGTATACCAACCCGATCAGCATGGATAAAAAAGGGTTCGCCTTTGACTTGGGTGTGAATGCGTACTTGTTGGCGCTCTAGCTCTAAGGTTAATAGGGTTATGCTTTCATCCACTAAGGTCAGTAAGTTCACGTCTTGCATTACAGCTTGGCGGCGTTTAAGTAAGCCGCGAATGCGATGCACTACTTCGCCGGCGCGCACCGATTGCTGGTGGATTTTTTCTAACAAGGCTAAACAAGCTTGATTATCTGGGTTATCACTGCGCTGCAAACGCATGATGCCGCCTTCGCTATAGCTAGTAATGGCGGCGATAGGCTGATTGATTTCATGGGCAAGGCCAGCGCCAATTTCACCAATAATACTGGCGCTTTGTAAGCGCTCGAGGGCAACGGCTTGTTGCTTTAGTTGGCGCTCGGTTTGTACTAAGGCTTCGCTCTTTTGGCGAAACTTATATTCAATCCATAAGTGATAAATGGTGGCTATCATAAAAATTAGTACGGCTAATATGCCCCAGTGGCGATTATCATCTAGCCAGCTTTTAACGCCATGCCAATTGGTAGTCACAGCCACTTTAGGCTGTAAATCACTAAAAAGTTTAATGACGGCGAGCTGACTAATAGGTGCCGTCCAGCCCTTGAGATTAGCGCTAATGGCGGCGGGATGGTTTTCATCCAGCGCTAGCAGCGCCGCTGTGATTTGCTGCGCTAACGCTAAGTCCACTTTTTCGCTGGCGGCAAATGACCAGTTGGGATAAAGATTGGTGGAGCATTGGCAATCAAAGCCATTAGGGCGGCTCGGATTTAAAATGCGATAGTCACTTAAGCTAATCTGGCCGCGATTGGCCATATCTTCCAAAGTACATAAAGGGGTGATGGCCGCGTCCACATTGGCATCACGCACTTGATAGATTAAAGCATCAAGCGGAAAGCCTAAAAATTTTATTTGAGCAAAATAGCTGTCTGGCTTCATCCCGAGCTTATGCATTAGCCCTACTGTCGCTTGATAGCCGCCTAAGGCTTGGCGGCCGCTGGCGGCGACTATCTTGTCTTTAAGATCATACAAGGTGCGATAGTTGCTGTCGGCGCGCACAACAATGGCTGAACCTATGGCCGAGGTGCTGCCGTTATGTTGGCGCGAGCGCATAGTGGCGAGCCATGACAGCGGATATTGCTGCGATAAAGATAAATACTGGCCAGGGTTAGTGATAATAAATTGAATATCCCCTTGGTGAAGCGCGTGATTAAGCTCTTCAAAGGAGCCCGGGTGCACCTGAAAATCCACGTTAATTAGCTGCGTTTCAAGGTATGCCATCATAGGTTGCCAGCGCTCTATGGCATCTTGATAACCCCAGTTAGCCAAAACCCCGACTTTTAAGATGACCTGCGGCGGTACTTTAGTGTTGGCCATGGCATTGCTGCTTAAAAGACTCAAAGCCAGCCATACAGCGCAGTGGCATAAGCGGGTAAATGAGCTCTTTTTGAGTGAGCGAAAAAAATAACTTACTGGCAAGGGGCGACTCTATGATGACTAATGGCCTTACCATAATTCAATCTGAGGCTAAGCCTATGTGTTTAATGTCAAAGTTTGCGGCTTTGGAGTCGCTTAATCCTTAAAACTGGGATATCACTCTCTTATTGATAAAGGATGTCTTAGTTATGCTCAGCGCTATATGGCTAGAGTGCGGCATTAGGCTGTTGAGTAACAGAATGAGGTTAGGGATGAATGCTGTGATAGCTAAGCAAGATAAATCAGCAGATGCTGGGGCGACACTTTCGGGTGAACTCTGCGCAGGCCAAGTGTATTTGGTGGATGATGATGCGGCCATTGCCGACTCGTTATGCTTCTTATTGGAAGGCTTTGGCTATCAAGTGCAATGGTTTCAAAGTGGCGACGCCTTTTTAGCGGCGGTGGATTGTCAGCAGCCGGGCTGCGTGATTTTAGATTCGCGCATGCCAGGCTTAAGCGGCCAAGATTTACACTTGTGGATGAAGCAAGCATCAAGTCCATTAGCCGTCATTTTTTTAACCGGCCATGGCGACGTACCTATGGCGGTGGATGCCTTTAAAAATGGTGCCTTTGATTTCTTTCAAAAGCCAGTGGCAGGCCATGCCTTGGCCGCGGCCATTGCAAAGGGTTTACTTCATAGTTGGCGTCAGCATAAGAAGTTATCTGCGCAGCAATTGATAGATACCCTGACTGAGCGCGAAAAAGAGATATTCCAGTTAATAGTTAATGGCTATACCAATAAGCAAATGGCCGAGAGCTTGTTTGTGGTGGTGCGCACCATAGAAGTGCATCGCGCTAAGGTGATGAAAAAATTGGCCGCCACTAATATGGCTGAACTTTTAAAACTCGCGCCCTTGCTGCATAAACGCGGCGAGTAATATGGTAATTAGTGCTGTAATTAAGACCGATAGTCAGCAAAGGCTTAAGCAGTCACTGACGGTAGAGCGCGTACTTACCTGCGCGAAAGATGAATTATCCCTAAGGCTATGGTTAAATTAGCCTAGGACTAGCTAAGCGGACAACCAGATTGACCAAGAAATTTATCCTGGCCTTAGATCAAGGAACCACCAGTTCCCGAGCCATAGTATTTGATCATGACGCTAACCTTGTGGCGGTATCTCAGCGGGAGTTTAGCCAGATTTACCCTAAGCCTGGCTGGGTTGAGCATGATCCTATGGAGATTTGGTCGTCGCAAAGCTCAGTATTGATTGAAGTATTGGCGCGGGCTGGCATTCGTAGCCGCGATATCGCCGCCATAGGCATTACTAATCAGCGCGAAACCACTGTGGTGTGGAACAAGCACACAGGTAAGCCCATCTTTAATGCCATAGTGTGGCAGTGTCGGCGCAGCAGTGATATTTGCGAGCAATTACAACAGCAAGGCTATCAAGACCTCATTCGTGAACGCACTGGCTTAGTGCTCGATCCGTATTTTTCTGCCACTAAACTTAAGTGGATTTTGGATAATGTTGAGGGCGCGCGCGCGCAAGCCGAGCAAGGTGACTTGTTATTTGGCACCATAGATACTTGGCTGCTGTGGAAGCTCACTGAAGGGGCGGTGCACGCCACCGACCCCACCAATGCCTCGCGCACTATGTTGTACAACATTCATCAGCAGTGCTGGGACCCTGAATTACTCGCCATTTTTGGTATTCCCGCCAGCATGCTGCCCAAAGTGCAAGCCTCATCGTCGGTGTTTGGCTCCACCCGCATTGGTGGTCAAGGGGTTGAAATTGCCATTGCGGGTATGGCGGGCGATCAGCAGTCGGCCCTATTTGGACAGTTATGTATTGAAAAGGGCATGGCCAAGAATACCTATGGCACTGGCTGCTTTTTACTGATGAATACTGGCCTTGATGCCGTGCAATCTCATCATGGATTGCTTACTACCATTGCCATAGGCGCCAAAGGGGAAGTGAACTATGCCCTTGAAGGCTCAGTGTTTATGGGCGGGGCGACCATTCAATGGCTGCGCGATGAGCTAGGGTTAATTCGTGATGCTCAAGATACTGAGTATTTTGCCTCAAAAGTAGCCGATACCAATGGCGTGTATTTAGTGCCGGCCTTTGTCGGTTTAGGCGCGCCTTATTGGCGACCCGATGCCCGCGGCGCATTAGTGGGGTTAACCCGCGGCGCCAATCGCAATCATATTATCCGCGCGGCGTTAGAATCCATTGCTTATCAAAGCCGCGATTTACTCGATGCCATGATCAAAGACAGTGGCTTGCCATTAAAGCAACTTAGGGTGGATGGCGGCGCAGTTGCTAATGATTTTTTAATGCAGTTTCAAGCGGATATTACTAATACTCAAGTGATCCGCCCTAAACAGACAGAAACTACTGCCATGGGCGCGGCCTTTTTAGCTGGCCTTGCGGTGGGCTTTTGGCAATCGACCAGTGAGTTAGATCATAAGGCCACGGCCGATAAGTGTTTTGCCCCCACTATTACTGAAAATAGTCGCCAGCAGCTGTATCTAGGTTGGCAGCAAGCGGTAAAACAAACCTTAAGTTAGATTTCAATATCTATATGGCCACCTTGACGCACTGGTGGGCTAGGCGATTCACTCGTGTCATCACTTGCAGTTAGCTTGCTCTTAGCGCGCGATTGATGGCGTCTATCTTGCTGGCGCCTGTCATATTGTCTTTGATTGGCTTTATCAGGCGCCGCAGACTGCGACTTAGGTGGCTGCGGCAAATCAACTAGCTTAGTTTGATGATCATCGGCGCTGCTTGGCGCCGTCTTACTTACCTCAGTTATCTGCGGCTTAGCCTTCATCACCGCAGTCACAGGCCTTGCTAACATGGCATAGAGACTATCTAGACTCATTGCGGCCTCTCTTATCTTGCCTATTTTATTATGATTAATTTCTGATGCTTAACTGGCACTCGTTAACTCTGTATCGGCCAAAGAGACGCAAGCTTGAGTCTTGTGCCGCGAATGATGATCAAACTCTAATAAAAGGGAAAATGGCATTTACCCCTAAGTTTATGGCTGGCTATCTTTCAATGATGTAATTCATCGCCAAAATCTTATGGTAGATTGCGACCACAGATTGCACTTAAGCATCTATTTTCTGGCACATTTAGCTTTTTTTAGAATTCAAAATCCCACATTTTTCCACTCGCCAAAAACATTAATGATTTGTTGCAATCTATGCCAAGGCCGCTTGGTTACTGGCTTCAAACCCCAACGGTATCCTTGACAAAACTTGCCATATATCCATAAACTTAAGTGTTGTGGGAATTTGTGGGTATTGGTGGATCTGAACACTCTATAAAGGAATAAAAATAATTGTTTCGTGGAGCGAGTTTACTCAACTTAGATGCCAAAGGTCGGGTCGCTATGCCAGTAAGGTATCGCGAGCTTTTGTGCGTTGAGAACTCTAGTGACGCGCGTGGCAAATTGGTAATAACAGTCGACATTATCTCGCCGTGTTTATTGCTTTATCCTTTAACTGAGTGGCGCAAGGTAGAAGACAAATTGATGGCCTTGTCAGATACCCAACCAGCCGAACGCGCCTTAAAGCGCTTATTACTCGGTCACGCACACGAATTGGAGTTAGATGCTAACTCCCGTTTATTAATCCCGCCAGCATTACGCCAGTATGCGCAGCTAGATAAGCAATTAACTTTGGTCGGCCAACTCAATAAATTGGAGTTGTGGGATCAAGCGCTATGGCAACAACAATTAGAGCAGGATCAGCAAGTGATCCTCAATGAACCGCTGGCGGAGAATATTCGCCTAGCGGAATTTTCACTTTAAGTGAAACTAAAAAAATAGAGAAAACCATGAGTGAATTTGCCCATTTATCAGTATTACTGCAAGAGACTGTCGACGGTCTGAATATTCGTCCTGACGGCATTTATATTGATGGCACCTTTGGCCGCGGCGGCCACTCAGCGCAAATCCTCAGCCGTTTAGGACCTAATGGCCGCTTAATCGCCATTGATAGAGATCCCCAAGCCATAGCCGCAGCGCAGCGTTTTGCTGACGATAAGCGTTTTCAAATTGTTCACGGCGGTTTTGGTCAGTTGGCCGATTATGTGGCTGAACTTGGCTTAACCGGCAAAATTGATGGGATATTGCTGGATTTAGGCGTGTCATCGCCACAGCTCGATGATGCCGATCGCGGCTTTAGTTTCTTGCGCGACGGTCCATTAGACATGCGTATGGATAACAGTCGCGGCCAAACTGCCGCCCAGTGGCTGGCCAAGGCTGAAATCGAAGATATGGCCTGGGTATTTAAGACCTATGGTGAAGAGCGTAATGGTCGCCATATCGCCCGCTGTATTGCTGCCGATCGTGACGCGACTCCCTTTGAGCGTACTAAGCAGTTAGCTGATTTGATTGCACGTATTACTAAGTCGAAAGAGCGTAATAAGCATCCTGCAACGCGGGTGTTTCAAGCCATTCGGATTTATATCAACAGCGAACTGGATCAAATCGATCAAGCCCTTGATGGCTCATTGCTGGCCTTGGCGCCTGAGGGCCGCTTGTCGATCATCAGTTTCCATTCGTTAGAAGACAGAATAGTGAAACGCTTTATTCGCCGTCATAGCCAAGGTGCGGAAGTGCCATTTGGCTTACCTGTGACTGAAGCCGAAATTAACCGTAATCGCACCTTGAAACCAGTCGGTAAGGCGCAAAAGCCATCGGAGCAAGAGTTGGAGCTGAACCCTAGAGCCCGCAGTTCTGTGCTGCGAGTCGCTGAGCGTTTGGTTAGCTGAGTTGACTATGGATAAGTTGCAGCAGAATTTACTGCGAATTGTGCTGCAAGATTTGTGGCAGCACAGATACGTAGTGATCTTAGCCTTAGTGGTACTGGTTAATGCCGTGTTTGTGGTGCTGATAAGTCATGAGAGTCGCCAGCTGATAAGCCAGTGGGATCAGCTGATGCAAAAGCGCGATCACTTAGATATTGAATGGCGCAACTTGCTGCTTGAAGAACAATCGCAAGCTGAACATAGCCGTATTACTCAGATTGCCACTAAGGAATTGCACATGAATCGACCACTGCCTCGCGAGGAAGTGGTAGTGAGGCAGCAATGAGTCGACAGGCTAAACGTAAGCAAAAACCCGAGTTAATCCAATGGCGTTTGCGAGTCGTGGTAGCGTTCGTGTTGCTATTATTTGGCTTGCTGGCGGCAAGAGCTGCCTATATCCAAGTGATTGAGCCCGATATGCTGCGCCAGCAAAGTGATATGCGTACCTTGCGTACCACAAGCCGAGAAGTGCAGCGCGGCTTAATTACCGACAGAAATGGCGATATGCTCGCGGTCAGTGTGCCTGTGCGCGCCGTGATTGCCGACCCTAAAATAGTGTTTGATCGCAATGGCTTTGCTGACATGAGACGCTGGCAAGCGCTGGCTGATGTACTGCATCTGCCTGTGGATGACCTTGTCGCTCGGGTCAAAGAAAATCCTAAACGCCGCTTTATTTATCTCGCGCGGCAAGTCACCCCAGCCGTGGGTGAATACATCAAAAACCTTAAGATTGAAGGCATTGCCCAGCGCTCTGAATCTCGCCGCTTTTATCCCGCCGGTGAAATCACAGCGCAAGTCATAGGCATTACCAATGTCGATGATATCGGGATTGAGGGGCTTGAGCGCACTTACAATGACTGGTTAACCGGTAAACCCACCAAAGAGAAAGTGCGCAAGTCGCGCGATGGTCACGTCGTTGAACTGCTTGATACTGTGCAAGAAGGTGAGCGTCCCAATGATCTAGTGCTAAGTATCGACCAGCGTATTCAGCAATTAGCCTATAGCGCCTTAAAGCGCGCCACTGAAATCAACCAAGCGACCTCAGGTTCTGCGGTGGTGATTGATGTGCATACTGGCGAAGTGCTGGCCATGGTCAATACCCCATCTTACAACCCCAATTCCCGCGAAAGCTTGCAGCCATTTAGAATGCGCAATAAAGCGCTGACAGATGCGTTTGAACCAGGTTCGACCATTAAGCCATTTGTGATGGCTGCGGCGTTAGAAGCCGGTGTGGTGAAAGATGGCGATACAGTCAACACCTCTCCTGGTTGGATGCGAATCGGTGGCCGCCAAGTGCGCGATTCTAACAATTATGGCGAAATGTCACTGGCCAAAATTCTGGTTAAATCCAGTAACGTCGGCGTGAGTAAGTTGGCGCTTGCCATGCCAGTTGAGCAGTTGCTTGGCACTTATTATGCGATGGGGCTTGGTAACTATTCCGGCATTAATTTAACTGGTGAAAGCGCAGGTCTGATTCGCGAGCAGCATAAGTGGTCTGACTTTGAGCGTGCCACCTTGTCATTTGGTTACGGTTTAACGGCAACGCCGCTGCAATTGGCGCGCATGTATGCCACCTTAGGCGCTGGCGGTGTTTTGCGACCGTTATCCATTCTTAAATTGAAAAAAGCCCCAGAAGGCGAGCAAGTATTAGACCCACATGTAGCACGTGAAGTGATGAACATGCTGGTGGGCGTGACTGAGCCTGGCGGCACAGCTAAACAAGCGCATATTGAAGGTTATCCGGTGGCGGGTAAAACCGGTACCAGTCGTAAAGCGATTGCTGGTGGCTATGGTGATGACTATGTGGCGTTGTTTGCTGGGGTCGCCCCAGTGCATAACCCTAAATTGGCCATAGCGGTCGTCTTAGATGAGCCTAAGGGCGATCGTTATTATGGCGGTGATGTGGCGGCGCCAGTATTTGCCACTGTGATGGCCGGCGCCCTACAAATGTTGAATGTTGAGCCTATTAGCTCAGAAGAAAAATTAAAATTAGTGGCTGCGGGAGGAAAAGTAGAATGATGAGTTTGACTGAACTGCTCTCTCCCTGGATGACATACCAAGGGGCGCAAAGCGTTAAGCAGTTGCAGCTAGATAGCCGCAAGGTGGAAGCGGGCGACTTATTTATTGCTGTGCCAGGTCATGTAAGTGATGGGCGCCAATACGTAGAAACTGCACTAGCCCAAGGCGCGTGCGCCGCGTTAGTGCATACCGATGATGCCAAGTTACATGGCACTCAGCATCAAGGCTCTATCTACTTTTTTGATTTAGCTAAGTATTTATCGCAACTTGCTGCGCGGCGTTATTCATTAGCGGGCAGAGCTATGCGTTTAGTGGGCGTGACTGGCACTAACGGTAAAACCTCGGTTAGCCAATTTATCGCGCAATTAACCGAAAGCTTAGGGCTGCGCGCTGCTGTGATGGGCACCTTAGGCAATGGCCATTGGGGCGAGCTGATTGATAGCGGTAATACCACAGCAGACGCTGTGACTATGATGCGCCAGTTAAGTGAATTTAGTCAGGCTGGTATAGATGTTTGCGCCATGGAAGTGTCAAGCCATGGGCTAGTGCAAGGGCGGGTGGCTGCGGTTCCTTTTGATATCGCCGTATTTACCAATTTAAGCCGCGATCACCTTGATTATCATGGTGATATGGCATCTTATGCCGCGGCAAAATTGCGTTTATTTAGTTTCCCAACGCTTAAATTCAGCGTGCTTAATCTCGATGATGCTTGCGGTGAAAACTGGCAAGAGCAAGAGTTAGCGCGCCATGTCATAGGCTACAGCCTAAAAGGCCATGCCAAGGCCGATTATCAAGTCATTAGCACTCATTATCATGATGGCGGTGTTGACGCGACAATTGCCTGGCCGGGCGGACAAGGGCAGTTAAGCTCGCCATTATTGGGTGAATTTAACTTAGCTAATTTGCTGGCGGCATTAACCTGCATGCATTTACAAGGCCATGATATGCAAGCGTTATTAGCAGCAGTGCCAAGCCTTAAGCCGGTGGCTGGGCGTATGGAGCGCTTTAATGCTGCTACAGGTCAGTGCGTAGTGGTGGATTATGCCCACACTCCTGATGCCTTAGAGCAAGCCCTTAAAGCGTTAAAAGTGCATTGCCGCGGTAAGCTGTGGTGTATTTTTGGCTGCGGCGGTGATCGTGATAAAGGTAAGCGTCCTTTAATGGCCAAGGCTGCAGAAGCGTTTGCCGACAAGGTGATGGTGACTTCTGATAATGCTCGCAGTGAAGATCCAATAGCTATCATCAGCGATGTATTAGCAGGATTTAGCGATCGCGGTGCTGTGCTAATTGAAGCCGACAGAGTTGCCGCGATTAAAAGCGTGTTTGCTAAGGCAGGACCGCAAGATTTGATCTTACTGGCCGGCAAAGGCCATGAGACCTATCAAGAATACAATGGTGTTAAACATCACTATGATGAGCGTGAGTTTGCCGCGCAATTAGTGTCAGGAGTGCAGCAATGATCCCTTTATCCGTCAGTACCTTGGCTAATGTTATCCACGGCCAGTGGCAGGGTGACGATATTGTTATCGAGCAAGTATCGACCGATAGTCGCGATTGCGGCGAACGCGGCTTATTTATCGCGCTGAAAGGTGAAAATTTTGATGCCCATGATTTTGCCCAGTCAGCCATAGACAATGGCGCTGTGGCGTTAGTGGTGGAGCGTGCCTTAGCCTTAAACGTGCCGCAAATTATTGTTGCCAATTGTCATCAAGCCTTAGGGCAGTTGGGCGCTTATATGCGCGCGCAGCAACCGCTATTAAGCTTGGCGCTCACTGGCTCTAACGGCAAAACCAGCGTCAAAGAAATGCTGGCGACCATAGCTAAGCAAAGCCACAAGGTGCTCTATACCGCGGGTAATTTTAATAATGATATCGGCGTGCCGTTAACCTTATTGCGCTTAGATCCGCAGCATCAAGTGGGGGTGTTTGAGTTGGGCGCTAATCATCCTGGCGAAATTGATTACACCTCAGGGCTAGTGCTGCCCAAAGTGGCCATGGTCAACAATGTTGCCAGTGCCCATTTAGAAGGGTTTGGCTCGTTAGCTGGGGTTGCTGCCGCCAAATCAGAAATCTTTAACCATTTAGCTGATGATGGCGTTGCCGTGATTAATCTTGATGATGATTTTCATGGCGTAATGCAGCAAGCCGCTGGCGCGCATCAACAAATTACCTTTGGCATTGAACATAAGGCTGACGTACAGGCGTTAGAGCTTGTGGCTGATAGCCTTGGTTGCTACCAGTTCGTTTTGGCCTATCAAGAGCAGCGTCACCCCATTAAGTTGTCGTTAGCTGGGCGCCATCAAGTTTCTAATGCCTTGGCTGCTACGGCTATGTCATTGGCGGCGGGTTTCACTATGGCCGATATCTTGGCGGGCTTAGCAGAGCTTGAGCCAGTTAAAGGGCGCATGCTGCCTATGACCTTAGGTCGCTTTCGAGTCATAGACGATAGTTACAACGCCAACCCTAACTCGGTGGCGGCCGCTATCAATTATTTGGCGGAAATTAATACGCAGCGCTGTTTAGTACTGGGCGATTTGGGCGAATTAGGCGACAATGCCCCCCTTTTGCACGCGCAGCTAGGCACGCTGGCTCAAGAGAAGGGAATACAAGCATTGTTTTGTACTGGCCAATTAAGTGCACACACCAGTGCTGCCTTTGGTAGTCAACATGCCTCTGATATTGAGCAGTTAGTGGTGAGTTTAATTAGTTATCTCAACCAGTTACCTAGTGATGTTACCGTATTAGTTAAAGGGTCGCGCAGCGCCAGAATGGAGCGTGTTGTTGCTGCCCTCAAAGCCGCCTTTGAGCGACAGGAGTTAGTGTAAATGCTGGTTTATCTGGCTGAATATTTAACCCAGTTTTATACCGGGTTTAACGTATTTTCGTATTTAACCTTCCGAGCCATCTTAGGTTTGCTCACTGCCATGATTTTTAGCTTGTGGTGGGGCCCTAAGATGATTGAACGTTTGCAGTTGCTGCAAATCGGTCAAGTGGTACGTAATGATGGTCCAGAATCGCATTTTAGTAAGCGCGGCACCCCAACCATGGGTGGCTTATTAATTTTGGCGGGCATTTTTATCAGCGTGCTGCTGTGGGGCGATCTTGATAGCCGTTACGTGTGGGTGATGCTGTTTGTGCTGGGCACCTTTGGCGCTATTGGCTTTATTGATGACTATCGCAAAGTGGTGCGAAAAGACACTAAAGGCTTGATTGCTAGATGGAAATACATACTGCAATCATTGGCTGCCTTAGTCATTGCTGTGTATTTGTATTTCTCTGCCAGTCATCCTGGTGAAACGCAGCTGGTACTGCCTTTCTTTAAAGACATAATGCCGCAACTTGGCTTGATGTTTATAGTGCTTGCGTATTTCACCATAGTCGGTAGCAGTAACGCGGTTAACTTAACTGATGGTCTTGATGGCTTAGCAATTGTGCCTACCGTGATGGTGGCCTCAGCATTTGCGTTAATTGCTTACCTTTCTGGTCATGCCCAGTTCTCTAGCTATTTGCATATTCCGTATTTGCCAGGCGCGGGTGAACTCGTGATTGTCTGCACCGCCATAGTCGGCGCAGGTTTAGGTTTCTTATGGTTTAACACTTACCCTGCGCAAGTATTTATGGGCGATGTCGGCTCGTTATCACTAGGCGCAGCTTTAGGTGCCATGGCCGTATTAGTGCGCCAAGAAGTGTTGCTGGTGATCATGGGCGGCGTGTTTGTCATGGAAACCTTGTCGGTGATCTTACAGGTGGGCAGTTATAAACTGCGCGGCCAACGTATTTTCCGTATGGCGCCTATTCATCACCACTATGAATTGAAAGGCTGGCCAGAACCAAGAGTGATAGTACGCTTTTGGATTATTTCCTTGTTTATGGTGCTGCTGGGTCTTGCGACTCTGAAGTTAAGGTAACCAAGATGTCTTCGTTATTGGGTTCTGAATCAAATAAAGCGAGCATAAGTCCCGCCTCACATGTAGTACTAGGACTTGGCGCTACCGGTTTGTCTGTGGTGCGTTATCTTCGCGCTCAAGGCATTACGCCAATTGTGATGGATAGCCGTAACACGCCGCCGGGGCATGAGCAATTAGCCAGTGAGTTTGCTGAGGTGCCGCTATTAACCGGCGGTTTTGATTGTCGCTTTTTAGTGCAAGCGCAGCAAATCATCATAAGCCCAGGCATAGCCTTATCAACCCCAGAAGTGCGGGTGGCTTTGGATATGGGCATAGAAGTGATTGGCGATGTGGAACTATTTGCTCGTGAACTGACTAAGACTCAAGCGGACGCTAAGTTAGTGGCCATTACTGGCTCTAACGGCAAAACCACAGTCACCACGTTAGTGGGACAAATGGCGCAAGCTGCCGGCGTAAAAGTCGCGGTGGGCGGTAACATAGGTGTGCCAGCGCTGGATTTGTTAGCTGAAAACGCGGATCTCTATGTGCTCGAATTATCTAGCTTTCAGTTAGAGACGACCCATAGCCTGAATTGCACTGCCGCTACTTGCCTGAATATCTCTGAAGATCATATGGATAGATATCCAGATTTGCAGTCATATCGCCAAGCAAAATTAGCTTTATATCCGCAAAGCCGCATATGTGTGGTTAACCGCGATGATGCCTTAGCGCAAACATCTGAACCTGGGCATTATCTCAGCTTCGGTTTGAATGCGCCGGATGGCGATGATTGGGGCATTAGTGATGGCATGTTAGTGCGCGGTGAGTCGCGCATTATGGCATGCGCCGATGTGGCCTTAATGGGACGTCATAACTTAGCCAATGTGTTAGCCGCGATGGCCTTGTGTGAACTGGTAGATATTGCGCGCGACGCAATGGTAAGCATTGCCGCGCAATTTACTGGTTTAGCCCATAGATGTCAGCGCGTTGCTACTGTGGCTGGCGTCGATTTTATCGATGATTCCAAGGCGACTAACGTGGGCGCCACGTTAGCGGCGCTCGATGGCTTAGTGGATTTTAGCGGTAACATCATCTTAATTGCTGGCGGCGATGCTAAAGGCGCAGATTTAAGCCCACTCGCGGCGGCGTTTGAGCGTGTGCATCAAGTGATTACTTTAGGGCGTGATGGCCCTAAAATCGCGGCGCTAAAGCCTGATAGCTTAGCGGTAGCCACTATGACCGAAGCCGTGAATGCGGCATTTGCCTTGTGTCAGAGCGGCGATATGGTGCTGTTATCACCGGCCTGCGCCAGTTTAGACATGTATCCCAATTACATGGCGCGTGGCAAAGACTTTAGCGCGGCGGCGGAGGCCTTGCATGGCGCTGAATGAGCCGCAGTTGCACCTCTTTGGTCGCACTTGGTCATTGCCATGGGCGTCGGCATTTAGCCACGTCAAGAGTGAACCTCTGTATGACAGAGGCTTACTCTGCGCTGTGTTATGTTTGATTGGTTTTGGTTTTGTGATGGTGATGTCGGCCTCTATGGCTGAGGCGCAAACCTTAACTGGCAACCCCATGCATTTTGTATGGCGGCATCTGTTCTATTTAGTAGGCTGCGCCGCTATTGCTGCTGTGGTGCTACAAATGGAGATGCACCGCTGGCAACAGTTGAGCCCCTTTATTTTGCTTGGGGTCTTAGTCCTGTTAGTGGCTGTGCTAGTGGTTGGCACCTCAGTAAATGGTGCCACGCGCTGGTTATCTATCGGTCCTATTCGTATTCAGGTGGCAGAACTCGCCAAGTTTGCCTTTATGGTGTACATGGCGGGCTACTTAGTGCGCCGCCATGAAGAAATTCGCGAGCACGCTAAGGGCTTTTATAAGCCGATTGCCGTGTTCCTAATGTTTGCCTTCTTGCTGTTAATGCAGCCCGACTTAGGCACAGTCGTCGTATTATTCGTGTGTACCGTAGGCTTATTGTTTTTAGCGGGCGCGAGACTGTTCGACTTTATGGTGTTGATTTTAGGTGGCGTAGTCGGATTTGTGGTTTTGGTTATGACGGCTGAATACCGGATGAAACGGGTCATGTCGTTTATGGATCCGTGGAAAGATCCGTTTGGCACAGGTTATCAGTTAACGCAATCGTTAATGGCTTATGGCCGCGGCGATTGGCTTGGGCAGGGCCTAGGTAATAGCATTCAGAAACTTGAATATTTACCCGAGGCGCACACCGACTTTATTTTTGCGGTGATAGGCGAAGAACTTGGCTTTATCGGCATTATTATGGTGCTGCTTATGCTGCTGTTTGTGTCGCTGCGGGCTATTCGTCTTGGCAGTTCATGCCTGCAGATGGATAAGCCGTTTGAAGCGTTTTTAGCCTATGGCATCGGCATTTGGTTTTGTTTCCAAACCGTAGTTAATATTGGCGCCAGCATCGGCATGTTACCGACTAAGGGCTTAACTTTGCCTTTTATCAGCTACGGCGGCAGCAGTTTGTGGGTCATGACAGCGGCTGTGACTGTGTTATTAAGAATCGATTATGAACGCCGCGTGCAGTTAACTCAGCCTCAAGGAGGCGCGCAGTGAGCCAAGTAGTCAATGAGACCGCGAGCCCAGTAGTGAGTCAGGCAATGAATCAAAAAAGAATTTTAGTCATGGCCGGTGGCACTGGCGGTCATGTATTTCCCGCGCTTGCGGTAGCTAAAGCCTTATCCCAGCAAGGCTGGCAAGTGCGCTGGTTAGGCACAGCCGACAGAATGGAAGCGCGCTTAGTGCCTAAATATGGCTTTGATATTAATTTCATTGATATCAAAGGCGTTAGAGGGAACGGGTTCATTCGCAAGTTAGCGGCGCCGTTAAAAATCCTGCGCTCTATTTGGCAGGCGCGGCAAGTCATTAACGAATTTAAGCCAGATGTCGTGCTCGGCATGGGCGGTTTTGCCAGTGGCCCAGGCGGCGTTGCTGCCAAACTTGCGGGTATTCCGTTAGTGCTGCATGAGCAAAATGCCATAGCAGGCATGACCAACAAGTTATTAGCGCGCATTGCCACCCGGGTCTTATGCGCCTTTGCTAATACTTTTGATGGGCTGCGCAGCGATGCCATCACAGTCGGTAATCCGGTGCGCACTGAGCTAATAGCGCTGGGGCAAGAAGCTCATACGGTTCATGATGACAGCCTTAATGTGTTAGTAGTGGGCGGCAGTTTAGGCGCCAAAATTTTAAATGATGTGATGCCGCAAGTGGTGGCCAATATTGCGCCGCAACACGCCATTACGGTATGGCATCAAGTCGGCAAAGGTAATGAGAGCGAAGTGCTTTCAACCTATCAGCAATTACGCCAACAAGGCGCAGTTAAAGTCGCTGAATTTATTGATGATATGGAAGCGGCATATCGCTGGGCTGATGTAGTTATTTGTCGCAGTGGCGCGCTAACCGTGTCTGAGTTGGCAGCGGTAGGTTTACCGAGTGTCTTGGTGCCTTACCCACATGCGGTAGATGATCATCAGACGCTAAACGCTAAGGTGTTAGTCTCGGCAGGTGCGGCCTTATTGATACCGCAGTCGATATTAACAGTGGATAAATTGGCCTCGAAACTGGCTTTGCTGGCAAGTGATAAAGCAGAGCTGCAACTCATGGGGCAAAATGCAAGGCAAGCGGCTGTGCTGGATTCAACCGAGCGCGTGGCCCAAGTATGCATTGAACTTGCAGGGAAAAATGATTAATGAAAACAACAGATAAATACCAAGAGTTACGTCGGACTATCCCTGAAATGCGCCGAGTAAAACGCATTCATTTTGTGGGTATTGGCGGCGCTGGTATGGGCGGCATTGCCGAAGTATTAGTTAACGAAGGCTATGACATTAGCGGTTCAGATATCGCCACTAATAGTGTGACTGAAAGATTGGCATCTCTTGGCGCTAAGATTTTAATCGGCCATCAAGGCTGTCACGTGGAAGGCGTTGATGTGGTGGTGGTATCAACCGCTATTGCCGCGACAAACCCTGAATTAATCTCTGCTAAAGAGCTGCGCATTCCTATCGTGCGCCGCGCTGAAATGCTCGCTGAATTAATGCGTTATCGTCATGGGGTCGCGGTTGCTGGTACTCATGGCAAAACGACTACCACAAGCTTAATTGCCAGTGTTTACGGCGAAGCGGGACGCGATCCTACTTTCGTCATTGGCGGCTTGCTTAATAGTGCTGGCACTAATGCAAGATTAGGCAGCAGTCGCTACTTAATTGCTGAAGCTGATGAAAGCGATGCGAGCTTTTTGCACTTGCAGCCTATGGTGACTGTCGTTACCAACATTGAAGCTGACCATATGGCAACCTATGGCGGCGATTTCAATGTGCTCAAGAATACCTTCATTGATTTCATGCATAACTTGCCTTTTTATGGCGTTGCCGTGGTGTGTATTGACGACCCAGTCGTGCGTGAATTACTACCGCGCATTGGCCGCAAACTGATTACTTATGGTTTCAGTGACGATGCTGATGTTAGAGCCACTAACTTTGAGCAGCTTGGGAGTCAGTGCCGCTTTACTGTATGCCGTCAGGGACATGCCGATCTTGATTTATTGGTGAATTTACCAGGGCAACACAATGTACTCAATTCCCTCGCTGCAATTGCAGTCGCTACTGAAGATGACATAGATAATCAAGCCATTATCTCAGCCTTAGCCAAGTTTGAAGGCATAGGTCGTCGTTTCCAGCAGCTGGGGCAGTTTGATACCCCTAAGGGTGATGTGTTGTTAGTGGATGACTATGGTCACCATCCAACAGAAGTGGCGGCGACTATTAAAGCAGCCCGCGCTGGCTGGCCAGATAGACGCTTAGTCATGGCTTATCAACCTCATAGATATTCGCGCACCCGTGATTTGTTTGAAGATTTTGTTGATGTATTGTCGCGAGTCGATTGCTTATTGTTGCTAGATGTATATGCTGCTGGCGAAGATCCGATAGTCGGTGCCGATGGCCGCGCCTTGTGCCGGGCAATTCGCTTGCGCGGTCAAGTCGACCCTGTGTTCGTCTCATCCCCTGAACAGCTAGCTAGCATAGTCAGTGAGCAAGTCATTGGTGGTGATTTATTGCTAACCCAAGGAGCTGGCAATATTGGCGCGCTCTCGAAACAGCTAGCCGCGAAAGGTTTAGGTTTCACAGAAGCGTAAATTAAGATAACTTGATTATATATTAATCGGTTGCAGTGGCTTTGGCAGCTTTTTTTGACCCAAGGCCATAGCTCTATATAATGGTCGGTTTCCCTTGTTTCGACATAGGCGCGGGGCGGATGGCAAAGTGAGCTGGAAGGATAAGCGACAAAAACTGCGTACTAGCCTAACAAAGCTGGATTGGTACTTAATTAGTGGCCTGTGCTTTTTAGGGGTAGTGCTGGTGTCTTTGGCCATATCAGCCATGCATTTGCATAAGTTGCTGAATGATGCCGAAGCTTTGCCCATTGAATCAGTCATTGTTGACGGTGAACGCAGTTTTACGTCAGACCAAGATATTCGCTTGGCATTGCAAGATACAATGAATCGCAGTTTTTTTAGCGCCGATATCGATAAGGTGCAAGCGGCTTTGCAGCAATTGCCTTGGGTCTATGAAGCCTCAGTGCGACGTGAGTGGCCGGCGAAATTAAAAGTGTATCTGCAGGAGCAACATCCTGTGGCGCACTGGAATGGTGATGATTGGTTGAATGTCCATGGACAAGTGTTCGCGGCGCCTGCTAAGCCAGAAATTGGGCCATTACCAAGATTGGCGGGGCCAGAAAACATGGCCGCTGAAGTATTAACGAGTTATCAGCAATTACAACGACTATTGGCGAACAATGGTTTTAGCTTGAGCCAATTAACTGTGAGCCCGCGCCACGCTTGGGAAGCGCAGTTAAACAATGGCATTATTTTGGCTTTGGGCCGTGAAGATAAGATGACTCGCGTGCAGCGATTTATTGACGTTTATCCCATGTTGACTCAAGTCGATAAGACGGTTGACCGCATTGATTTACGTTATGACACAGGTCTAGCCGTAGGTTGGAAAGAGACGCAAATAGAGAGCCGTTAACGAATGACAAAGAATCCAGAAAGAAATCTTATCGTTGGCTTAGATATCGGGACTTCTAAGGTCGCGGTAGTGATAGGTGAAGTCTTGCCAGATGGTGAAATCAGCATCATAGGCCTTGGCAATCATCCGTCGCGCGGCATGGACAAGGGCGGGGTGAATGACCTCGACTCTATCGTTAAGAGTGTTCAGCGTGCATTAGATCAAGCCGAATTGATGGCAGATTGCCAAGTGTCATCTGTTTATCTCAGTATTTCTGGCAAACATATCGATTGTCAAAATGAAAACGGTATGGTGTCGATTAACGATGAAGAAGTGACGCAAGAAGACGTTGATAACGTGATTCATACGGCGCGCTCAGTAAAAATCCCCACCGAACGGCGGATTTTGCATGTGTTACCACAAGAATATGCCATCGATATTCAAGAAGGTATTCGCAGCCCTATAGGCATGTCAGGCATGCGTATGGAAGCTAAGGTTCACATAGTGACTTGTGCCAACGACATGGCCAAGAACATCACTAAGAGTGTGGAACGCTGCGGCCTGAAGGTCGATGACTTAGTGTTTTCAGGGATAGCCTCGGCAGATGCCGTGCTGACCAATGATGAGAAAGATTTAGGTGTGTGCTTGGTGGATATTGGTGGTGGTACCACAGATATCGCCGTGTACACCAATGGTGCTTTACGTCACTGTGCTGTGGTGCCTGTGGCAGGTAACCAGGTCAGTAGTGATATTGCCAAGATATTTAGAACGCCATTGGCGCACGCTGAGCACATTAAAGTGCAGCATGCCTGCGCTCGCAGTTCAGCGGTGAGCCGTGAAGACAGTATTGATGTGCCATCGGTTGGCGGCAGACCGTCGCGAACTATGTCACGTCATACACTGGCTGAAGTGGTCGAGCCTAGATATCAAGAGTTGTTTGAGCTGATCCTCAAGCAACTGCGCGACGCGGGTCTTGATGACCAAATCGCCGCCGGCATAGTGCTCACGGGCGGCACGGCATCGATTGAAGGTGCCGTGGATGTTGCTGAAGCCACTTTTGGTATGCCGGTAAGAGTAGCTTTGCCGCTACCAGTGAAAGGATTATTTGAACGTGTTGAACAACCTGTTTACTCCACTGGGGTTGGGTTGCTTCATTACGGCGCAAGACGGGTGCTGGAACGTCAGTTCGAGCGGCCGCAACGACAAGGGGTAACCAGTCTTTGGAATCGGGTACAAAGCTGGTTTAAAGGCGAGTTCTAAACGCAGACAACACGGAGAACAGACTATGTTCGAGATTATGGAAACGCACTCAGATGAGGCGGTGATCAAGGTCATCGGTGTGGGCGGTGGCGGTGGTAATGCCGTTGAGCATATGGTTAGGCACAATATTGAAGGTGTTGAGTTCATTGCAACTAACACTGATGCACAAGCACTGCGTAAATCACAAGCAGGCTCGACTATTCAATTAGGTCGCGATGTGACTAAAGGGCTTGGCGCTGGCGCTAACCCTGAAATTGGTCGCTTAGCGGCTGAAGAAGACAAAGAAAACATTCGCGCAGCCATTAAAGGTTGCGACATGATTTTCATCGCTGCCGGTATGGGTGGCGGGACTGGTACTGGCGCGGCGCCAGTAGTAGCGCAGATTGCTCGCGAAGAAGGTATTTTAACGGTTGCGGTAGTGACTAAGCCTTTCCCGTTTGAAGGCAAAAAGCGCATGATTTATGCTGAGCAAGGTATTGCTGAGCTTGCCAAGCACGTTGACTCATTAATCACTATTCCTAACGAAAAGTTATTGAAAGTGCTGGGCCGCGGTACTTCCCTGCTGGATGCGTTTGCTGCAGCCAATAATGTGTTATTAGGCGCGGTGCAAGGTATTGCCGAGCTAATTACTCGCCCAGGCTTAATCAACGTCGACTTTGCTGACGTTAGAACGGTTATGTCAGAAATGGGTAACGCCATGATGGGTACGGGTGTAGCTCGTGGTGATGATCGCGCTGAAGAGGCGGCAGAAGCTGCTGTTGCCAGCCCATTACTGGAAGATATCGACTTAGCTGGTGCTCGTGGCATTCTGGTGAACATTACTGCCGGTTTAGACATGACTATCGAAGAGTTTGAAACTGTTGGTAATCACGTTAAAGCTTATGCGTCTGATAATGCAACCGTAGTTGTGGGCGCGGTTATCGACCCAGAAATGAGCGATGAGCTGCGTGTAACTGTTGTTGCTACTGGTATTGGCGCTGAAAAGAAGCCTGATATCCAATTAGTGACTAAGCCTGCTGCGCGCCCTGAGCCTGTGGTTGTTGCGCAGCCTGAGCCAAGAGTAGAGTTCATTAATGAATCTACACCTATGACTGCCACGAATCCTGGTCATAGTGGCCAAGTGGCTAGCTCTCGCAATGCCAATGCCGCCACTAATCCAGCGCCAGTTAATCGTAATGAGCTTGATTATTTAGATATTCCAGCATTCTTACGTAAGCAAGCGGATTAAGAGTGGGCTAAGCCGGCTGTGATAGACAATGGAGTGGGCGCGTCAGCATCTTGCTGTGGGTGATAATTGAGCAATTTTTGCCAATTTGAATACTTGTGGTAAGATATCTGACCAGTTGCGCTGTGCGTGACTGACGCGCGCAATAATTGCCGAATATTAGTAGCAACAAAGTACGGGTAACATAATGATCTTCCAAAGAACTGTGCAAAAAATGGTGAAAACGACCGGAGTTGGCCTGCATTCGGGCAACAAGGTTACGTTAGCCATCAAACCCGCGCCGGTGAATTCGGGTATCAAATTAGTTCGTACTGATTTAGTGCCTGCCGTGGTTATTCCTGCGCTGGCCGATCAAGTGCGTGAAACGACTATGTGTACCGCTTTGGTAAACGATGCCGGTGTCCGCATTTCTACTATTGAGCATTTATTTGCGGCGTTAGCTGGCCTTGGTATCGATAACGCTATTATCGAAGTCGATGCTCCTGAAATCCCTATCATGGATGGCAGTGCTAGCCCATTTGTATTCTTGCTGCAAAGCGCTGGCATTGCTCAGCAAAGTGCACTGAAGAAATACATGCGTATTAAGAAAACGGTACGTGTTGAAGATGGCGACAAGTGGGCGGAACTGCGTCCATTTAATGGTTTCAGAGTGAATTTCAGCATTGATTTTGCTCATCCAGAAATCGCCCGTAGTCAACAACACATGATGTTAGATTTCTCTTCTTCTGCGTTTATTAAAGAAATCAGTCGTGCTCGTACCTTCGGCTTTATGCGCGATATTGAATATCTGCGAGCCAATAATTTAGCACTAGGTGGCAGCATGGAAAATGCTGTAGTGCTTGATGAATATCGTGTTCTCAACCCCGACGGTCTGCGTTATGAGGATGAGTTCATTAAGCATAAGATCTTAGATGCGTTTGGTGATTTGTATGTGTGTGGTCACGCATTAGTGGGCGAGTTTGCGGCTCATAAGACTGGCCATGCCTTAAATAACCAATTGGTTCGAGCGGTATTAGCCCAAGCGGATGCTTGGGACTTAGTGAGCTTTGAGCAAGAAGCTGATGTCCCAGTCAGCTTTACAGTGCCAGGATGGGCGGGTTCGTTCGCCTAATCCTCTGACGATTGCCGACGACGGCTGGCCAATGCAGCCAGCCGTTTTAGTTTCTGCCCCAATTCACCACCGGCTTGATCGGCTAGCGCATCGAGATGATGTGCAGTAGTTTCGCTGATTTGGCGGTTATTAGCCTTAGGTTCAGTCTTACTTACCGCAAGCCCTGGGTTGACTTTAACTTCAATTGCAGTAAGCATGGGCAAAGTGTGTAGTTGGAGTTGTTGCAGAAGTCGAGCTTTCTGGAAATTTATCCGGGTAGCCCAGATGGCTGCAGAGGTTTCTAGCACTAGGACGTTATTACGAAGATTAGCAACTTTCAGCTGATCGACGACGGGACCCGATACCAACTGTTTTAATTCATTATTCAGTTGGTTTAACAGTTCCGCTTTCTCGGCAATTTCAGGTAATTGGCCATTGGCATGTAACAATTGGCACAGATCCTGAGGTAGCTTTTTCATATGATCGTTAAGTTGCTGAGTGAAGTTATGAGTGTAACAGTTTTTATTCAACGCCGAAAAGGTGTTAGCCGGTGGCAGCCGAGTAAACAGTGGTTGCTCTTGCCAATATTCATGATCGCGACAGGTGCGGGAGTCTACCAGCACACGTCTGATCAATTTAAATCACAGCAACACAGTGTCGAATCTGAAAAGTTAGCTCGTGAAGCCCAAGAGCAAAAAGTGCTCGAATTAAAAAATGCTACCGATATGCAGTTAGCCACCTTGGCGCAGCATGTCGCCTTGATGCAGGCTAAGTTGACTCGCCTTGAGGCTCTGGGTCAGCAGCTGGCAGAAGATAATCAATTATCTGAGCAATTCGACTTTACCAGTCAAGTCGGTGTCGGTGGTTTGTCCGGTGTGGGTGAGCAAGTGACCTTAACTGAGCTGATTGCTGAAATAGATTTAATGACGCAACGTCTCGAAATCAACAATCAACAACTGCCGCTACTTGAAACTGTCGCTTCTAATCTCAATATAGGTACAGAGAGGTATATTTCAGGGCGTCCGATCGAAAAAGGTTGGTTGTCATCTCCCTATGGTACTCGTAACGATCCCTTCAATGGGCGCAAGACGAGGCATAAAGGCATTGATTTTGCCGGTGCTGAAGGCTCTAACGTACTTGCCACTGCGGCAGGAGTTGTGACTTGGTCCGGTAATATGTTTGGCTACGGTAATGTGATTGAGATAGACCATGGTAATGGAATATCAACCCGTTATGGCCATAACAAAGATTTGTCAGTTTCCGTAGGTGATGTCGTGACCAAAGGCGAGACGATTGCCATTATGGGCAGCACAGGGCGTTCGACTGGACCGCATGTGCACTACGAGGTGTTACGCAATGGACAGCAGATAGACCCAACTAAGTATGTTCAGCGCAAACCTGTTTAATTAACATTTTGGCTTTCTCAATTTTGTGAAATCGGCCTTTAACAATAATAAGTGAATGTGATGTTTGGAAATTTACTGACAAAAGTCTTTGGTAGTCGTAACGATCGTACTTTAAAAGCGCTCAATAAAACTGTAACTAAAATCAATGCGCTAGAAGCTGATTATGAAAAATTAACCGATACAGAATTAACGGGTAAAACTGCAGAATTTCGTCAACGCCTAGAACAGGGCGAAAGCTTAGAAAGTATTACCGCAGAAGCCTTTGCCGTAGTGCGTGAAGCCTCAAAGCGTGTGTTTGAAATGCGTCACTTCGATGTGCAGTTACTGGGCGGCATGGTGCTTGATAGTAACCGGATTGCTGAAATGCGTACCGGTGAAGGTAAAACCTTAACCGCGACTTTGCCAGCTTACCTTAATGCCCTTAGCGGTAAAGGCGTGCACGTCATTACCGTCAACGATTACCTGGCTCGTCGTGATGCCGAAAACAACCGTCCACTGTTTGAATTCTTAGGCTTAAGTGTGGGTATTAACGTGGCAGGTCTTGGTCAACAGGACAAGAAAGAAGCCTACAACTCAGACATCACTTACGGTACTAACAACGAATTCGGTTTTGACTACCTGCGCGACAACATGGCATTTTCGCCAAACGATCGTGTGCAGCGTCCACTGAACTACGCCTTAATCGATGAAGTAGATTCTATTTTAATCGATGAAGCCCGTACGCCTTTGATCATCTCGGGTGCCGCTGAAGACAGTTCAGTGCTTTATACCAAGATGAATTTATTGATCCCACATTTGATCCAACAAGAAAAAGAAGACTCAGAAGAGTTTGTGGGTGAAGGCGATTACAGCATTGATGAAAAATCTAAGCAGGTGCATTTAACTGAGCGCGGCCAAGAGAAAGTCGAAGACTTGTTAACTCAGCACGGCATGTTGGCCGAAGGCGATTCACTTTATTCTGCGGCTAATATCTCTTTGTTGCATCACGTTAATGCCGCCTTGCGTGCACATACACTGTTTGAAAAAGACGTAGATTACGTAGTGCAGAATGGTGAAGTGATCATTGTTGATGAACACACTGGCCGTACTATGGTTGGTCGTCGTTGGTCTGAAGGTTTACACCAAGCGGTAGAAGCTAAAGAAGGTGTGAACATTCAAAATGAAAACCAAACCTTAGCGTCGATTACCTTCCAGAACTATTTCCGTCAGTACCAGAAATTAGCCGGTATGACAGGTACCGCTGATACTGAAGCATTCGAATTCCAGCACATTTATGGCCTAGATACAGTAGTCGTACCTACCAACCGTCCTATGGTGCGTAAAGATCTTGCCGATCTGGTCTACCTTACCGCGGAAGAAAAGTATCAAGCGATTATTGCTGATGTTAAAGATTGCCGCGAACGTGGCCAGCCAGTCTTGGTTGGTACCGTATCGATTGAGCAGTCTGAGCTGTTAGCGCACCTATTAAAGAAAGAGAAAATTCCACACGCGGTACTGAATGCTAAGTTCCACGAAAAAGAAGCGGACATTGTTGCTCAGGCCGGTCGCATTGGCGCCGTTACTGTGGCAACTAACATGGCAGGTCGTGGTACCGACATCGTCTTAGGTGGTAACTGGAAGATGGAAGTCGATGCACTTGCCAATCCAAGCCCTGAACAAATCAGTAAAATCCGCAGTGACTGGCAGGTTCGTCACGATGAAGTGCTTGCCGCCGGTGGTTTACACATCTTAGGTACCGAGCGTCATGAATCGCGTCGTATCGATAATCAGTTGCGTGGTCGCTCTGGTCGTCAAGGTGATGCTGGTTCATCACGTTTCTACCTATCTATGGAAGACAGTTTGATGCGCATTTTCGCCTCCGAGCGCGTGTCATCCATGATGAAGAAATTGGGCATGCAGGCTGGCGAAGCGATTGAACACCCATGGGTGTCACGCGCCATTGAAAATGCGCAGCGTAAAGTAGAAGCCCGTAACTTTGATATTCGTAAGCAGTTACTTGAATTTGATGACGTAGCTAACGATCAACGTCAAGTCGTTTACGCCCAGCGTAATGAGTTGATGGATGCGCAAAGCATCGAAGAAACTATTCGTAATATCGAAGCGGATGTTATCTCAAGCACCATGAATCAATATATCCCACCACAATCAGTGGAAGAGTTATGGGATGTTCCAGGACTTGAACAACGCCTGCGTCAAGATTTCAACTTAGTACTGCCAATTCAACAATGGTTAGATGCTGAAGAAGACTTGTACGAAGAAACCCTGCGTGAGCGTGTACTGCAGTCTTGGACTGAAGCCTATGCTAATAAAGAGCAGATGGTCGGCGCTTCTGTGCTGCGTCAATTTGAAAAAGCGGTAATGCTGCAAACCTTAGATGGCCTGTGGAAAGAACACTTAGCCGCTATGGATCATTTGCGCCAGGGCATTCATTTGCGCGGTTACGCTCAAAAGAACCCTAAGCAAGAATATAAGCGCGAATCTTTTGAACTGTTTCAACAATTGCTTGATTCATTAAAGCATGACGTCATCAGCATCTTATCTAAAGTACAAGTTCAAGCTCAATCCGATGTCGAAGAGATGGAACAACAGCGCCGCGAAGCCGAAGCTAAGATAAAGCATGACTTTTCACATGCTGAAGCTGAGTCACTAGTGACGGGTGCAGATGAAGCGCCGGAGTTAGCCGCCCATGTACCTATGGTGCGCGAAGGCGAAAAAGTGGGTCGCAATGATATGTGTCCATGTGGCAGTGGTAAAAAGTACAAACAATGCCACGGTAAGCTCAGCTAACTACTAGGCTATTAATAGCAAACTATCAAAAAGCGACTCATAGAGTCGCTTTTTTGTTTTAACTGGCTACATAACACTATTAAGTGCGATGTTTATCGCTGAAATAGTCCCATAGGTTAGTGGTAGTTGATGCTTTAAAACGCCTAAAAATACAGCTTCTGTTGATAACTCTGGGGGTAGTTTGTGGTTAGCTTGTGCTTAACTGCGAAACTATCAAAAAGTTGTATTTTTCTTTCAAAAAGCCCTTGCGCAATTTTCTCAGCTCCCTATAATGCGGCCCATCGACACGACGCAGCAAGCATACAGCTTGATGAGCAGGTTGAAAGGGCAGCTTCTTTATAAGAGGTTTGACCTAGAGAAAAGCGGTTTGAGTAATTAAACAACATTTGAATTACTTACATAAAAAACCACTTGACGCTGAAATAAGGGTGTGTAGAATACGCAGCCCTGACCAGTGAGAAATCACGGTCACGTTCTTTAACAATTTATCAGACAATCTATGTGGACATTCACAGTAGTTGCTAAATCGACAACGATTTAACACGTCTCGCAAGAGGCATCAACGAAGATGTCCGCATAACATGCAAATTTGATGATTTATCATCGAATCGACAGAATTCATTGAGCAGGACTTTCGGGTCCGAACAAAACTTTAATTGAAGAGTTTGATCATGGCTCAGATTGAACGCTGGCGGCAGGCCTAACACATGCAAGTCGAGCGGCAGCGGGAAGTAACTTGTTACTTTGCCGGCGAGCGGCGGACGGGTGAGTAATGCCTGGGAATTTGCCCATTTGTGGGGGATAACAGTTGGAAACGACTGCTAATACCGCATACGCCCTACGGGGGAAAGCAGGGGAGCCTTCGGGTCCTTGCGCTGATGGATAAGCCCAGGTGGGATTAGCTAGTAGGTGAGGTAAAGGCTCACCTAGGCGACGATCCCTAGCTGTTCTGAGAGGATGATCAGCCACACTGGGACTGAGACACGGCCCAGACTCCTACGGGAGGCAGCAGTGGGGAATATTGCACAATGGGGGAAACCCTGATGCAGCCATGCCGCGTGTGTGAAGAAGGCCTTCGGGTTGTAAAGCACTTTCAGTAGGGAGGAAAGGTTGACGGTTAATACCCGTTAGCTGTGACGTTACCTACAGAAGAAGGACCGGCTAACTCCGTGCCAGCAGCCGCGGTAATACGGAGGGTCCGAGCGTTAATCGGAATTACTGGGCGTAAAGCGTGCGCAGGCGGTTTGTTAAGCGAGATGTGAAAGCCCCGGGCTCAACCTGGGAATTGCATTTTGAACTGGCAAACTAGAGTCTTGTAGAGGGGGTAGAATTTCAGGTGTAGCGGTGAAATGCGTAGAGATCTGAAGGAATACCGGTGGCGAAGGCGGCCCCCTGGACAAAGACTGACGCTCATGCACGAAAGCGTGGGGAGCAAACAGGATTAGATACCCTGGTAGTCCACGCCGTAAACGATGTCTACTCGGAGTTTGGTGTCTTGAACACTGGGCTCTCAAGCTAACGCATTAAGTAGACCGCCTGGGGAGTACGGCCGCAAGGTTAAAACTCAAATGAATTGACGGGGGCCCGCACAAGCGGTGGAGCATGTGGTTTAATTCGATGCAACGCGAAGAACCTTACCTACTCTTGACATCCAGAGAATTCGCTAGAGATAGCTTAGTGCCTTCGGGAACTCTGAGACAGGTGCTGCATGGCTGTCGTCAGCTCGTGTTGTGAAATGTTGGGTTAAGTCCCGCAACGAGCGCAACCCTTATCCTTATTTGCCAGCACGTAATGGTGGGAACTCTAGGGAGACTGCCGGTGATAAACCGGAGGAAGGTGGGGACGACGTCAAGTCATCATGGCCCTTACGAGTAGGGCTACACACGTGCTACAATGGTCGGTACAGAGGGTTGCAAAGCCGCGAGGTGGAGCTAATCTCACAAAGCCGATCGTAGTCCGGATTGGAGTCTGCAACTCGACTCCATGAAGTCGGAATCGCTAGTAATCGTGGATCAGAATGCCACGGTGAATACGTTCCCGGGCCTTGTACACACCGCCCGTCACACCATGGGAGTGGGCTGCACCAGAAGTAGATAGCTTAACCCTTCGGGAGGGCGTTTACCACGGTGTGGTTCATGACTGGGGTGAAGTCGTAACAAGGTAGCCCTAGGGGAACCTGGGGCTGGATCACCTCCTTACCTATGCGATTTAGAATTACTGTTGAGTGTTCACATAGATTGTCTGATAGAAGATAGAGAATATTGCGAGACCAAAGCATGGGTCTGTAGCTCAGCTGGTTAGAGCGCACCCCTGATAAGGGTGAGGTCGGTGGTTCAAGTCCACTCTGACCCACCAAATTGTTTTGTTATCAAACCGATTTGGCGGATGTTTTAGGTTTCAATATGTTTTCGACTGCTGCAATGGGGCTATAGCTCAGCTGGGAGAGCGCCTGCCTTGCACGCAGGAGGTCTGCGGTTCGATCCCGCATAGCTCCACCATTTCTCTGAATAGAAATGGACACCATTGCAGATTTTGGAATAGAAATGCCAAAGATAATGTAAAATTTATCTTTGGCTTTTTTAAGCCTAATTTCAACCAAGTCGTTGAAATATGTTCTTTAAAAATTTGGAAAGCTGATAGTAGAACTTAGTGCGCGAGCATTAGGTGATACAAAATTGAGTTCTCAAAATACTTTAATCAAGTGTTTTGGATATTCTTTAACTTCAGAAATGAAGTAAATCAAGGCGTTCTTTTGCGAAAGCAAGAGACAGTAAAAACCAGCTAGTTGCAATACGCTCAAGTGAAACTCATTTGGGTTGTATGGTTAAGTGACTAAGCGTATACGGTGGATGCCTTGGCAGTCAGAGGCGATGAAGGACGTAGTAACTTGCGAAAAGCGTTGGCGAGCTAGTAACAAGCATTTGAGCTAACGATGTCCGAATGGGGAAACCCGGCCACATAAGTGGTCATCATGCAGTGAATACATAGCTGTATGAGGCGAACCTGGGGAACTGAAACATCTAAGTACCCAGAGGAAAAGAAATCAACCGAGATTCCCTAAGTAGCGGCGAGCGAACGGGGATTAGCCCTTAAGTCTAGGGGGTGTTAGTGGAATGGTCTGGAAAGTCCAACGGTACAGGGTGATAGTCCCGTACATGAAAACTAACCTTAGATGAAAACGAGTAAGGCGGCACACGTGATATGTTGTCTGAACATGGGGGGACCATCCTCCAAGGCTAAATACTCCTGACTGACCGATAGTGAACCAGTACCGTGAGGGAAAGGCGAAAAGAACCCCTGTGAGGGGAGTGAAATAGAACCTGAAACCGTATACGTACAAGCAGTGGGAGCGGTTCTTGAGACCGTGACTGCGTACCTTTTGTATAATGGGTCAGCGACTTACATTTAGTAGCGAGGTTAAGCGAATAGCGGAGCCGTAGGGAAACCGAGTGTTAACTGCGCGTTTAGTTGCTAGGTGTAGACCCGAAACCCGGTGATCTAGCCATGGGCAGGTTGAAGGTTGAGTAACATCAACTGGAGGACCGAACCGACTAATGTTGAAAAATTAGCGGATGACTTGTGGCTGGGGGTGAAAGGCCAATCAAACCGGGAGATATCTGGTTCTCCTCGAAAGCTATTTAGGTAGCGCCTCGCACGAATACCATTGGGGGTAGAGCACTGTTAAGGCTAGGGGGTCATCCCGACTTACCAACCCTTTGCAAACTCCGAATACCAATGAGTACTATGCGGGAGACAGACAGCGGGTGCTAACGTCCGTTGTCAAAAGGGAAACAACCCAGACCGTCAGCTAAGGTCCCAAAGTACTAGCTAAGTGGGAAACGATGTGGGAAGGCTTAGACAGCTAGGATGTTGGCTTAGAAGCAGCCATCATTTAAAGAAAGCGTAATAGCTCACTAGTCGAGTCGGCCTGCGCGGAAGATGTAACGGGGCTAAGCTAGTCACCGAAGCTACGGGTGCATTTCATTAGAGATGCGCGGTAGAGGAGCGTTCTGTAAGCCGTTGAAGGTGAAGGGGTAACCCACGCTGGAGGTATCAGAAGTGCGAATGCTGACATGAGTAACGATAAAGGGGGTGAAAAACCCCCTCGCCGGAAGACCAAGGGTTCCTGTCCAACGTTAATCGGGGCAGGGTGAGTCGACCCCTAAGGCGAGGCCGAAAGGCGTAGTCGATGGGAAACGGGTTAATATTCCCGTACTTGTGCTAACTGCGATGGAGAGACGGAGAAGGCTAGGCTAGCGCGGCGTTGGTAGTCCGCGTTTAAGGTGGTAGGCGGTATTCTTAGGCAAATCCGGGAATACTTACGCTGAGAGCTGATGACGAGGTCCTAAGGGACTGAAGTAGTTGATGCCATGCTTCCAGGAAAATCTTCTAAGCTTCAGGTTAGCAGGAATCGTACCCCAAACCGACACAGGTGGTCGGGTAGAGAATACCAAGGCGCTTGAGAGAACTCGGCTGAAGGAACTAGGCAAAATGGTACCGTAACTTCGGGAGAAGGTACGCTCCTGTTGGTGATGAGACTTGCTCTCTAAGCTGACGGGAGTCGCAGATACCAGGTGGCTGCAACTGTTTATCAAAAACACAGCACTGTGCAAAATCGCAAGATGAAGTATACGGTGTGACGCCTGCCCGGTGCCGGAAGGTTAATTGATTGGGTTATCTTCGGAGAAGCTCATGATCGAAGCCCCGGTAAACGGCGGCCGTAACTATAACGGTCCTAAGGTAGCGAAATTCCTTGTCGGGTAAGTTCCGACCTGCACGAATGGCGTAATGATGGCCACGCTGTCTCCAGCCGAGACTCAGTGAAGTTGAAATTGCGGTGAAGATGCCGTATACCCGCGGCTAGACGGAAAGACCCCGTGAACCTTTACTATAGCTTGGCACTGAACATTGAACCTACATGTGTAGGATAGGTGGGAGACTTTGAAGCATGAACGCTAGTTTGTGTGGAGTCGTCCTTGAAATACCACCCTTGTAGTTTTGATGTTCTAACCTAGGTCCCTTATCGGGATTAGGGACAGTGCCTGGTGGGTAGTTTGACTGGGGCGGTCTCCTCCCAAAGAGTAACGGAGGAGCACGAAGGTTGGCTAAGTACGGTCGGACATCGTACGGTTAGTGCAATGGCATAAGCCAGCTTAACTGCGAGACAGACACGTCGAGCAGGTACGAAAGTAGGTCATAGTGATCCGGTGGTTCTGAATGGAAGGGCCATCGCTCAACGGATAAAAGGTACTCCGGGGATAACAGGCTGATACCGCCCAAGAGTTCATATCGACGGCGGTGTTTGGCACCTCGATGTCGGCTCATCACATCCTGGGGCTGAAGTCGGTCCCAAGGGTATGGCTGTTCGCCATTTAAAGTGGTACGCGAGCTGGGTTCAGAACGTCGTGAGACAGTTCGGTCCCTATCTGCCGTGGGCGTTGGATGATTGAGGGGAGCTGCTCCTAGTACGAGAGGACCGGAGTGGACGAACCGCTGGTGTTCGGGTTGTCATGCCAATGGCATTGCCCGGTAGCTACGTTCGGAATCGATAACCGCTGAAAGCATCTAAGCGGGAAGCGAGCCCCAAGATGAGTCATCCCTAGGACTATAAGTCCTCTGAAGGGCCGTCCGAGACTAGGACGTTGATAGGCAAGGTGTGTAAGCGTTGTGAGGCGTTGAGCTAACTTGTACTAATGACCCGAGAGGCTTAACCATACAACCCAGATGGGTTTTACTGAACAAGCCTGAAAGAATCGAAAAATACTTGATTGAAGATTGAGTACTCAATAATTAGCTTTCCGAATTTCCAAATTTGTCTGGAGACCATAGCACTGTGGCACCACCTGATCCCATTCCGAACTCAGAAGTGAAACGCAGTCGCGCCGATGGTAGTGTGGGGTTTCCCCATGCGAGAGTAGGTCATCTCCAGACACCAAATTCGCTGATATGGCTCAGTCGGTAGAGCGCATCCTTGGTAAGGATGAGGTCCCCAGTTCGATTCTGGGTATCAGCACCATAGACAAATGTATAAATGTAAAGAATTTGTCTGGAGACCATAGCACTGTGGCACCACCTGATCCCATTCCGAACTCAGAAGTGAAACACAGTCGCGCCGATGGTAGTGTGGGGTTTCCCCATGCGAGAGTAGGTCATCTCCAGGCGCCTAATTTCTCGTAAGAGAGTCGATAAAGCCCGTTGCTAACGCAACGGGCTTTATTCGTTAGATTTTGTAAGAGTTTTTCATACTGCTAGCCAACTAAGGGTAAGCGTCTGGGCAACTACACCTATCTTTTAAAATTCCATGGTAACAGGCTGTCGATATCCGGTGCTGGTTGGCACAGTTCATTAAGACAAGCCATGATGTAATCAAATGGTACTAAGCCATTGACCTTGGCCGTTTCTACTATGCTGTAAAGCGTGGCACTGGCATTTGCCCCATTAGCTGTCTGACTGAATAACCAATTTTTTCGGCCAATCACAAACGGTTTTACGGCTCGCTCTGCACGATTGTTATCAATACTCAGCCTGCCATCATCAACATAACGAATGAGTTTGTGCCATTGATTAGCCAGGTAATTAGCTGCCTCCATCAGTTTGGTATTACCCACTAAATTGGGCTGGTTTTGCTCAAGCCATGCTTTTAGCTTGCTAAAAATAGGCAGGCTAGCCTCTTGTCTGGCAATGTACTTTTCATCTGTAGTTTTATCTTTGATGTGTGACTCTACACCGTACAATTTCTGGATAAGACTCAATACCACATCCGCTTTGCCGGTTTTGTTTTTACCTTGCAGCTTTTTTGCTTCAATAAATTTACGCCTAGCATGAGCCCAGCATCCCACTAAGGTTGCCTGTGTTTTTTCATAAGCTTGATATCCATCTACGTGCAAATAGCCTTGATATCCATCAAGATAATTGACCACGCAGGCGGCTGCCCGACTATTGTGGAAGTCGTAAAGCACAATATTAGGGATAGGATTATTCGGGGCTGGTGAATCTCGACCTGAGCAATAGACCCACATGTAACTGTTCACTTTATCGGATTTCACCACTTTTAATGGCGTTTCATCAGCAAACAACGTGGGCTGTTTTAACAACGCTGTTTTAAGCCGTTCAACTAATGGTGCGAAGAGGGTGGCTGATTTGTCTATCCAGCTGCTCATTGTCTGGCGACTGAGCTCAATGCCATATTGCTTAAACATCGCTTCCTGGCGATAAAGCGGTAACCCGTATTGATATTTACTGGTGATAAGCTGACTGAGTAAACTGCTTGTAGCAATGCCTTTATTGATTGGCATTGCTGGCATTGAGGCTTGTTTAATCGGCGTTTGAGTCGAGGATTTATCACAGTGGCGGCAAGCGTATTTAGGCCTAATGTGCTCAATCACTTTGATTTGCGCTGGAATAAACTCAAGCTTTTCTGATTTATCCTCGCCCATTTTATGTAACTCACTGCCACAGCAATCACAGGTCTTATCGGTGATATCATGGATAACCTGCTCACGGGGTAAGTCTTTTGGCAGTGGCTTACGCACAGGCTTTTTACGGGTATAGCTAATGGATTGTTGCTCGGCCTCAACGGCTTCAACAATCTCTTCTACTTCATTGAATAACTCGCCTTGCCCAACAAAGCCTTCAGCACTTTTGCCGAATTGTTTTTGTTGAGCGAGGCGCCAGCGCTCTTCCAAGGCTGCGATGAGTGCATCCTTCTGCGCTAACAGTTTTTCAAGTTCAGCAATGCGCTGTTTAAGGGCGAGTTCATTTTTCATGACGCCTATGTTAAGGCATATCGAAAGGCTTTGTAGTGCTAATTGACCTTGTTTTGATGATCATCAATTGATCGCAAATATTAACGTAGTTGCTTACCCGTCACATCAATTTTACTGTGGCCAATGACATCATAACCCCCTAATAACCCGTGTAATTGCTGCTCGGATAATGTCATGGTGGGTGATATGAGTTTGGGCCATTTGAACTTATGCTTGTCTAATCGCTTATACCATAGCGCAAAGCCAGTGTTATCCCAATAAAGTCATTTGAGTTTATCGTGGCCTTTATTGCAAAACACAAATAGTGCACCATTAAGGACGGACAGCTCTAGCTCTGCTTCGACTAAAGCCGCCAACCCGTTAATTGATTTACGAAAATCGACAGCATCGGCACATAAATAGACGGAAGGCACATCAACAAACATCTTCATACCATTAGCCCCTTAATGATGGTAAGGATATCTATTGTTGCTAAATCCGCTGAAAGAGTGAGTTGGCCAGTTCGCGTATTAAACAGCACTGGGTGTTGATGAGTTTGCGTGCAGACTTCAGTGGTGGTTTGTTTTAGTTGTATAAAGCGTGATTGAGTAGCGTGAGATGTTTGCTCTGACACGCTTGGCTGGTACTGTTGCTTACCCAGTAAAGCGCGCTGTTTATAATAGGTGGTAATCGAGACATTATGTTGCTGGCAAAATTCGATATTAGTGCCACTAAAAGTATTGCGTTGTAAAAGTAACTGTCGCCACTGCTGACTTGTTTTGTGAGTTGTCATCACCTGCTCCAAATTTATCAATGAGCAGATATTTTCAAATAATCAGATTAACGATGCGAGGTGTGGGTCGCTGGACGGTTACGATTGAGATGCCTACATATATAAGTCTATTAGCCTTTACGACGTTAAGGCTAAGTGCTGAAGGATCCCCTCATAAATCGGCCATAGCATAGCCATATTTGAGTAACTGATTGGCGAATAATACCCACGCCGCCAGCAATTCTTTCTCCGTGATTTGATAATCAGGCCGCCTGAGTACCTCCAATCCCAAGCGAATCGTTGAGAGTACCGTTCGATGCCCAATGGTATTGGCCTGAAAATGCTTATCCCAGCCCTGTTGCTGTGCGTGTAAACCAACTAGCCACAACAGGCATTGAACCATTAACGCAATCAGTAGGATGATGTCGAATCGCTCTGGACTGTTGGTACGACTTTGGCGTAAGCCAAAGCCGTATGCCGGGCTTTTGAGGTCACGAAAGGTTTCTTCAATTTGCATACGTTTGGCGTACAGGTTTACCAGCTGTTTTGGGCTCCGAGATCCTGGTGGTAAGTTGCTGGCTAACACCCAAGGTTCTCTCGCCGCTGTTGAGTACGTTTTTGCTGATGGATGGTGGCAATTCGTCCTCGTTGAACGCTGATTTGTACGCCCCTTAGGTTTGCTACGATAAAGCGTGAGATGGCAATTGATAGGGTTAGATTTGGTTAAGAGCTTACACCCTAGGCTCTTCGCTCGACTGTTGGCCAAGTCATGTGTACTGCGAACTGCACGCCAATTTTCGGCACCAATATCTGCAAATTGAACGGTACCGCGAATACGGCTTAGCCAAAACCAACCATGTGCCTCAACCTCTTTGTACCAAGGCACTTTGAACCCCGCGTCAGTCACGATGAGAGGGGTAACATGCAAAGGTAAAATCTTGGCTAAGTCCGCTAAAAAACCGTTGTGGGCGGCCTTAGAGCATTGTTCTGATAGGGGATAGGATTTCTCATATAGGGTAATAGAGCGGCCATTGAAGGCTATTGAGGCTCGCAGGGCCATGATGCGTTTATGCTCTCGGATATCTGACCAATCGACGAGCACAATCGGCATAGGGTTACCAGAACAGATAAGGCTGGCATGCCATTGGTAGACCGCTAACCGCTCTTGGTGCAGATGCGTGTTGCCGAGCAAACGATCAATGCGCTTGATGTTTTGCTTGGTTCGAGCCGTGGTTGGTAAATTTCGACCTAACTCAGTCAAGGTCAGTGTCTTACATTCAATCAGTGCCTTAGAGGCCAGCATCAAACTGTTTAATCGTTTTAGGTGAAGTTCTGGGCAGTATTGGTGTAAAGAATGTTGTAGGATATTGGCTTCGCGCATCTTGTTGTCCAAGTGTAGTTTTTGACGAAACCATTTGATCATGCAACAAGATGCGCTTCCACCCTAATTTGATGATTTATTTGTAAATTATCAGGGGATTCCTCAGGGCTAAGTGGCTTGGCTGATGTTTAACGCTGATTGAATACTAAATATTGTATCTAGTTCATCTCAGATTACCGTCGCTAATACTTCCCCGCACCCTCAGTAAAGTTGTTAAAAATTTATGTAATCAGACAATGCTGCAGCTTTTGGCTATTAGCAGCATGAGTCATAGACTGAAGCTCTGGGCATAAAAAATGCCAATCAGTTTCAGTGATTGGCATTAATGCTATTGATTAAATTGATGTCGATTTAATACCAGCTCAGTCGTGGCGACTTAGCTTTAATTGGTAATGCAGTCCTAAAGTGAGGCTTCTGGTAAGCATAAAGGCTGACATCGCGGCCCATAGGGCATGGTTGCCTGACGATTCTAAACACCACCACACAGGGAAGAATACGGCGAAGGTACAAAATATCATGCTGTTACGCATGGTTGCCCCCTGCGCTGTGCCTATATAGACGCCATCAAACAGGTATGATCCAAAAGCTAAGATAGGCATCAAGACTAACCACGGCAGGTAATGAATGGCACTGGCTTGCACACTCGTTATGCTAGTGAGCGAGCTAATCAATGGCGCGCCTAGTAGATAAAAACTTAAACTAAAACATATGGCTATAATCGCTGACCAATAAAAGGCGAGGGCAACGCTATATTTGAGCCCGGCTTTATCTCCGCGCCCAAAGTGGCGCCCACCTTCAGCTTCGGCGTAGTAGGCAATACCATCTAAGGCGTAAGAAATAAGTAAGAGTAAGTTCAGTAAAATAGCATTGGCTGCCAACACAGTATCACCCAAGCTCGCGGCTTTAAAGGTCATAAAGGCGAACACAGCTTGCAGGCATAGACTGCGAATAAAGATATTGGCATTGAGGCTCAGCAGTTGCTGATAGCCATTAAGTTGCAAGCGACAGAGTTGCTCTTTAAGGGCAAAACCCGATTGCAACTTCAGTTGGCGGATGACCATAGTGGCAGCGACTGTGGTTCCTGCTATTTCAGCGATGACTGAGGCGATGGCCGCACCCTTAACTCCCATGTCAAATCCCAAAACCAATACCAAATCGAGTATAATGTTGGCGCTATTAGCGACTATGAGTTGCCACATAGCGGCTTTAGGTTGTTGTCTGCCCAGTAGATATCCCAATAACACTAAATTTAATAGGGCAAAAGGCGCCGCCCAAATTCGGATATAAAAGTACTGTTGGCAATAGATAATCACCTGCTCACTAGCGGCAGAAAAACCTAAAGCAAGTTCAAGAATAGGCTGTTGCAAAGCAATAATGAGTAAGCCAAAAATCAGTGCTAGGCTCACGGCTTGTAATAGCAGGCTGAATTGTTGTTGATTATCTTGTCGACCATACGCTTGCGCGACTAGGCCGGTGGTGGCCATGCGCAAGAATCCGAGTAACCAGAAAATTAGCGTAATTATGGTCGATGCTAATGCAACGCCCCCTAAATAATAGGCATTACTCAAATGACCTATAACCGCAGTATCCACTAGGCCCAATAAGGGCACAGTGATATTCGATAAAATCATTGGCAAGGCTAAGGCCAACAAGTGTCGATTGGCTTGAGCGTTAAGCAGAATTGCTGGACTTGTCATCATAGAGGCGAAAATCTTATATGTTAAATAAATGGCTGAGTGCGATACTCGCTACTTTTTGCTTATGCTTAAGCACCCTAGCATGGGCGCAATTACCGAACACGCCAGTGGCGCAGCGCGGCGCTGTCATTCTACAGTATCATCATGTATCAGACACAGGGCCGCGCAGCACGAGTGTTAGCCTCGCGCAATTTCGTGAGCAGATGCAGTATCTTAAAGACAATGATTTTACCGTTATTCCTCTGAGCCGTTTAATCGAAGCCATTAAGCAGCGTCAACCATTAGCCGATAAAAGCGTGGTAATTACCTTTGATGACGGTTATCAAGACATTGCCGCTAATGCGCATCCCTTATTAAAAGAGTTTGGCTTTCCCTACACTATGTTTGTTGCCATAGCGCCAATTGAGCAAGGTTATGGGGAGATGATGAGCTGGGCAACCTTAACTAAGATTTCCCAAGAAGGCGCCACTATCGCAAATCATAGCTATGCCCATGAACACTTAGTGCGTATGGACGCTGGTGAAACTGAGGCGCAATGGTTGGGGCGCGTTACCGCTAATATTGAACGTACTGAGGCGATGATTTTAAAACACACAGGTCAGTCTCATAAAACCTTAGCCTATCCTTATGGTGAATATAATGCGCAGCTGCAGCAATGGTTAGCTGAACAAGGATATGTAGCCTTAGGTCAACAGTCTGGCGCTGCTGGCTGGTATTCATCACTCACGGCGTTACCTCGTTTTCCGGTGGCTGGCCCTTATGCCGATATGTCATCGCTTAAGGTCAAATTGCACAGTTTGAACATGCCTATCGTCAGCCAAAACATTCACGATCCTATGCTTGCAAATGGCAAGTGGCAGCCCAAGCTTGAGTTAACGTTGGATATGACAGATATCAATCGCAAACAAGTGATGTGTTTTGTGCAAGGGCAGGGCGCGACTGAGCCTGTGTGGTTGAATGCTGAAACTTTTAGTATTCAGGCTGAGCTAGCTTTAGGCGCTGGGCGTTCACGTTACAATTGCACTGCGCCCAGCAAATCCACTGGGCGCTATTATTGGTTCTCACAAGCTTGGGTGAGACCTAAGGATGATGGCAGCTGGCCCAAGTTTTAAGCCGGTGTAAGCAGCTTAGGTTTTAGACTCTAAGTAAGCTTAATAGCCGATTGGCGATTAAATGTAGGGGTTGCTGTTCATGGTGCGCGTCAATCGCCACCGCAGCCCCTGGCATGCCCCACACCACAGATGTGGCTTCATCCTGGCAAATGTTATGCGATCCTTGCTCCTTCATGGCGAGTAATCCCTGCGCACCATCCTTGCCCATTCCAGTTAGCATCACGCCTATACTCTGCTGACCTGCGCATTCCGCCACGCTATTAAACAAGACTTCGACCGAAGGTTTATGGCGATTGACGGGATCGGTATCAAGTAGCTCAGTGTAAAAATGAGTACCTCTTCTAATAATAGTTAAATGCTTATCTCCCGGCGCCACATACACAAATCCTGGTTTAAGTAATTCGCCGCCCACGGCCTCATGAACACTCATGGCGCATTTAGTATCTAAGCGCCGCGCAAACGAGGCGCTAAACGCCGCGGGAATATGCTGGGCTATGACCACAGGTGGAAAGTTAGCTGGTAGCGTACTAATCAATTCTGCAATAGCTTCGGTGCCACCGGTTGAAGCGCCAATAGCCACTAAGCGGTTTTTAAGTTTGGCATTATGGGTACTGATTATCGGTGTAACAGGCATCTTGGGGCGAATGCGGCAACAAGCGGCTTGTCTTACTTTTTCTAATAATTCAGCTTGATAGGTCGGTAAGCTGTTTTGTAAATCGTTTTTTGGCTTAGCGATAAAGTCGATGGCGCCAATGCTTAAGGCCTCAAGGGTAATAGCTGCGCCTTTCTCGGTTAAAGTCGATATCATAATGACCGGCATGGGGCGTAAGCGCATTAAGTTACGTAAAAATGCGATCCCGTCCATCTTGGGCATTTCTATGTCTAAGGTGAGCACATCTGGCGCGAGCGTTTTAATCATGTCTCTGGCTTGCAATGGATTTTCAGCGCCGCCGACAACGCAAATATCATCAGCTTGCTCCAGCATATGGGTCAGTAATTGCCTGACTAAGGCAGAGTCGTCTATGACAAGAACTTTAATCATCTTATTTACCTTCAGTGCCAAATTGGCTCAAAGAATGGGTAGTGTGAGTTTTTGGGCGATAAATAGTGTGGCCGATTAGCACAAACTCATCGGAAATATGATGCAAGGTTTCAGAGTGGCCAATGATTAAATAACCATCATTACTCAATAATTGCCTGAATCTGGCAATGATTTTTTTGCGGGTTTCAGCGTCAAAATAGATCATCACATTACGGCAAAAAATGACGTCAAATGAACCTTTCATTGGCCAAGATTGCAGCAAGTTTAACTGTTTAAAATGAATGTGATTTTTGATCAGCGGCTTGATTTCAAATTGATTACCTAACAAATTGATGCAAGACTTTTGCATGTCGTTGGCAATATGCTCAAGGTTATCTTTGGGGTAAATGCCGGCTTGCGCTTTGGCGAGCACATTAGTATCGAGATCTGTGGCTAAAATCTTAATATCAAGCTGAGCTTGCGCAAGCATAGGTTGTAACGTCATGGCTATGCTGTAAGGTTCTTCACCGGTTGAGCAGGCAGATGACCAAATACGAATGCGCTTTTTACCTTGTTTACGCCATTGATCCATCACCACATCGTTCAAAAAGTCGAAGTGATGTCTCTCGCGAAAAAAAGACGTTAAGTTGGTAGTTAACGCATTGATAAAGTTAGGTAACTCATCATTGTTGTGTTCTAACGTCTGGCAATATTCGCCAAAGTCATTATGGCCTAATACCCGCAAGCGGCGACACAAGCGGCTATACACCATATGTTTTTTGCGTTCAGGTAACACTATCCCTGTTTGTTGGTAAGCGAGTGTTCTTATGTACTCAAAATTTTTATCTGTCATAAGGAACTCGGGTTCATCGTCTAAATGGTTAGTACTCATGTTCATCCCTGACAGTCTGATTGGGAGTCCAAGCTTCCCAATCGCTCCTTGTTATTCTTTATGTAATCGTGTGTCTACGACTCAATGAGCAGGGAATAGGCCAAAATGACCGATTCCCATCTAAGGTTAGAACTCATTCCAGTCGTCATCGTGGTGAGTTTCAAGGCCAGAGACTTTAGCGAAACTGGCCGTCTTAGTTTTGATGTTAGGTGAGTTGTTCATCGCCCCTTTACCCATAGTGAAGAAACCCAACTGACGGCGCATGCTACGCGCTTGCTCTGTCATGGCATCGCCTGCGGCAGATACTTGCTCAACCAAAGACGCGTTTTGCTGGGTCATATCATCCATTTGTGACACAGCCTTATTCACCTCTTGAATACCTATGGATTGCTGATCGGCGGCCACGCTAATTTGATTAATCATCATGGCAACTTTTGATACCGAATCGACTATCTCTTGCAAGGTAATACCCGATTGGTTGACTAAGGCAGTACCGTCTCTCACCTTGCCAACGCTATCGCGAATAAGCTCTTTAATTTCTTTGGCGGCGCCCGCACTACGCTGCGCCAGATTGCGCACTTCACCGGCGACCACAGCAAAGCCGCGGCCTTGCTCACCGGCTCTAGCGGCTTCAACCGCCGCATTGAGGGCTAACAAGTTAGTTTGGAAGGCAATTTCATCAATCACGCTAATAATGTCGACGATACGTTTGCTCGATTGATCGATAGCTTCCATTGCGCTAATGGCTTGCGTCACGACTTCGCCGCCTTGGATCGCCTTAGTGTTGGCTTCTTTGGCGAGCTTATCGGCTTGCACTGCGTTTTCAGCGCTTTGCTGCACAGTAGTGGTCATTTCTTCCATGCTTGAGGCCGTTTCTTCAAGCGATGCTGCTTGCTCTTCGGTGCGCTGACTAAGATCAGCGTTGCCTTTGGCAATTTCTTCGGCGCCAGCTGTCACTGTGGTCGCTGATTCTTGAATGCCAGAAAGCACTTCGGTTAGGCGCTGAATGGTGGTGTTAGCATCGGCTTTTAATTTGCCAAATTGACCTTGGTATTCCCCTTGGATTTCACGGGTTAAATCGCCTTTTGCCATGCCATCGAACACATTAACAACATCGGAAATCACTTCATCGGCAATAGTGACCAGCTTATTTAAGCCATTTGAAAGGTTGAGATAGAAGCCTTCTTTACCCGCTGTTGTTAATCTTGGACTTAAATCACCAGCATTAGCCGCTTGAATGAGCGCATCGACTTCATGCTCAATGGCGACTTCGGCAGTGCGATCTGCCCACTCCACTACTGTGCCTAAACGGTTACCACTGGCGTCTGTAATAGGGTTAGCAATGATGCGGAAGGTGCGACCACCAACCACTAGTTGGCTGGTATAAGTGCTGTTGATCTTGTTTAAGATGTTGCGTTGATGGCTGGGATTTTTATGGAAGACATCAATATTTTGCCCAATCAGTTTGTTGGCATTAAAGTTAGGCAAACTGGTGCGTATGTCGGTTTGCGCCTGATTAAACATATTAGATACCGCGCCATTCATATAAATAATGTTGCACTCGGCATCGGCAAGCATGGTATTGGCGCTGACGTTATCTAGTGCCTGACGTATGCGGGCGTTTTCACTGGCAATGCGGGTTTCTTCCTGCTGCTTTTTCAGTTGATCAGTAATATCGTCCCACTCCACCACTGTGCCTATTTTAGTGCCATCAGGTTGCACTATAGGGTTGGCAATAAAGGTAAAGGTGCGCTCACCTACGGTAATGCGGCTGCGATAAGTGTCCGTCATCTTAGCTAAAAGATGTCTTTGGTGCTGCGGATTGACATGGAACTTATCGATATTGGCACCCAGCAAATTATTGGCATCAAATGCGGGCAGTGATTTTTTCAGTTCAGCGTTTACATCCATAAACATCTTCTGTACAGCTTTATTGAGATAAATGATGTTGAGATCGTTATCTGCCACCATGGTATTAGCGCTGACATTATCTAACGCTTGGCGGATACGCAGGTTTTCATTGAACAAACTCTCTTGCTCATCTTTGAGTTTTAACTGCTCAGTAATATCTTCCCACTCAACCACTGTGCCTATGCGTTTGCCGCCATCAAATACAGGCGTTGCGATTAACGAAAAGACTATGCCGTTGACTGTAATATGAGTTTTATGCACTGAGGTTAATTTCTCGAGCATACTGCGCTGATGCGCTGGATTCTTATGGAAAATATCAATGTTGTTGCCAACCAATTTATCCACATTGAATTGGGGTATAGCTTGTCTCAGTGTGTTTTCATTATGTCTAAAAACTTGAGTTAAAGAGGTATTGAGGTAGGTGATATGGTAGTTTTCATCGGCCATCATGACATTGGCTTGGCAGACATCAAGGGCTTGCTTGATGGCATTATTTTCTTTGGCAAGGGCGTTTTCTTTGGCTTCTTTCGCCAATTGTTCTGTCATATCGTCCCATTCAATCACTACCCCGAGTTTTTGCTGATTATCTTTGTCATACACTGGGCTGGCGATTAAGTTAAAGGTGCGACCACCGACTTTGAATCTGGCAGTATGGGCTGAGCTGAGATTACGAATTAAATGCTGTTGATGCGCAGGGTTTTTATGGAATTGATCCATATGACTGCCGGTTAACTGGCGACTGTTAAACGATGGGATAGCACTTTTGATATCTTGCTCAGCGTGTTGCATTAGAGTTTGTAGCGATGGATTGACGTGCATAATCATGCCGTCAGCGGATGCGAGCATAATGCTGCCCTGGCATTTTTCTAACGCCTGATGACTAAAGCTATATTTATTAAGATTGGTCTGCAGGCTAGTGAGTGCTTGTTTGCACTGCTGCCATCCTGCCACGGCTAACTCGGGCATGGCACCTTGGCCTTGCAGGTGCAAAGAGAGTTGGCTAATAAAATTAGGTAATACACTTTCTTCTTGAGTCGCTTGATACCAACTCCAACCGAGCAAAGCTAAGCCTGCACATTGCAACGCGATTACCGCGATTTGTGGGGCATTAATGACTGTGCAAATTAAACTTATGACTAACACCACTAAGGTAATAGTCAGCAGTTGGGTGCTTTTTACAGCTCCGGTTCCTTGATGATCTTTTGTCGCTTCCATGTTAAATCCTCTGCCTAGCTATTAATCTTCAACGGGAGTGTCTAGTTCTAGATCTTTGATGATGTTTGATAAAGTCCCCGCATCAGGAAGACTGTCTTTACCTAGCAACATATTGATATCAAGCAGAATCACCATTTTTTCGGACACACTTGCAAGACCGCGAATAAAGCGTAAATCTTGGGCGTTACCAAAATCCGGAGTGACCCTAATTTCGTTTTCCGCAATGGTAAATACATCAGACACAGCATCCACCACTATGCCTATGACTTTTTGTTGATTAGCTAACTCAACTTTAAGCACTATCACCACAGTGGTTGAACCATAGGCTAGGCTATCAATCCCAAACCGCTCTCGCAGATCGATAATAGGGACTATGGTGCCGCGTAAATTAATCACGCCTTTAACGTGCTTCGGGGCATTAGGAATACTAGTGGTCGGTTCCCAGCCGCGAATTTCTTGCACCGCTAAAATCGGCACGCCATATTCTTCATTGGCCATCACAAAACTTAAAAACTGGTGATAGTCATGTTCTTTACTAGTGAGTATTTGGTTTTGCTCTATATTGATTGCTGTTGCTTGAGCCATGACTGCCTATCCTTATGCCGCATGTTCTTTGTTATGCCCAATACCAGCAAGTTCAACTAAGCTGGCGACGTCAATGATTAAGGCCACTGTGCCATTGCCTAAAATAGTGGCTCCCGAAATTCCTGGGATCTTGGCATAGTTATCTTCAAGGCTCTTAATAACGACTTGTTGCTGAGCCATGAGTTCATCCACTAATAACCCGACCTTGCTATTGTTATGCTCGACGACCATCACTAGGCCATTCTCCACTTCAGTAGCATCAGCCTTATGATTAAACTCACGAAAGACCTTGATGATGGGGACATAGTCATCGCGTAAGCGAATGAGTTCATGTTCTTCGTTGAGACGATTTACTTTCTCGTTTTTCACTTGCAGCGATTCATAAATCGACATCAAGGGGATCACATAAATGTGCTCGCCAATACGAATTAATTGGCCATCAAGAATCGCAAGCGTCAGAGGTAAGCGAATGGTAAAACGACTGCCATGGCCGCGTTTGGAGCTCAAATCTATACTGCCATTTAAGCTATGAATATTGCGCTTAACTACATCCATGCCGACGCCGCGTCCAGAAAGATCGGAGACTTGATCAGCGGTTGAAAAACCGGGGTGAAAGATAAGCTGATGAATGACTTCGTCGCTGGGTTCTTCGTCGCGGCCAATAAGACCCTTTTCACGCGCTTTGGCTAAGATTTTTTCTGTGTTTAAACCGGCGCCATCATCACTGATTTCAATAATGATATTGCCACCTTGATGGAAGGCATTGAGAGTAATATTGCCGACTTCGCTCTTACCATTAGCGCGTCTCACATCTGGTTGTTCAAGGCCGTGGTCGAGTGAATTGCGCACTAAGTGCACCATAGGGTCGACAATTTTTTCCATCACGGTTTTATCAAGTTCAGTGTCTTCACCCTTAAGTATGAGCTCGACTTTTTTACCTTGTTTTTGGCTAATATCGCGCACTAATCGTGGGAAGCGACTAAAAGCAAAGCTGATAGGGATCATCCGGATTTGCATGACGCTTTCTTGCAGATCGCGGGTGTGGGATGCCAGTTGCTCTAAGCCCAAATTGAGCATCAACATTGATTCACTCGAAATTTGCTCTTGCTGGCCTAATTGACCGAGCATGGCCTGAGTAATCACTAACTCGCCGACCATATTAATTAAGGTATCTATTTTATCTGTGCTGACGCGAATTGAACCGGATTCGGCCTTGGCCTTATTCGCTGGTGGACTGGCCATTTGTTTCGCGCGTTCAGGCGCTTCGCTAACTTCGACCAACTCTTCAATTAAGCCGTCGCAGCTGTCATTTTCAATGGTTTCTGGCACTGAGTCAGTCAGCTCTAGGTATTCGATTTGGCACTCATCAGCCACCCAATCAAATACTTCGGTAATTTTTTTAAGACTTGCTTCAGTGACTAAGGTGAGGCGCCAGCATAAATAGCAATTTTCTGGCTCAAAATCTAACAGCTTAGGCATTTCTGTTGGGAGTAACTCGACCTCAAGTTCGCCCAGTTGTCTCAGCTCAGTAAACATCAACAAGGGGTCATTGCCGCATTTGAGTATGTCTTCACCCGCAATAAAATTAATTTGCCAACGCTGCAAGTTACTCACTGCTAAGGTTGGCTCAATGATCACCGGTGCTGCTGTTACGACGTTATTGTTAGCAATGGCTAAGGCTTCATTTAACCGACGTTCCAACTCTTGCAATTGCGGATCTGAATATTCGCTTTCAGTCATTAAGGCATCTATCATGGCGCGTAAGACATCCACTGAGTGCAGCAGAATATCAACATGATCAGCGGTCATCTTGCGGCGTTTATCGCGAATTTCATCCAGTAAGGTTTCAAGCAAGTGAGTGAAGTTAGCAACGCCATTAAATCCAAAGGTTGCGCTGCCTCCCTTAATCGAGTGGGCGCCCCTAAAGATGGTATTGATAGCTTCATCATCTGGCTCGTCGATATTAATCGCGAGCAGTTCAGTTTCCATCGCCGCCAGGCCTTCTAGGCTTTCTTCAAAAAACACCTGGCTGAATTGACTTAGGTCGATTTCCATATCCGATAACCTTATTAACCTAATACTTTGCGAACAGTGGCCAATAGCTGATCAGGGTTGAATGGCTTGACTATCCATCCGGTTGCACCTGCTGCCCGCCCTTCTTGTTTTTTGTCGCCACCAGACTCAGTGGTCAACATCAACAGCGGGGTAAATTTGTACGCGGGTAGCGTTCTTAAGTTCCGGATTAAGGTGATGCCGTCCATCACAGGCATGTTGACGTCTGAAATCACCAAGTCATATTGCCCTTGTTGAGCCACGGTCAGAGCCTCATCGCCGTTGCAGGCCTCTGTGACATCAAACCCCGCGGTCTTCAGCGTAAAGCCAACCATTTGACGCATTGAAGCAGAATCATCCACAGCAAGTATTTTTTTCATTCGATCCTTCCTTAGCTTGCAAATACGAGCCCTGGGAGCACGATACCCAGGTTAAGACATTGAGTTTTGAGTTCTGAGGTTCCAAGCGAAAAACTAAGATTAACTGAGTGACGTTCGCAATCGACAGCAAGCACATGAAACATCTGCATTCCTGCGGTATCTATGGTTTTGAGTTCGCTAACATCAAGGAATAAGACATGATCAGCGTCGAGCGCCTTAGTGATCATGGCGTAACTTTCGCTGATATTTCTGATGGTCAACGAGTGACCTAGTTTAATTGTATGTTCATCCATAAATTCATTCTTAAAAACGTCCGTGTACATGCAAAGATAGTCGGCTATTTACACAAATTCCTTAGTTGAGCAAAATTTTCTTTTGAACCTAGGCAGTTAACTCGTACTACATGGCGAGCTTTATGACTTGGTGAGTAACCTAAAATCATGGATTATTTGCGCGCTGCTCATGTCTCCTTGGCCCTGAGTATTCGCCATGGTCTTAAATACAGCCACGCGCTCACCTTGTGGATTAATTAACACCAGCGACGCACTGTGATCGACTTGATAGTCAGCGCCTGTGCCTGTCATCGCATACACCATGCCAAGGCTCTGGGTGAGTGGATAAAGTTTGGCGTGCTCACCTGTTACCGCCACAATCTTGGGATGAAAAAAATTGCGATAATCTTGTAATTTTCGAATGCTGTCGCGCGCCGGATCAACCGACAAAAAAATGATTTGTACTGGCGCAATGGCATTTAATTGCTCATACATGCTAGAAAGTTTAGCCATAGTGGTGGGGCAAATATCAGGGCATGAGGTATAGCCTACAAATATCAAACTCCATTGTCCCAGCAAGTGCTTAGCCGTAAAGGGCGCGTCATCTTGATTAGTTAATACAAAGTCAATAATGGGCCGCGGCTTTTCAAATTGATAGCTGGTGGTTAAGGGGTCATCCCCCCCCGTTAGGGCTTGCTGATAGCCCTGATAACTCAAGACGCCCGCGAGCATTATGAAGCCAACAATAATTACCCCAATCAGTATGCGCATACTTGGCCCTATAGGTAGTGGTCTGCTAATAATGCGAGAAATAACAGCATCAATTGATAAATAGAAAAGCGAAATAACCCCATAGCTAAACCGGGTTGGTCATGAAACTTAAGCTGCCAAGCCTTGTAAATAAACATCAGACTTAAGGGAGTTGATAGCGCTAGATAGAGTGCGCCAGACATACCCACAATGACAGGAAATAGACAAGCAATGGCGAGTAACACTGTATAAAGCAAGATACAGGTCTTAGTAAATTCCACCCCATGAGTCACCGGCAGCATAGGGATATTGACCTTGGCATAATCATCGCGCCTATGAATGGCTAACGCCCAAAAATGCGGTGGCGTCCAAGTAAAAATAATGATGACAAGTAGTAAGCCAAAACCGTGGAATTGACCTGTCATGGCCGTCCAGCCTAATAAGGGCGGCATGGCGCCCGCTAAGCCGCCTATGACTATATTTTGCGGCGTGGCGCGTTTTAACCATAAGGTATAGATAAAGGCGTATCCCACTAAACTGGCGCAAGTTAGCCAAGCGGTTAATGGATTTACAAGCAGGTACAGCAGGCCAAAGCCTGAGATAGCAAGGGTTATTGCAAATATCAGCGCGTGCTCTACAGAGACTCGGCCGGTGGCGACTGGGCGATGATGAGTGCGAGCCATGCGGGCATCGATTTGCCAATCAATGAGATGGTTAATTGTGGCGGCTGCCGCTGACATTAACCCTATACCGATTAACCCTAATACTAATGGCTGCCATGGCAGTGGCGCACTGGCTGGCACAGATAAACACATGCCGACCAGTACGGTTAGAAGCATTAAGGCCACGACTTTTGGCTTAGTGAGTTCATAGTAATCTCGCCAAATAGTGGTGCGTGTTCTTAGGTGAAAATTTGCCGATAAGGATTTACTCATAGAACCTCCATTACGGGTTACGCCAGATGGCATAGTTAAGATAAATCACACTTAACAGTAAAAATGCCGCGACTAAGTTGTGGCTCACAGCAATTAGTAGCGGTAGTTGTAGCCACACATTGGCTACGCCAAGGCTGGCTTGGCACACAAGTAATAACAGCATTATGCTGCTAGCGCGTTTAAGCCTAGGCAGGCTTGCCTTGCGCTGCACTTGCCACCATAAACCCACGAGCAACAAAGCCGTGACTAAGGCGCCAAAGCGATGAAATACATGTATGGTCATGCGCTCTGGATAAGCCAGCACCCCAAATTCAAACTGGGTATGGCCTTGAGGCAGCGGATTAAATGCCGTAAGTGGCGCGAGATTCCTCCACCAATTGGCTTCACAAATGGGCAGTTCAGTGCAGGCGAGGGCGGCATAGTTAGATGATGTCCAGCCGCCTAAGCTGATTTGCAGTATCAATACAACTAAGGCAATAACCGCCAGGGGGCGCAAGCATCTCACGCTAGTGTGAGCATAGCTTTTAGGCGGTGGTGTTAAGCGTAAATAGAATAAAAACAATAAGGATAATAAGCTAAAGCCGCCAAGCAGGTGCGCCATGACGACTATGGGCATGAGTTTTAAGGTGACAGTCCACATGCCTAATGCGCCTTGCAATAACACTAAGAGTAAAATGACTAAAGGCAGCTTTTTGGGGGAGTCGGCATTTCTAAACGCTTGAATAACGATAACAATAATCAGTAAACCTAGACTACTTGCCAGATAGCGGTGGATCATTTCTAACCAAGCTTTAGCGGTTTCCACTGGCCGCTCAGGAAACGCTTGTTCTGCATGGGCAATATCTTGTGGCGAGCTTGGCACTAAGATTTTGCCATAGCAGCCCGGCCAATCTGGGCATCCTAGACCTGCATCTTCAAGGCGAGTATAAGCCCCCATAAAGATCACTAATAAGGTCAGTAGTAAGGTGAGTCTGACTAACCAAGTTAATGCCATTAGCCAATCCTCGATAATTTAAGCATTTTGCGCATATCAGCAATCAAGGCCTTACCTTGGAGTAGCTCAAGCTCGATAGTGGCAGTGAGCGGATACTTCATCACTAAGGATCCTAAGGGATCGATAATCACTAAGGCTTGATCCATGAGCCATTGTGATATTTCAGGGTTAGCGACCACCAACTCAAAATCAAAAGGTTCAAGTGCCTTAAGATCGCTGCCGCGCTGTAGCAGTACTAGCGGGCGGACTCTATCTTGATCTGGGCCTAAAGCAGTGTGCGCCTGCTTGAGGATGTAAAGTCGCTGCTGACAACGGCTATCGCATTCGTTTGGCAGTAAATACACTATCTGCCAACGTCCTTGATAATTATTGAGCATCTTAAGTTCAGTTAAGTTTGGACTCGGTGAAATCAGCTGACCTTGGTTAGTGGCGCCTTCTTTGTAAAGATGCAAACTTAAGAATAATTTCGCCAGCAACACAGGGATGACAAACACTAGCGAAATTAACAATAAGGTGCGTTTATTATTAGTTGTAGTCATGCTTCATCCTTATGTTGTTTTAAGTGCTTAAAGCTTAAGGCTAATACTAGACCTGCAAACACAAGAGCCATGGAAAACCACTGCAAGGCGTAGCCAAAATGCTTGGCAACTGACATGGGCGGTGATTGCCATACTCGCGGCCACTGAGGTTGTGAAAGCTCTGTGGGTAACAACACCACAGGTAATAACGGTAAAGATAAGTATTGAGCTAAGGCGGCAAGATTCAGATTTTGAATGCGAATAACCTTATTGTTATGGCTATCTAATAAGGCTTCGGGGGCCAGCGCCTGACTTAAGCGATTGGCTTGTTTGTAATAGAGGCGCCCAACCAAGGCTGGCGCTGAATTAATGCGTGTTAACGGCGGAATGTGGTTGCGATCAGGGCTTGCGGCCACAAAGCCTAATTCAATTAATATGGCGTGAGTAAGCTGTGGCTGTTGCTGCACTTGAAAGATGCGATATCCGACTTGCCCTTGCAAAATTTGATTATCTAAAACAATTAGCGGCGCCTTGCTATCCGCCGTTGTAAGCTGAGCTTGATGACCGTGCAACTCGGCAGCGCTCAGTGCTAATTCATCCCAATTAAGAGGCTCGCGAGAGTGTTTTATGTCTTGCTGTTGCTGCCAAGCTTGTTTGTCATAGCCTTTGTGTAATTGCCACAGGCCTAACTTGACCAGCAGAATAAATATGCCCACAGTAAATATCAGCACTAAGAACACGTTACCCTGATATCGCAGCGAGGAATGGCTCATGACGCTCCTATTGGCCTTCAAAATAGCTTTAGTTTGCCTGTTAGTTATTATCATTATTAATTTAGGCAGAGCCATGTTCCTTATGGTGCGCCGCGGGCAAGGCGAGGAGACTCAATCTATGAGTCATTACCTCGGCCGTCGCCTGATATGGTCGGCCATAGTAGTGTTATTGTTGTTAGTCGCGCTGGGCTTTGGCTTAATAACGCCAAATCCCAGACCTTACTAAGTCCCTTTATAAGATATAAACAAACACGAATAGGCATAGCCAAACCACATCGACAAAGTGCCAATACCAACTTCCTGCTTGGAAGGCAAAATGTCGATTAGTGGTAAAATGACCACTGATAATCCGCGCCAATAGCACACTTAAAAACACTAAGCCTAAGAACACATGGGTACCATGAAAGCCCGTGAGTAAGAAGAAGGTATTGCCATAAATCCCAGCATCTAAAGTGAGATTTAAATCGGTATAGGCATGGTAATACTCATAGATTTGACCACTGATAAAAAACAAACCAAGAATAATCGTTAAGCCTAACCAGAGCTTTAAAGCGGTGCGCTTACCGCGCTCAAGATTGATATGAGCCCAATGTAAGGTAATGGAAGAGGTGAGTAGCAAGATGGTGTTGACTAACGGGACGCCATGCCAAGGCATAGCTTGAGTGGTCTTACCGTCAGGGGTGATAAGTAGTGGCCAAGTATCCACAAAATTGGGCCACAGCACGGCATGTGTCATAGCATTATTGCTCTCGCCAGCAAGCCAAGGGACGGCAATGTTTCGGGCATAAAATAAGGCGCCAAAAAAGGCGGCAAAGAACATCACTTCAGAGAAAATAAACCAACTCATGCCTTGGCGAAACGATCTATCCATTTGCGGTGAATATAAGCCCGACATAGATTCTCGAATGACATTTCTAAACCAGCCTACCAACATAAATAAAATCACAGCAACGCCACTCAGTAGTAAGTAACCGCCGCCACTGCCACCCTTGGCATATTGTTGCACTGTCGTGCCGGCACCTATGGCGATTAAAAATAAGCCGATAGCCCCAATAATTGGCCAGGGGCTTTGAGTGGGAACATAGTACTTTTGGTAATTCTGCGTGCTCATTGCGACACTCCTTTAGGGCTACCGCTGGCGGAATCTGTGATATCAAACAGGGTGTAAGCTAGCGTCAAGGTATTGATTGAGTTAGGTAAGTCTTTATCCACGAAGAAAACCAAGCCAAGTTCGGCACTGCTATGGCCTTCTAGGGGTTGTTGGTTAAAGCAGAAACATTCGGTTTTATTGAAATATGCGGCTCCTTGACCTGGAGAAACCGAAGGTATGGCTTGGCCGACGATATGCTGGCCGGATAAATTTTTAGCATTAAAGTGAGTGCGGACTAACTCACCGGTTCTTACCTGCATGCGTTTCACTTCTGGGGCAAACTCCCAAGGCAAACTCGCTGGAACTTGCGCGATAAATTCAACATTTACTAAGCGCCCTGGGGCGTCAGTGTTTGCTGAATATATTTGCGCGCTATTGCGAGGTTTGCCGTTAATGCCTAATTGTTCACACAACACATCGTACAAGGGCACTAAGGCAAAGCCGAAAGCAAACATGGCAATTGCCCCAGAAACTAACCCTATGATCAGGCGGTTATTGCGTGGCTTATCCATGGCGCACCACAGGCTCTATGGTTGGTGGCGTGGTAAAGGAGTGATAGGGCGCAGGGCTTGGTAATGTCCACTCTAAACCTTCTGCGCCTTCCCAAGGTTTGGCGGGGGCGGGCGCTCCACTACGAATGCATTTAATCACTAACACTAAGAAAATTAGTTGGGATAAGCCAAAAGCAAAGCCGCCGATGGAAACGATTTGGTTAATGTCAGCAAATTGCAATGCATAGTCGGGAATACGCCTTGGCATGCCAGCAAGCCCCAAGAAATGCATAGGGAAGAATAAGACGTTAACTGAAATTACTGAGCTCCAAAAATGCCAGCGGGCTAAGCGCTCGCTATACATGCGGCCAGTCCATTTGGGTAGCCAATAATAAGCGGCGGCCATGATGGAGAATATCGCGCCAGTGACTAGCACATAGTGAAAGTGCGCCACTACGAAATAGGTGTCATGGTATTGAAAATCCGCTGGGGTAATGGCCAGCATTAATCCTGATAATCCACCAATGGTAAATAATATGATAAAGGCGATGGCAAACAGCATAGGCGCTTCAAAACTTAATGCGCCGCGCCACATAGTTGCTACCCAATTAAACACTTTTACCCCTGTGGGCACGGCAATCAGCATAGTGCAGTACATAAAGAACAGCTCGGCAACGACGGGCATGCCGGTAGTGAACATATGATGCGCCCACACTAAGAAGGATAAGATGGCAATACTGGATGTGGCGTAAACCATAGAGGCATAACCAAATAAGGGTTTGCGGCTAAAGGTGGGAACTATGGCGGAAATGATGCCAAAGGATGGCAAAATCATAATGTAAACTTCGGGGTGACCAAAGAACCAAAAGATATGCTGGAACATCACAGGATCGCCGCCGCCCGCGGCATCAAAGAAGCTAGTGCCAAAGAACTTATCGGTTAGCACCATAGTGACAACCCCTGCCAGTACTGGCATAACGGCAATCAATAAGAAAGCAGTAATTAACCAAGTCCACACAAAGAGTGGCAGCTTCATCCATGTCATACCTGGGGCGCGTAAGTTAACTATGGTGACTATGACGTTAATCGCTCCCATGATGGAGCTTATCCCCATAATATGAATGGAGAACACGAATAATGCGGTGGAGTCTGGGCTATAGGTGGTTGATAGCGGCGCGTAGAAAGTCCAGCCGAAATTAGGGCCGCCGCCTTCCATAAACAGTGAACTTAATAAGATTAAGAAGGCAAAAGGTAAAATCCAAAAGCTCCAGTTATTCATGCGCGGTAGCGCCATATCCGGCGCTCCTATCATCATGGGGATCATCCAGTTCGCTAAGCCGGTAAAGGCTGGCATCACAGCGCCAAACACCATGATGAGTCCGTGAACTGTGGTCATCTGGTTAAAAAAGTTAGGTTCAACTAATTGTAAACCGGGTTGAAATAACTCGGCGCGGATCACCATGGCCATGGCGCCGCCGATTAAAAACATCATAAAACTGAACCACAAATACAAGGTGCCAATATCCTTGTGGTTGGTGGTCAGTACCCAGCGCATTAATCCTTTGGGTGGACCTTCGTGGTGATGATCATGAGAATGTTCATTATCATGACTGTCCATTGCTCCGGCGCCCGCGTACTGCAGTTCTTCGCGGATAGGTGTATGTTTTTCAGTTGTCATCACATATCCCCTTATTGGTTCAGTTTGCTAACGTCAGCAGCTTGAATTGCTTCACCGGAATTATTGCCCCAAGCATTGCGCTCAAAGGTAACCACTGCGGCAATTTCTTGTGCGCTAAGCTGTTTGGAAAAGGCTTGCATGGCGGTTCCTGCCTTACCATGCAATACGATATTGATATGATTTGTGGCAGGCCCCTTGATGATGGGGCTGCCAATTAGGCTTGGGAATACACCTGGCAAGCCGGCACCATTGGGTTGATGGCAAGCGGCGCAGCGACTGACATAAATTTGCTCCCCTTGCGTCATCAATTCGGCCATGGTTAAGGTTTGGCTTAATTGCGCTTTGGCTTGCTCTGATGCTTGGGCTTTTAATGCTTGCTGCGCAATCATCCATTGATCAAAAGCTTCTGGCTCCATGACTTCCACCACAATCGGCATAAACCCATGATCTTTACCGCATAATTCTGCGCATTGGCCGCGATAAATACCTACCTTGTCAGCACGTGTCCAAGCTTCATTAATAAAGCCGGGGTTGGCATCTTTTTTTACCGCAAAGGCAGGTACCCACCAAGAGTGAATAACATCTTCAGAGGTCACCAGAAACCGCACTTTACGGTGGGCAGGGATAACAAGCGGCTTATCAACTTCGAGTAAATAGTGTTGATCTTTGGGCGCTAAATTATCGATTTGATCTCTTGGGGTCGAAAGTATGCTGTAAAAGCCAACATCTTGATCAAAATATTGGTAATGCCATTTCCACTGTGAGCCAGTCACTTTTACAGTGAGTTCGGCATCACTAGTATCTTCCATTGCAATCAAGGTGGTAGTAGCTGGAATAGCCATTAAAATCAGAATGATAAAAGGGATTATCGTCCAGGCGATTTCAACTTTAGTGCTTTCATGAAATTGGGCTGGGCTGGCACCCTTGGATTTGCGGTGATAGATGATGGCATAAAGCATGATGCCAAACACTATGAGCCCTATGGCGCAGCAAATGTAGAGAATGGTCATATGTAGGTCATAGACCTTGCCGCTAATGGCTGACACCCCTTGGGTCATATTTAACGGCATACTTGTGGCTGGAAAAATCGGCATGAGTATACATGCCAAAAGAAAATGTATTGGTTTCAAGAGAGATCTCCCCAATTAATTGCCTAAGCAATTACAAAGAAGAGTCACACAGTAAAGTCTAGGTGCTATGTAAGCTCTTCGGTTCCCACAACAGCAAACGATGACAGCAAGTGTTTTGAGGCTAGCACCAAGGTATTCTTGATGATGCTGCCCGATATTGGACACTAATCGTTAATCAGATAAATCCATTATTCATTAAAGTTAGCAGCAACTTAATTTTCCATACCATAGATATATAGCTGAAAAGTCATAAATTTAGAAATCAATAAAGATTGAAAGTATAGGGCGTGGCTTGCTGACTGAAATGAATGCTGGTATTGATGATGAGTAATAGCTAAGACATGCCTGCAGAATTTAATCTGCAGCACTATGTTGGGCTGAACTTGGTTTGCATTTAAATTTTGAGCTTAGGCTGCGAGCCTAGATTTTGAATGAGTGAATTTCGAGCTTAGATTTTTAGATTATGTTTAGGTGCTAATGCATGGCACGCAGTAAGGTCTGCGGGGCCTTAAACGCGAGTTCATCACTACCTGTCAAATTGGTATGTTCAAAAATAAAACCAATCGCCCGAGCATTGCGTTCAACTAATTGCATGCGGCGCTGATCGCGTTGATCTAACATAGAAACCCAAGTTAATACGGCGCTGCAGGTACCATTGGTAAGGGCAATTTCACTCGCCCATAAGGCTTCAACTTCATCTTTGGCTTTTACGAGTAAGACTCTATCTAAGCGAACACCTGCCGCGGCCAACATGGTTTTATAACCTATGTTGGGCGGATTAATTAAGACTATCCATTGGCCTTGGTGACTGAGACGTACCAGTTGTGGGGCAATTTTTTCAAGCTCAATTCGCCCTTGGCTATGGGTTGGTAAGCTTTCTATCATGGTTTGATGAACGCGCCGAGTATTAGCGCACCATAATCCGGGGTGACCTGCTGAATTTACTGTTTTGGTGGTCATAGCCAACCACCATTACGAATAATGCCTACGGCTAAGCCTTCTATAGTCAGTTCTTGATAGCTAGGATCAACAACTATCGGGGAATATTCATCATTTTCAGGGTGTAGATAAATTATTTTCCCTTTCTTTTCAAAGCGCTTAACTGTGACGTCATCATCAACTCGAGCCACCACAATTTGGCCATTGCGAGCTTCTTGCATTTTATGCACGGCTAGCAAATCACCTTCAAGAATGCCGATGTTCTTCATGCTATCGCCGCGAACTTTTAATAAGAAGTCGGCAGCAGGATGGAACATGGTGGCATCAACCTGAAAATAACTTTCGACATGTTGCTGGGCAAGAATAGGCTCGCCCGCAGCAACTTGGCCAATGAGTGGCAGACCAGTCTCAATTTCTACCACTTCTTCTGGCGGCAGACGAATACCGCGAGAAGTACCAGGCATGATTTCAATACACCCTTTTTTTGCCAGCGCTTTTAAATGCTCTTCGGCGGCATTGGCACTGCGAAACCCTAACTGAGTCGCAATTTCTGCACGAGTTGGCGGCATACCAGTTTCGCTGATATTGCGTTTAATCAGTTCTAAAATCTCTGCTTGGCGGGGTGTTAAAGGTCTCATGTTGGTTCCTGTCTTTCTATACAGTTACTGTTAGTATATACAGTATTTGTGCTGGCGCAAGTATTCGCCAAGGTTTGTTTTAAGTAGAGATTCGCTATCAAGTAGCCTGTTCTGGTATTCTATAGGACTATTAACGTGACCTGAATTGCATAATAACAATGGCCAAACAAGACTCTTTCGTAATGACAGTGTTGCGCTGGTTTCAGCGCAAGCTAGTGCACACAATCGTTGTGCCCACAGATCCCTTTGCCGATCTAAATCTTGATCCTAAAAAACCGCTCATTTATGTAATGAAAACTGAATCTTTCAGCGATATGGCCGCCTTGAGCGATGTCACCGCTAAGTTTGGTTTACCTAGCCCTTACGATGAGTTGGAATGCCACGGCAAAGCACTGCCGCGAGTTGTGTGCTTAAATCGCGCTAAACCTATGATTGGCAATCGGCCATCAAGTGATGCCTTCTTAAGTGAATTTAAAACTCTGCTGCAAATGCACAGAGCTAATCCTGATTTGGAAATTCAACTTGTACCTGTGAGTCTGTTTTGGGGACGGACACCAGGTAAAGAAGATGACACTATGAAAGCCGCAGTGTTAGAGCGCGAAGATCCTAATTGGCTGCGCAAATTTTTTATGATCTTATTCTTAGGTCGCCATAATTTTGTGCAATTTTCTAATGCTGTGTCGCTGCGTTATATGGCTGACGAGCATGGCACGGATCAGCAGATCGCCCATAAACTTGCGCGGGTTGCCAGGGTTCACTTTAGCCGTCAGCGCAAAGTGATGACAGGGCCGTCGCTGCCAAGTCGTCAGAATTTATTTCATGCCCTCATTAATTCCGAAGCAGTGCAGAAGGCGATTGATGAGGAAGTTCAATCCAAAAAAATTACTCATGCCGAAGCTAAGGCTAAGGCTGTTGAATATATTGATGAAATCGCGGCAGATTATTCTGATAGCTTGGTAAGAATTGCCGAGCGCATGCTGACATGGCTTTGGAATAAGCTTTACAAGGGCATCAATATTAAGGGCGCGGAACATGTGCGCCAACTGCATCATGATGGCCATGAAATCGTGTATGTGCCGTGTCATCGCAGTCACATGGACTATTTGCTGCTGTCTTACATTTTATATTTCCAAGGTATGGTGCCACCGCATATTGCTGCGGGTATCAATCTTAATTTCTGGCCGGCGGGCCCTTTGTTTAGACGTGGCGGCGCCTTCTTTATTCGTCGCAGTTTTAACGGCAACAAATTATATACCGCAGTATTTCGTGAATATTTAGACCAACTGTTCACTAAAGGCTATTCAGTTGAATACTTTACTGAAGGTGGTCGCTCGCGTACTGGGCGCTTGTTAACCCCTAAAACCGGCATGTTAGCCATGACGTTAAACTCAGTGCTGCGCGGCATTGAACGTCCTATCACTTTAGTGCCTGTGTATTTAGGCTATGACCATGTGATGGAAGTCGCGACCTATCACAAAGAGTTAAGTGGCAAGAAGAAACAAAAAGAGTCGCTATGGCAAGTATTTGGTGCCATCCGTAAATTAGGTAATTTTGGTCAAGGTTATGTGAATTTTGGCGAGCCTATTACCATTCAAAGCTACCTGAATGAGCATGTAGCTGATTGGCGTGAGCAAATGAGCACTAATCCGCAGGCTAAGCCAAGCTGGTTAACCCCTGTGGTCAATGGCTTAGCTAATAAGGTGATGACTCATATTAACGATGCCGCCGCAGTGAGCTCAGTGACTTTAACTAGCATGGTGTTATTGGCGTCTGAGCAAAATGCGCTCGAGCGCAGCCAGCTGTGCCGTCAATTAGACTTGTACTTGCATCTGTTAAAAGAAGTTCCATATACCAGTTATGCCTCAGTGGTTGAAGGCAATGGTGAGTCTCTGGTCGAACAAGGGTTAGAGTTGAAAAAGTTAGTGTCTGAGCAAGATGCTTTAGGCTCGATTATCTCGATTGAAGCCTCGCAGTTGCTGGCCATGTCTTATTACCGTAATAACATCTTACATTTGCTAATTTTGCCATCATTGATTGCTTGTATTTTGACTCAGCATGAAGTGGTCGATCGAAACAAGATTAAGCAGATGTGTCATGGTTTCTATCCGTTATTACAAGCTGAATTGTTTATGGATATTGCTGATCTGGATGGCTATATCGATAGCGTGCTGGATTTATTTATCCAAGAAGGCTTAGTGATAGAAGATCAAGTAATAGAAATTAATGCCAGTAAGATTGATCAGTTGCTCTTGTTAGCCGCCGTGGTAGATGAGTCTATGCAGCGGTATGCCATGTTATTCAATTTATTAGTGGCTAAGCCTCATATTGAGCGCGCTGCGCTTGAAAATGAAGGTCATCAATTAGCGCAGCATTTAGGTCATATCCATGGTATTACTGCGCCTGAGTTTTACGATAAGAAATTGTATGGTTGTTTAAGCTTAAAGTTAAAGGATTTAGGCTATTTGAGTGAATCAGCGCATAGTGCTGAGATTATTCGAATTCGTGATTACGCCAACGGATTGCTGCGGGCCAATATTCGTCAAACCATCATTCAGAGTGTGGCTAAGGCCCACTAAGAATTTACCAATATACTAGCCTGCTTGAGCAGGCTTTTTTATGCGTATTTACGCTCATTTTTTGGAGAAGTACATGGCTAATCATATGAATGCCGAGCCAGCAGGACAATCGTTACTGGGGGGCGCCATGATTATTGCGGGGACCACAGTTGGGGCTGGGATGTTCTCATTGCCCGTAGTCAGCGCCGGCATGTGGTTTAGCTATAGCGTAGTGATGTTAATTGCCATTTGGCTGATCATGCTGCTTTCAGGACTCTTATTATTAGAAACCAATCTGCATTTTAAGCCTGGTGTTAGCTTTGATACCTTAACGCGCGATACCTTAGGGCAGTTCTGGCGGATAGTGACTGGGCTATCGATTGCCTTTGTGCTTTATATCTTAACTTATGCTTATATCAGTGGCGGTGGATCGATAGTTAATCATAGCTTGCAAAGCATGGGGATTAACCTACCTCAACCCGTTGCGGGACTAGTATTTGTGGCGATATTAGCGGGTATAGTGCTTATTAGTACTAAGGCGGTCGATCGTATTACCACCATTATGTTAGGTGGTATGGTGATTACCTTTTTCTTAGCCGCAGGTAATTTACTGATTGAAGTTGAGCCTAGCCGCTTATTTGATCCACAAGGTGAAGCTAGCTTTGCTCCTTATTTGTGGGCCGCACTGCCCTTTGGTTTAGCGAGCTTTGGCTATCACGGTAATGTACCAAGCTTGGTAAAGTATTATGGTAATAATCATAAAATAATCATTAAAACCATATTCTTAGGTACCTTCCTTGCCTTGGTTATCTACCTGTGTTGGTTAGTGGCTACCATGGGTAATATAGGTCGAATTGAATTTATTAGTATTATCAAGGAAGGCGGAAATATCGGCGTATTAGTGGCTGCCTTAGATAAAGTGATGAATAGCGAATGGTTAACCAGTATGTTGACCTTGTTTGCTAATCTAGCTGTGGCATCATCCTTCTTAGGGGTTACCTTAGGTTTGTTTGATTATTTGGCTGATTTGTTTAATTTTGATGATAGTTACTCTGGTCGCACCAAAACCGCCTGCGTGACTTTTATTCCACCGACCTTGCTGGGTTTGCTGTTCCCTAACGGCTTTTTAGTGGCAATTGGCTTTGCGGCTTTAGCTGCTTGTATTTGGGCGGTAATAGTTCCAGCGTTAATGGCCTACCAAGTTCGTAAGCTGTATCCTGACTATCAGGGGTTTAAAGTTGCTGGTGGCAATGTCACTATTTTTATTGTGATAGGCTTTGGCGTATTAACCGCTTGTTGCCATTTATTAGTGATGGCGGCTTGGTTGCCGCAATACGGTAGTTAATTTCTGTATTACACCAATAACCAGTAACCAATAAAAAGCCCCAAGGATTTGGGGCTTTTTTGGTTTTAGGCTAACTAAGAGCGCATGATATTTTCATGGGCATCTCGTCCAGCAATAAAGCCGTAAAAGATATAGCCGATGAAGGTCACTATCACCCCATAAAACACCGCTTCTTGTCCGCAAGCATACACACCATAAATACTGTAAAGCACTGCCAAGGTACCTACGATAGCGCCAGTGCGATATTCACTAGGGCTCACTTTACTATTGCGTAAGATAACTTCGAGCCCTGTCATTGAAAGAATGTAAGGCACCATATTGATAAATACGGCTAGATTCACCAAGACGTTAAACTGTTTAACCAGATTGGGTGAAATGGTCATGACGGCTAAGGCTAACTCAAGGGCAAGCATGATCAGCATGCCTTTAACTGGCGCATTATCTTTAGTGACTTCACCAAATATTTTAGGGAACAGACGAATATCTGCCGCAGCGCGAGATACCTGGGCATTGGTAAATTGCCAACCGAGTAAAGAACCGATACAAGCAATTACTGCTAATGCGGTAATGACTTGACCAACGATAGGATTAAACATGTGAGCATAGACTAAGCCGAACGGAGCATTCGAGTTGGCTAATTCTGCATTAGGGATAATGCCTTGGATAACTGCAGTGGAGGCGATATAAACCACGGCAGTAAAGCTGGTCGCTAACATCACGGCTAAAGGAACGTTTCTTTGTGGGTTTTCTACGGCACCAGAGTTAGCGCCAGCAGATTCAATGCCTAGGAATGCCCATAGAGTTAAGGCTATACCGGATGAAATTGCCCCTAGGGTGCTGACGTTGTGTGGATTCCAAGCTTCGCTAAACATCTTTGGACTAAACCAAAACCAACCTATTACCGATAAACCAACTACGGGGATAATAATGCCCCATACTGTGAAGGTTGAAATCTGACCGGTAAGTTTAGGGCCTTTAAAGTTAGCAAACATAGTCGCTATTAAAATAACGACCACACCAATAAAGGTGTGCACTGGGGTTTGTTTAAGCCAAGGAATAAAGGCTTCAAGATAACCTACCGCAGATACTGCAATGGCTACTGCGCTAATGACTAGGCAGACATAATAGGTATATGAAGCAATAAAAAATGATGATTTACCATGGGCTTCGGCGGAATAGGCAGACATACCACCATCTTTATTACAGTACATGCCGCACTTAGCAAAAGAGTAAGCAATACACATGGCACCGACTGTTGTAACGAGCCAAGCCAACAGAGATATGGCTCCTGTTTGGGCTAGGCTTGAGGGTAGTAAAATAATACCAGATCCCATCATATTGACGGTCACTATGGTAGTGAGACCTATTAGTCCCATCTTATTTGACTCGGACGCCATATTTGAACTCCCAGATACATTTAGTTCTTTCAAAGTTGATAAGACAAACTCAGTGACATGTTGGCAAGTGCCTTAGCGACTGGGTTTATCGGTTTTGCAAATAAGTCAGTGGGTTAATGAGCGGGCAATCTATAACCATGGTTGTTGATCTTTTTTCGGATTTATTTGTTACAGGAAAGTCTAGGTTAGGCGCTGGAGGTTTGCCAAAAATATGGTGAGCATAAATTAAATTAAAATTGGCGATAATTTTTATGTTTATTGCTAATGACTTATGAGCTAAATCCTTGTATTGAACGTTTAATAAATGTGGGCTTGTCAATAGTCGAGGCGATAACACTTAAAAATCCTTGGGCCGTTTTTGGCGAAGTTCATGATTGTCATCTAAATTAAAAGACTGATTTTAACAAACTCGCCAGAAATATAGCTCAATGCTGAGTGTTGCTGTCATTGCGCTAAATCTAAGGTGAAGTGGCATACACATGTCTAACTAGGTGGAGCAATATTAATGAGTACATATGGGAAAAAACTGACTTGCTTGATTCTTGAAGAAGCGCCGAAAGAAGGCGTGGTTGGTAATGCAATTGGGCGGTTAATTGAAGAGCTAAAAAATAATTCTGCCAATGTAATAGTTGCTACCTCTTTTGACGATTGCTATTCCATATTAAATGCCAATACCGCCATAGATTGTCTAATGCTGACATCCGCTATGAGTGGATCGCAAGCGGATGAGAATGAAAAGTTTTATGTGATCATTGATAAACTTAATCGTCGCCAAGAAGGTGTTCCGGTCTTTTTATTAGCCGAACGCAAAAAAATTACTTTATCCGTCAATCGTGAGCTGATGTCAAAAGTCGATGAATTTGCTTGGATTTTAGAAGATAAACCCGATTTTATCGCAGGCCGCGCTGTTGCGGCTATGCAGCGTTATCGCGAACAATTACTGCCACCATTAATGTCTGCGTTGATGAAATATGATGATATCCACGAATATTCTTGGGCGGCTCCTGGTCATCAAGGCGGGGTCGGTTTTACTAAGACCCCAGCAGGGCAAAGATTCTATAGCTATTACGGCGAAGGCCTGTTCAGAACGGACATGGGGATCGAACGCGGATCGCTAGGATCTTTACTGGATCACACGGGTTATTTTGGTGAGAGTGAAAAGTATGCAGCTAAAGTTTTTGGCGCAGATAATTCTTACTCTTTGGTAACTGGCACCTCGGGCGCTAACCGCACCATTATGCAAATTTGTATGCGTGAGAATGCATTGGCCATTTGTGACCGTAACTGCCATAAATCGATTGAACAAGGCTTAATGCTCTCAGGTGCCTTACCTGTGTACATGGTTCCAACTCGTAACCGCTACGGTATTATTGGTCCAATTTATCCCGATCAAATGTCTAAAGCGGCATTAATCGCCAACGCTAAGGGCAGTAAATTATCCCAGCATAAGGCGGGGGATTCAGCTGCTTATGCCGTGCTTACCAACTGTACCTATGACGGCCTTTGTTATAACGCCAAGCGGGCTCAGGATATTCTGGCTGAAAGCTCCAACCGTATTCACTTTGATGAAGCTTGGTATGGTTATGCGCGTTTTAATCCTATTTATGAAGATCACTTTGCTATGCGGGGTGAACCGCAAGCAGATTATGACGGTCCAACAGTATTTGCGACACACTCAACCCATAAGCTGTTAAATGCGTTATCACAAGCCTCGTGGTTACATGTAAGACACGGTAAAGATGCCATTGATTACAACCGTTTCAATCAGGCTTATATGATGCATGCCACCACATCGCCTCTGTATGCTATCAGTGCGTCAAATGATATTGCGGTTTCACAAATGGATGGTAATCGCGGTTTATCCCTCACCAATGAAGTGATTAAAGAGGCCATTGATTTCCGTCAAGCCATGGGGCGGTTAAACAAGGAATGCAATGCTGATGGCGATTGGTTCTTCAAACCGTGGAACGCCGAAGTAGTCACAGATCCCGCTACTGGTAAGAGTTATGCCTTTGAAGAGGCGCCGGTTGAATTACTTGCGACTAATCAAGACTGCTGGATTATGCATCCTGGGGATACCTGGCATGGCTTTAAAGATATGCCTGCCGATTGGTGTATGCTCGACCCGATTAAAGTGTCCATCTTAGCGCCTGGCATGGGCGATGATGGCAATTTATTAGCTAGTGGCGTACCTGCAGCTTTAGTCACCTTGTACTTAGGGCGCTTTGGTATAGTGCCAACCCGTACGACCGACTTCCAAGTCATGTTCTTGTTCTCTATGGGTATTACCAAAGGCAAATGGGCGACATTAGTAAATACCTTGTTGGCGTTTAAAAAGCATTACGATGCCAACGCGCCTTTAGTGCAAGTACTACCGGATTTAGCTAAGGCGCATCCTGAAGTCTATGGCGACTTAGGCATGAAAGATCTGGGGGATAAGATGTTTAACTACTTACGTAAGCATAATCCGTCAGAAAAACTTAATGCGGCCTATTCTATTCTGCCAGAAGCTGTGATTACTCCAAGGGCGGCGTTCCAAGCCATAGTTGAAGATAATGTTGAGATGGTGCCATCCCATCAACTCAAAGGCCGCGTTGCCGCTAACGCGGTTATCCCTTATCCACCAGGGATCCCTATGTTGATGTCGGGTGAAAGTTTTGGTGATGATTCGAGTCCACAAATTGGCTATTTGAAAAGCTTAGAAGTTTGGGATAAAGAGTTCCCTGGCTTTGAGCATGAAACCGAAGGCACCGAAAATGAACATGGGGTGTACTACGTGATGTGTGTTAAAAAAGTCTAAGTATTGCTTTTATAAAAAACCCGCATTTGCGGGTTTTTTATGATGTAAATTTGAGTAAAAATATAGCTAGTTGATGCTGGTATTATCGTTAAGTGCCGTATTTTTATCTCGAGCGGCGATAAAGCCGTAGAAAATATAACCAAACAGAGTTACTAAGGTACCGTAGAATACTGCGTCTTCACCGCAGGCATATACGCCGTATAAACTATAAACTACTGCAATGGTGCCGATAATAGCAGCGTTAAAATATTCACTACGATTGACTTTATTTTCACGCAGAATAATTTCAAGTGCTGTCAGAGATAAGATATAAGGCACCATATTAATAAATACAGCCAAATTAAGTAGCACATTAAATTGTTTAACTAAGCTTGGTGAAATAGTCATTACCGCTAAGCCAAGTTCAAGTAGCAGCATAATTAGCATACCCTTGATTGGCGCGTTATCTTTAGTGACATCAGCAAAGACTTTAGGGAATAAACGAATATCGGCCGCTGCTTTAGATACTTGGGCATTAGTAAACTGCCAGCCCAATAATGAACCTATACAAGCAATTACCGCAAGACCTGTGACTATTTGGCCGACGGTATCGTTGAACATGTATGAATACACTAGACCAAATGGCGCGTTAGATGTCGCTAACACTTCGTTAGGTACAATCCCTTGAATCACTGAGGTTGAGGCAATATAAACTACGGCAGTAAAGCTGGTCGCTAATAAGCACGCTAAAGGTACGTTACGTTTTGGATTCTCGACTGCGCCAGAGTTAGCGCCAGCGGATTCTATGCCTAAGAAAGCCCACAGAGTTAGTGCAATACCTGATGAAATAGCATCACCCGTACCTAAATGATGTGGGTTCCATGCGGCAGAAAATATGCTGTTATCAAACCAGAACCAACCGAAAATAGATAAACCTACGACGGGAAGAATAATACCCCAGACAGTGAAAGTTGAAATACGACCAGTGATCTTAGGTCCTTTAAAGTTGGCAAACATAGTCACTATCAAGATAGATACCACGCCAACAAAAGTATGGATGGGGCCAGATTTTAACCAAGGAATGAAAGGTTCTAAATACCCAACCGCAGAAACCGCGATAGCCACAGCACTGATAACTAAACAGACATAATAAGTGTATGAAGCAATAAAGAATGATGATTTACCATGGGCCTCGGCTGAGTAGGCCGACATACCGCCATCTTTATTGCAGTACATGCCGCATTTTGCGAAGGCATAAGCAATACACATAGCCCCAACTGCAGTCACTAGCCAAGAGAGCAGTGAAATCCCCCCGGTTTGTGCCAAGCTGGCGGGTAACATAATAATCCCTGACCCCATCATATTTACCGTTACTATGGTGGTCAGGCCTATTAAGCCCATTTTATTTGACTCTGACGCCATGACGTTTCTCCCAAGTCATATTAAATTAAAAAACCAAAATAAATTTCAAACTGAATATTGGTGCAAAGTACAGCAGGTTAATTCTGATATATGGGCGCTTTACTTTTTTGAATAGGATTGATGCTAAGGTGTTGCTGAAATCTATCTTTATTTGACGTTAAATCTAACTTGGCAGCAATAAAAAACTATTGTTATTAATTGAAGTTAATTTCATGGAAATGGCGAAATAACATCTACGTTTGAAATAGATATTAATAGAATGAGTTAAGGCGAGTTAATTAAATGGACACGTTTAAATAACTGGTTGAAAATTAATGCTTTTATTTCTGCGTGTGATTGCAAGTTTATGATATTTAAGAATATTAAAATATTTGTTTTTAATATTCTTTTGGCCTAGATTAGAACCATCTTACGAGGTGTTAATCGACTGGTTATTTATCATAAGTGATTAAGTAGTCAATTCAATACTTTTATTATTTAGTTTGCTTTTTAATTCCATATTTTCAATTTTCACTATTTAAGTCGGAGCGTTACTATGAGTGGTTACGGCAAAAAATATATCAGTTTAATTCTTGAAGAGGCGCCAAAAGAAGGCGTGGTTGGTCATGCGATTACTCGTTTAGTTGAAGAACTAGAAACGAGTGGCGTTGAAGTTATTATTGCGACTAGTTATGACGACTGCTATTCAATTTTGAATGCTAATACTGCAGTTGATTGCTTAATGCTGACATCCACCATGAGTGGTTCTCAAACAGAAGAAAATAGTCGTTTCTTTACCTTGATTGAGAAATTAAAACGTCGTCAAGAGAGTGTGCCTGTCTTCTTATTGGCCGAACGCAAAAAGATTACTCTAACGGTAAACCGTGAGTTGATGTCTCGGGTTGATGAATTTGCATGGATATTAGAAGACACGGCTGACTTTATTGCCGGTCGTGCGTTAGCTGCCATGCAGCGCTACCGCGAACGTCAATTACCGCCTTTAATGTCTGCCTTAATGAAGTATGACGACGTTCATGAATATTCATGGGCAGCGCCAGGTCACCAAGGTGGTGTTGGTTTTACTAAAACCCCCGCCGGCCAGCGCTTCTATAGCTATTACGGTGAAGGTATTTTCCGTACCGACATGGGGATCGAGCGCGGTAATTTAGGCTCTCTGCTCGATCACACTGGCTCATTTGGTGAAAGTGAAAAGTATGCGGCGCGTGTTTTTGGTGCTGACCGTTCTTACTCGTTAGTGACAGGTACTTCAGGCTCTAACCGCACTATCATGCAAGCTTGTATGAATGAAGATGATTTAGTCATAGTTGACCGTAACTGCCATAAGTCGATTGAACAAGGCATTATGTTAACTGGTGCCCGCCCTGTGTACATGGTTCCTACCCGTAACCGTTATGGCATCATTGGCCCTATCTTCCCAAGCCAAATGAATGCCGCTGCTCTTAAAGCTAACGCTAAAAACAGCGAATTAACCAAAGAGTTTGCTGAACAAAAACCTGTGTATTCAGTGCTAACTAACTGTACTTATGACGGTTTATGCTACAACGCTAAACGCGCTCAAGATATCTTGGCTGAAAGCTGTGACCGCATTCACTTCGATGAAGCTTGGTATGGTTACGCACGCTTTAACCCAATTTATGCCGATCACTTTGCGATGCGCGGTGAGCCAGCCGCTGATTATCAAGGTCCAACCGTATTTGCGACTCACTCCACCCATAAGCTGCTCAATGCCTTATCACAAGCCTCATGGTTACATGTGCGTAATGGTAAAAATGCCATTGATCATCAGAGATTTAACCAGTCTTATATGATGCATGCGACTACATCGCCTTTATATGCCATCAGTGCCTCAAACGATGTGGCGGTATCGCAAATGGACGGTAATCGTGGTTTATCATTAACGACAGAAGTTATCCGCGAAGCCGTTGACTTCCGTCAAGCCATGGCCAAGCTGCATAAAGAATATCAAAACGATAACGATTGGTTCTTCAAGCCTTGGAATGCTGAAACTGTTATCGACCCAGAAACCGCAAAGAGCTATAACTTTGAAGATGCCCCTGCCGAATTATTGGTAACTAACCAAGATTGCTGGGTTATGCATCCTGAAGATAAGTGGCATGGTTTTGCTGATATGCCAAAAGACTGGTGTATGTTAGACCCTATCAAGGTGTCTATCCTGTCTCCTGGTATGGGCGATGATGGCCAGTTACTCGATAGTGGCGTGCCTGCGGCGCTGGTGACTCAATATTTAGGTCGTTTTGGTATAGTGCCAACTCGTACTACTGACTTCCAAGTAATGTTCCTGTTCTCTATGGGTATTACTAAAGGTAAGTGGGCGACTTTGGTTAATACCTTGCTGTCGTTCAAAAAGCACTATGATGCCAACACACCACTGCGCGAAGTCTTGCCCGATTTAGCCAATGGTCATCCAGCAGTTTATGGTGAAATGGGTCTGAAAGATTTAGGTAATAAGATGTTTGCTTACCTGAAGGAACATAACCCTTCAGAAAAACTCAACGCTGCTTATTCTAACTTGCCAGAAGCCATTATTACTCCAAGAGCGGCGTTCCAATCCATTGTGGCTAACAATGTGGAAATGGTGCCATCCAATGAGTTAGTGGGTCGCATTGCCGCCAATGCTGTGATCCCTTATCCACCAGGAATTCCAATGCTGATGTCTGGTGAAAACTTTGGTGATGAAACCAGTCCTCAAATCAATTATCTCAAGAGCTTAGAAGTGTGGGATAAAGAATTCCCAGGCTTTGAGCATGAAACTGAAGGGACTGAAGTTGAGCATGGTGTCTATCACGTGATGTGTATCAAGCAATAAGTTCTCGATAGCTAATAAAGGTCGCCTCGGCGGCCTTTTTGTATGGGTTGGCATAATGGCAGGTTCCTGACTTTACTTAACTCAAGGTTATGGATTGAGTGATGATTATGGATAACAGCAATATTTGCCATGGCATGCCCTGTTGGAGTGAATTAGCCGCCAAGGATTGGACGCAAGCGAAACAGTTTTATCATGCCTTTTTCGGTTGGAAAATGGATGATATGCCCCTGCCTGTTGGCGCTTATACCATGCTCTCGTTGCAGGGTACTGCCATAGGCGCGCTGTATCCTGCTGAAGATGATCCCTGCACACCTATGTTAGGTTGGAGCACTTATTTTGCGGTGGATGATATTCATGCCAGCTTACAGGCAGTGCAAGCCTCGGGCGGGGTGGTGCGCCTTGGCCCCCATCAAGTGGGAAGCGCAGGTTTTATGGCACAAGTAGCAGATCCCGAAGGCGCGGTGTTTTGTTTATGGCAAGCCAAAGATCATAGCGGCGCGGTGCAAGGCGGCGGTTGTCATCATTTATCTTGGGTTGAGCTTGCCTGCAAAGATGCCGATAGCTGCCAGCATTTTTATCAACAAGTCTTGGGGTGGCAATGCCGCACCTTAATGGTGAATCGACAGCTGTATCGCGCATTTTCAGTCTCTGGAAAGCCAGTGGCTGGCATGCTGCAAATGACCAGCGACTGGGGCGATATGCCCAGTCACTGGATGCTGTATTTCCAAGTGGCAGATTGTGATGACAGCGCGGCAAAGGCAACATCCTTAGGGGCGACTGTGTGTGTGTCGCCCACAGAGATTGCCAAAATTGGTCGTTTTAGCGTGATTAATGACCCTCAAGGGGCGACATTTTCAATTGTTGCTTTAGACGATAAGCGCTTAGCGCAGCAGTAAACTTGCCGTTAATAGCTCAATTTTCAATTGGTTATCAAGCTACCAATGTGCTTGATTACTTAATCGCAGTGCGAGCTTGTTAGGCTAATAGCCTGGCGCATCAATAGTAAATTGCGCTGGGCAAGATCCAGGTTTAATCGGGCGCGCTTGCGCTAATAACTGGCTCAAACTGGTGTCAGTTAAGTCTTTGGGTAAGCTTAATTGGATTTCCATCAATACCCCATTGCGGCATTGCAGGCTGACTTTATTGCTGGCATCAGGGCCAAAGTCTTGGCTAAATGCCTGCATAAACTGTTTGCGACTTATGGTTTGGCCAATGCGCTTTTTTAATAAGTCGCGCACTAATGACGAGTTATTCACTGCTGTGGTTAAGCGAATCGCTTGCTGAAAATAGTCATCTTGGCTAAATGTGGTGCAGCTGCCATGTTTCCAATATTCATGTTTTTGCAAACAAGTGCCAAATTGCGCGCTTGGCATTAACGACTCAAGCGCGGTGCGAGTGGATTCTGACAAGGTAAGCGCTGGGTAATCGCAAAAGTGTTTTGGCTTAGACGTCACGTCAGCGCAGTAACCATAATTGATGCCGCAGCCTTGTTTATTGGGCCACAGGCCATGTAGGCTAAAGTTGTGGTGCGCCGGCAAACTTGCATCTCTCAGCATAGTTGTGCATTCGGCCTTGTTACGGCCACTTAATTCACAAAACGCATTCTGCCAACTTAAGGCTAATAGATTGGAATCATACTGCTCAGGCGTGGAGCATGCTTGGCGTTTATTGCTAGCTGCCACTGGCTGATTTGCGCTTTGAGATAAGGGTTGAGTGAATGTCGCAGCCGTAGGCGAGGCACTTTGTGTTGTCGATGTTAGTGCGCCGCAATTGGCGGCCACCCAGCGCTGCGGGGAAGGGGCAATCGAAGTCTCGAGTCGATACCAGCTAGGATTGTCGCTGCTGCCTAGATATTCAATCACGGCGTAGGTTTGACCCACTTGGGTGTGGTGATCGCCAGGATTGGTTTGTTTGTTTTTGGATTGATAAAGCGGGCACACAGCCTTGGCACTAAACTCTGCCGTCATGGGCGCGCTGTGGCTTGGCATGGCAGTTAGTAATAGCAGGGCAACTAAAGGTAAGCCGTTAACATTCATCATTATTTATCTGGTTTTTGCAGGCAGTTAAGAATCCACAAGCTTAGCATTGTGATGAAAAGAGTGACACTGACTTAAAACATGGGAGTGAGCTGCTCACTCTATGAATAATTGAGCCCAAGAAATTAGCTCAATAAATGAAGCTAAGAATTAAGAGCTCGCAGTAAAAGGGCAAGCCTTCTACTGCGAATTCAACCATAGATAATCTGTGATTTCGCCCTTAAGGCTAAAGCTTAATCCTTAGTCAGCTTACGGCCATAAATCAGCAGATATAAGGCAGGTAATACAAATAGTGATAACAGTGGCGCCGTTACCATGCCGCCTATCATAGGCGCGGCGATTTTTTGCATCACTTCATTACCACTGCCAGCGCCCCACATGATAGGGAGCAGACCAAAGAAGATGGTCGCAACTGTCATGGCTTTAGGGCGAATACGCATTACCGCCCCTTCCATTAGCGCCGCTTTGAGGTCATTGACTGTGTTATATTTCCCTTCTGCCTGATGCTGCTTAATGGCATTGTTTAAGTAAATCAGCATCACCACACCAAACTCAGCCGCAACGCCCGCGAGCGCTATCATGCCAACCGCGACTGCCACCGACATGTTGTAGTCCAGCAAGTAGAGTAACCAGCTGCTGCCCACTAAGGCAAAAGGTAAGCTCACCATGATCATGCTGGCTTGCAGGCTTGAGCCAAAGGTCAGCATTAACAAGATGAAGATCACTGCCAATGTTACAGGCACCACTTGTTTAAGTTTGGCATCTACCCTTTGCATGTATTCATATTGGCCTGCAAATGAATAGCTGTAGCGGGGCGGTACTTTAAGCTCAGCATCTAAGGCCACTTTGGCATTATCTATATAGTCACCAATGGATACGCCTTTAATATCAATAAAGACCCAAGAGATCAGGCGACCATCTTCACTGCTTAACATCGGCGGGCCATCGCTAATACTAATATCAGCAAGGTTACCTAATGGCAGGTAATTACCACTCTTGGTCACCACAGGTAACTCGACTAACTTTTGTAAATCATCACGCAATTCACGCGGATATCTTAAGTTAATGGGGTAACGCTCTGCGCCTTGAATGGATTCACCTATGTTCATGCCACCAATGGCATAGCGCACGACATCTTGAATGTCGCTTAAGTTCATGCCATAACGCGCCGCCACATCAAGTTTTGGAGTGATATCAAGGTAGCGGCCACCGCTTGAGCGCTCAGCGTAAGCTGATTGCGTGCCGGGCACTTTACTTAAAATGGCTTCAATGTCAGCACCTATGCTTTGCAGAGTTTGAACATCGGCGCCACTAATCTTAATGCCCACTGGGGTTTTAATACCCGTTGAAAGCATATCGATGCGGGTCTTAATCGGTTGCACCCAAGCATTGGTGATACCTGGCACTTTTACTGTGGCTTGCAGCTGAGCAATAACATCTTCAAGGGTAACGCCTTCACGCCACTCCTCTTTGGGTTTGAGCATAATAGTGGTTTCGAGCATAGTTAGTGGCGCCGGATCGGTCGCCGTTTCTGCGCGCCCCACTTTGCCAAAGACTCTAGCCACCTCGGGCACGGTTTTAATTAACCTGTCGGTTTGCTGCAATATTTCCGCCGCTTTACCTGCGCTGATCCCTGGCAAAGTAGTTGGCATATATAACAAATCGCCTTCATCAAGCTCAGGCATAAACTCTTTGCCTAAGTTTGATAACGGATAAAAGGCGCTAAGAAAGGCAATGAAGGCCACTAACAAGGTGGTTTTGGGAAACTTTAATACGCTTTGCAGCGCTGGGCGATATAAGGCAATTAAGAAGCGACTTAAGGGATTACTTTGCTCGCTTGGAATTTTACCGCGAATAAAGTAGCCCATTAATACCGGCACTAAGGTAATAGATAAAATCGCTGCCGCCGCCATGGCAAAGGTTTTGGTGTAAGCAAGGGGCGCAAACAAGCGGCCTTCTTGAGCTTCTAAGGCAAATACAGGTAAGAAGCTTAAGGTAATAATTAACAGCGAGAAAAATAGCGCTGGCCCCACTTCAATGGAAGCTTCGCTGACTAATTGCCAATGCTCGCTATTATCAGGACGCCGGCCATGTTTTTGCTCAAAATGCTCAAGATGCTTGTGCATGTTTTCAATCATTACAATGGCGCCATCCACCACAGCGCCAATAGCAATGGCAATACCGCCCAAGCTCATAATGTTGGCATTCACTCCCATGGCATTCATTACCATAAAGGCAATTAAAATGGCGAGCGGTAGGGTAATTACGGCCACTAAGGTTGAACGTGCGTGCAGCAAAAACAGTAAGCACACCACACCAACAACTAGCATTTCCTCAATCACTTTTTGAAAGAGGTTATCAACAGACTTTAAAATTAAGCCAGATCTGTCATAGGTTGGGACTATCTCGACCCCTTCAGGCAGGCCTGTTTTCAGTTGCTCTAATTTGGTTTTCACTGCTTCAATGGTGGCTAATGCGTTTTCGCCGTAGCGCATCACAATAATGCCGCCAACCACTTCGCCTTCACCATCAAGTTCAGCAATGCCGCGCCGTGAGGCTGGGCCTTTACGAATATCGGCCACATCTTTAAGCAATAGTGGCGTGCCAGTGGCGCTTGCCATGCCTAATGGGATGTTGGCAAAATCTTCTATGCTCTGGCGATAACCCTTGGCTCTTACCATGTACTCAGCTTCAGCCATTTCAACCACAGAGCCGCCAACTTCACTGTTAGCATTATCTATGGCTTGCTTGACCCTTGAGATATCCATCTGATAAATAGCTAATTTGCTGGGTTGCAATACGATTTGATAGGTCTGCTCCATGCCGCCAACGGTTGCGACTTCCGACACCCCTTGCACGCTTTGCAGCTCAAGCTTTAAGTACCAATCTTGCAGGGATTTAAGCTGTGATAGATCAAGCTTGCCGGTGCGATCGACTAAGGCATATTCAAAGATCCAACCAACCCCGGAGGCATCTGGGCCAAGGCTTGGTTGCACGCCACTTGGCAGACGGCTACTGACTTGGCTTAAGTATTCCAATACTCGCGAACGCGCCCAGTAAATGTCGGTGCCATCTTCAAAAATGACATACACGTAGGAGTCTCCAAACATAGAGAATCCACGCACTGTCTTAGCGCCTGGCACAGATAACATGGCGCTCGATAGCGGGTAAGTTACCTGATCTTCAACCAATTGCGGCGCTTGACCTGGGTAACTGGTTTTAATAATAACCTGCACGTCCGATAAGTCGGGCAGGGCATCGAGCGGGGTTTTACGCAGCTGATCTATGCCGATCACGGCGATCATTATGGTGATTATCAGCACCATCAGCCTTTGGCGTAAACAGCCTTGGATTATTTTCTCTAGCATGATGCGCTCCTAGTGCTGATGACCTTGGCTTAAGCGTAGTAAACTGCCCTTTAAGCTAGCTTCTGAATCCAGCAGGAATTGACCTGAGGTCACGACCATTTCACCGTCATTAAGACCGGAAATGATTTCGCTCTTACCTTGGGTTTGCATGCCAACTACGACTTCTTTCGCCACAAAGCTAGTGTCGCCTTGTTTGACTATGACGCGGTTTTGCTTGCCAGTTTGAATTAAGGCTTCGCTTGGCACATATAAGGCACCACGCTTAGCGCCGCCAAAGAAGGCAACGTTAGCTAAGGTTTTTGGTCGCAAGCTGGCATCAGGATTACTCAGTACCACTCGAACTCTTAAGCTTCTGGTAATAGGGTCAAGTTCTGGATAGATATAATCAATCTTGCCCTTCATATCGCTGATATTAAGCGCCGGAATGCTAATCTCAGCCTCTTGCCCTAAAGCGAGCCAAGATTGCTCATTTTCAAACACATCAGCCACTACCCACACTTTAGATAAATCCACTAACGAGATAATCTCAGTTTGCGGCTCCACATACATGCCATCACGGATGTTGAGGGTTTCTACCACAGCATCTCGCTTGGCATAAAATGGCACCTTAAACTGGGTCTGCTTAGTGCTGGCTAATTGCTTAATTTGTGCCGCGTTGAAACCCAGTAGCTCTAAACGTAAGCCGGCATTACGGACTAATTGCTGATAATTTTTGCTGTTATTGTTTTGCGCTAAGGTTTCCATGGCCAGCAAGTAATCATTCTGGGCATTGATTAACTCGGGTGAATACAGCTCATATAACAGCTGGCCTTGTTTAATTTTATCGCCCGCCGATTCAACATTAAGTTTTTCAACCCAGCCGCTGACCCGTGGGTGAATATGCTCGATTAGTCTTTGATCATAATCAATGGAGCCGACGGCGCGTACGTATTTCCACAAGGTGCCGCGGGTTGCTGGGGCTACCCGTAGCGCTAAGGCTTGCTGCATATTGCCTGAGACATTGACTTCAATTTCAGTGGCGCTGGTGGCCATATTGACTGGCTCTAAATCCATACCACAAATCGGGCAGCTGCCTTCTTGGTCGCTGACAATATGCGGGTGCATAGGGCAAACATATTTGACCTTGGCAGGCGTTAACTCAGTTAACGGCTTAAGCTCCTTGATGGGGGCTAAGGTCTTGATGTTGCTCGTTGCGCCCGCGTCTTGATGCTGATGTTCAGCACTGGCTTCTTCTTCTTCCTCTTCTTTAACTAAAAACATCTTACAAATTGGGCAACGACCTGGCTCATGGCTGGTTTCTTGCGGGTGCATAGGGCAGTAATAATGCTGCTCTGCGTTGCTGCTGGTGTTAGTGGTGATGGCCGCATCTTGGCTGCTGGCTTGTGCTTGCGCCATAGCGCTTGGCATAGCTACGCTTAAACTCAGTCCAAGTAAGATACTGCTGGCTTTTAGGTTAAAACTATTCATAAAAAATCCCTCACTCCGCCCAGAGTATTAACCGTGATGATGTGTTTTTTTAGACGCAGAAGTCTGCTTAGCTTCTAAGTCCATGCCGCACTTAGGGCATGAATCGCCTTTAACGCCAGTGACTTCTGGATGCATAGGGCAATCATGAGTGGCCGCTGTGGCTACTGGCTCTAAATCCATGCCGCACTTAGGGCATGAGTCGCCTTTAACGCCAGTCACTTCTGGGTGCATAGGGCAATCATAAGGAGTGTGCTGCGCATGTTGACCATGGTGAGCTTGCTTTGCGCTTGGGCACTTATCGCCATCGGCTTTTTTGCTTGGGCAATGTGACTTGCCAGAGGCTGAGGTTTGGGTTAAATCCATGCCGCATTTTGGGCATGAGTCACCTTTAACACCTGTTACTTCTGGGTGCATAGGGCAAGAGTGGCTGGCTGCATGCGCCGCGTGGCTATGATCAGCAGCAAAGGCTGTCGGCATTGAAACCGCGAAGAAAAACGTTAATAAAATAGTTTTGGCAAAAGATAACATAGTAAAGCTCCATCTATGAGATAGCCGCAATTAACCTAGGCACGATTCAATAGGTGCGGTTAGGCCGGGCTGAATTTTTTACAAGGTGGTGATGTTGTTTGCGTGAGGCAAACCTAGCGGACTTAGACTATGGGAGGTCTCAGTTCTGTGGGCAGAGCTAGTGAGTGGAGCGAGGGGATAACAGAAAATAGCTTCTCAGAGTAAGCAAGAGTCGATGGCCACATCTGAGAATCCACTAAAGTGCCAGCAACAGAGATGCTGAGGCAATGGTTACAATCAGATAAACAGGCGCTGTCGCCCTCGCAGCAGGATTTATTGCCTGAGTTAGCAGCGGATTCATCGCAGCAAGCATGAGTGCTTACTGGATCTTGGCAATGAGCATCCATTATTTGCATATGATCCATTGAGTTACTTGCAGGCATTGCCATCACTTGGCCACTGAAAGCCATGCCCTGCACAAGAAGTGCCAGCATAGTTAACATGACGAAAAATGAATGACGGGTTACAGCCAAAGTAAGAATCTCCAATGAATACTCGCAAACTATAACATAGCTAATGATTTTTTAGGCGAGATATTTCACACTTTTATACTATTGATTTAATAAGCATATTCTTATTCTCTTGTGGTTAACCCCAGAATATTGTGTTTATCAATTCTCATAATCAACTTATGACTAGACTGGCGTCACAGTTTTGCTGCCTGGGCCATAGATTGTGAGTTAGATAGATAAAATGACCCAGAATAGGGGGCAAAATCATCACGAAGCCGTTGTTTTGAAAAAATAATGAGCGGATTTGTGCGATGAGGATCCCATTTTTACGATTTTAGTTATTTAAATGTTCATTTTTTGATTCGGAATCAAATTTATTAAAGTTAAATGAACATAAAATAGAAAAATTAAATGATAAATTCCGAAGAATTGGAGAGCTGTGATGAACTTGCGTGCATTATTCAAACCTAGCGCAAAATACTCAATATTCGCCTTATTAGTGGTGGGTATTGTCGTTGGCGTCGTTGGATTTTTTGCCACCCAACAAACTCTGCATGCAACCAGTACAGATGCTTTCTGTATGACTTGTCACGCAGGCCATTCTCTGCAAGATGAAGTGTTAGCTTCACCGCATGGCGATAATCGCGCTGGTATCGTAGTGCAGTGTCAGCAATGTCATATTGCCCAAGAGCCATTTGCTTATTTGACCAAGAAAATCGTGGTATCTAAAGATATCATTGGTTACTTGACCATTGACGGCTTTGAAACTCAAGAATGGTTAGAGACTAACCGTAAAGAGCAAGCTGAATTGGCTCGCGACTATTTACGTTCAATTGACTCTTCAACCTGTCAAAACTGTCATAACCGCATTTATGAAAATCCGTCGGCTAACATGAAGAAGATGGCTGTCAGAATGCATGAAATGAACTTCAAGAAAGCTCCTGAAGACAGAAAGACTTGTATTGATTGTCACAAAGGCATTGCCCACCCATATCCAAAAGGATAAGTTGGCAATTAGCTTATAAAAAACCCGCAGTTAGCGGGTTTTTTTATGGGCACGGCTTTATGAGTGCTGGTTTTTATAAGCGCTGAATTTAAATTCCAGTAAAGCAAAGACGCCGAATATTAATATCTGCAGGCGGGTGCGGCGAAGCTGCGCGAGGGTGATAGCTGGATTGGCGCGATAGCGGTAATGAAATGCTGCGCTAAATAATCCATGCATGACCAAAGTGACTCCAAGCAGCCCCTGCAATAATGGCTGAATCATGCCCGTAAAAGGGTGCGCAAGATTAACTAGCATCAGCCCCCAAGCCAGCAAGGTCGCGCCTTTACCTAAACGAATCAGGCTTATCATTATTCACTTGCCGCTTGATAGCGAAATAAGCGATAGCTTACTTGTCCTGCTTGCTTGTGTTTTAGCGCTTGCCAAGTGCTTGGCAGGTTCATATCGGTTAATTCAGACTCTGTTTCTAAATAAATCAGCGCGTCATCGTTTAACCATAGATTTTTATCAAGTAACTCGATGCACTGCGCCGCTAAGCCTTGGCGAAAGGGTGGGTCGATAAACACAATATCAAAGCCCTTGCTTGGCGCTGGATCATTTTTAGCTAGCGCTGTGGCTGGGCTTTGCTGCAATAACAACAAGCTGTTGCCTTGCACTACATCTGCTGTATCGCATTTTAGGGTAGTGAGGTTAATTTGCAGCTGTTTAGCGGCTTGAGGCTGCAGTTCAAATACGCGCGCGTAGGCTGCGTATCTTGATAAAGACTCTAACGCTAAGGCGCCACTGCCACCAAAACAATCCAGTACGCGACTGTCAGTTAACTCTGCGGCTAGCCAGTTAAATACGGTTTCGCGCACTCTGTCAGTGGTCGGTCTAAGACCTTCTAAATCGTGAATTGGCAGCTTACGAGAACGCCATTGACCGGCGATGATCCGCACTTGGCCGCTACCACCTTTAGGGTTGCTGCTGGCACTTTTAGACGAGGATGTGCCCTTGTTCGCCATTCTGTTCTTGGCCATGGTGCCCCTATGATTTTGCCTGAAGAAAGAAAGTGGTAGACTATGCCACCTTTAAGGCGGCAATTTTACCTTAAGTTGACGGTTTCGGGTGAGTCTTTCCCTAAGCGCAATAAACACAATTATCGTTAGTGAGACTTAAGCTCCATAACGGCAGCCCCTTACGGCTGGTAATAAAAACGAATACTCAGTTGTTGATTAACGTCAGCCACATAATAAATAACAGGTGTCGGTAGCATTTATGGCTAAGAAAGGTTTTTTTTCCTGGTTTCGCAGAGACAAGTCGCAAGATGAAGAACAAGCTAAATTAGAAGCGCAAGCCCAAGCCCAAGCGGAAGCAGAAGCAGAAGCTGAGGCTGAGGCTGAGGCTGAGGCTAAAGCACTCGCGGAAGCGCAGGCACAAGCATTAGCAGAGGCGCAGGCTAAGGCAGAAGCAGAAGCAGAAGCAGAAGCAGAAGCAGAAGCACAGGCTGAAGCTCAAGCACAGGCTGAAGCTCAAGCACAGGCTGAAGCTCAAGCACGACGCGATGCTCTGGCACAAGCTGAAGCTAAGGCACAAGCTGAAGCTAAGGCACAAGCTGAAGCCAAGGCCGTTCGCGATGCTCAAGTACAAGCTGAAGCACAAGCACAAGCACAGGCTCAAGCACAGGCTGAAATCGAAGAAGAGCAGCAGCCAGAGCCACAGGCTAAGCCGGTGAAAGAAGGCTTGTTTGCGCGTTTAAAGCGCGGCTTAATGCGTACCAGTGAGAACATTGGTAGCGGCTTTATGAGCTTGTTCCGCGGTAAAAAGATTGATGATGATCTGTTTGAAGAATTAGAAGAGCAGTTATTGATTGCTGATGTGGGGGTTGAGACCACCACTAAATTGATTAAAAATCTGACCGAACACGCCAGTCGCAAGCAGTTAAAAGATGCCGAAGCCTTGTATGAATTACTGCGTAAAGAATTGCATCACACCATAGCTCCGGTTGCTATTCCGTTAGTGCCAGAAAATGGCGATGGTCCGTTTGTGATCTTAATGGTGGGCGTTAATGGTGTAGGTAAAACTACTACTATCGGCAAGATGGCAAAACAGTATCAAAATCAAGGTAAATCTGTAATGCTGGCGGCCGGTGATACTTTCCGCGCGGCGGCGGTAGAGCAGCTGCAAGTTTGGGGTCAGCGCAATAATATTCCTGTGATTGCCCAGCACACAGGGGCTGATAGTGCCTCAGTGTTGTTTGATGCCTTGCAAGCGGCCAAAGCGCGTAAAGTCGATGTCTTGATTGCTGATACCGCAGGGCGTTTACAGAATAAGAGCCACCTGATGGAAGAGCTTAAGAAAGTGGTGCGAGTAATGAAAAAACTCGATATCAATGCTCCCCATGAAGTCATGCTGACCTTAGATGCGAGCACAGGCCAAAATGCGATTAGTCAGGCGCAATTGTTCCAAGAAGCGGTCGGCATTACCGGCATTAGCATCACTAAGCTTGATGGCACAGCCAAAGGCGGGGTGATCTTCGCCATTGCTGATAAATTTGGCATTCCAATTCGTTATATCGGTGTGGGTGAGCAAATTGATGATTTGCGCCAATTTGATGCTAATGATTTTATCGAAGCATTATTTAACCAAGATGGTGACAAGGCTTAAGGATAACCCATGATACGATTTGAGCAGGTAACCAAGGTTTATTCTGGTGGCCATAAAGCATTGAATGATGTGAATTTTCACCTGCGCAAAGGTGAAATGGCTTTTTTGACCGGCCACAGTGGTGCCGGTAAGAGTACCTTGCTCAAGTTGATCACTGTGATTGAGCGTGCCAACGCCGGTCGCGTGATGATCAATGGTCATGATATTGCCAGCATCAAGCGTGACGATGTGCCTTATTTGCGCCGCGATATTGGCATGATCTTCCAAAATCACCATTTGTTGATGGACAGAAGCGTGTTTGACAATGTTGCCTTGCCGTTAGTGATTGAGGGTTTTACCTTAGGTGAAATTCGCAAACGCGTTGATGGTGCGCTCGATATGGTCGGCCTGTATGGCAAAGATAGGCACAATCCTGTGATGTTATCGGGGGGTGAGCAGCAGCGAGTGGGCATAGCGCGCGCTATCGTCAATAAGCCACCGTTATTACTGGCCGATGAGCCGACAGGTAACTTAGATCCTAAGTTATCTATGGATATTTTACGCTTGTTTGAAACCTTAAATGCCGCTGGCACTAGCGTGCTCATAGCCACGCACGATCTTGGCCTGATTGCACGGATGAAATACCGCACTTTAACCTTAAGGCAAGGGCGGATGTTAGGTGCTCAAGAGCTAGCACACGGATAAGCAACCACAGGATTCTGCATGTCTAATCAGGTGTCATTAAGTCGCAGCAAACTGCCTTTTACTGGGCGGATCATCATGTTTTTTGTGCGCCATCTTCAGCAGGCCATGGCAAGCCTAGGTGAGTTATGGCGCAATCCTGTCTCGTCGATTATGACCATGGCGGTACTTGGCGTGAGCTTAAGTTTACCTGCGGCGCTGCAAGTATTAGTTAAAAATGCCGAAGCTGTGACTGATTCATGGGCAAGCGCCGCTGAAATTTCATTATTTATCAATGAAGGGCGCAGTGAGCAATCGATTAAGAACCTTATTACTCGCATTCAAAGTTACCCAGAAATTAGCGATGTACGTTATATCAGCCGTGACCAAGCCTTAGCTGAATTTAAGCAATTGTCTGGTTTTGGTGAGGCGCTCGATTATTTAGACACTAACCCGCTGCCCGCCGTCGTGCTGGTTACCCCAAGCCAGAAGTATTCCAGTGCGGGCGGCGCGCGCGAATTGCTAAACAAGTTGCAGCAAGAGCCGGAAGTGAGCTTTGGGCGCTTAGATATCGAGTGGCTGGAGCGTTTACAAGCTGTGCTTAAGTTACTGCAACATACTGTGATGGCCATTGCCGTGTTGCTGGTGCTGGCCGTCGTGCTTGTCATAGGTAACACAGTTCGTTTAGCCATTATGGCGCGGCGCGCCGAAATTGAAGTGATGAAGCTAGTGGGTGCTACCGAAGGCTTTATTCAGCGCCCCTTCTTATATACAGGCGTGTGGTATGGCGTGATTGGTGGATTACTCGCTTGGGTGATCATCAATATTTTGGTGTTGTATCTCGATTCTGCGCTGGCTGAGTTAATGGGCTTGTACCAGACCAGCCTTAACATGCAAACCTTGTCGTTTAGTGAGTTGCTGCAGTTAATTGTCCTCGCTTCATTCTTAGGCTGGCTTGGCTCTTACTTATCGGTTAGGCAGCATTTACGCAATATTGAACCTTCGTAACGGTGAACATTTGTTCACTTGCAGCAACGGTGAAATACGGCAGAATAGAATATCAGCGCTAGCTCAACCTTAGGCACACAAAACAAGCCTTAAGGTTGACAGTCAGCGATGAATATTCGATAGTTCGTCAGGTTGCGGCTCAACAAGGAGCCAAACAACCCGATATAAACCACGTTAGTCGCTGGTTTATTTATGTTTTAGGAGCGTGAATGACAATGTTATCTTCCTCTATGACGCTGACGGTTCCCCAAAGTAGCGGTAGTCTTGAAGCTTATATTCACTCGGTTAACAGCAGATCTATGCTGGATGCTGAAACTGAATATGAGTTGGCGAAACGTCTGCAACAAACAGGTGATCTGCAAGCGGCAAAGCAGCTGATCATGTCGCATTTGCGTTTTGTGGTGCATGTGGCTCGCGGTTACGCCGGTTACGGTTTACCACAGGCGGATCTTATCCAAGAAGGTAATATCGGCTTGATGAAGGCGGTTAAGCGTTTTGACCCAGATGTTGGTGTGCGCTTAGTGTCTTTCGCCGTGCATTGGATCAAGGCCGAAATTCATGAATACGTATTGAAAAACTGGCGTATCGTTAAAGTGGCTACCACCAAAGCCCAGCGTAAGTTGTTCTTTAATCTGCGTAAAGCCAAGACTCGTTTAGGTTGGTTTAGCGATGAAGAAGTCAGCATGGTGGCTGAAAACCTGGGTGTGAGTAAAGCTGATGTGACCGAAATGGAGTCACGCATGGCTGCGCAAGACCCGGCCTTTGATTTAGCGAGCGATAATGACGATGAACATGATTATGCCCCGGTGCATTTCCTTGAAGATCATTCATCAGATGTTGCCGCGCAAGTAGAAAACGCTAATTGGGACAACGATGCCCAGTCGCGTTTGCTCGCCGCCATTAAGACCTTAGATGAGCGCAGTCAGCACATACTGCAGGCGCGCTGGTTAGATGAAGAAAATAAGATTACTTTGCAAGAACTAGCGGCTGAGTATCAAGTATCGGCTGAGCGTATTCGCCAGCTTGAGAAAAATGCGATGAATAAGCTTAAGCTGCAAATGTCGATTTAATCATGTGATGAGTCAATGACTCATCACCATAAACAAGCCTGCTGATGCAGGCTTTTTTGTGGCTGTCATTTACTGCTATGGCGCTTAATCAATCCCTTGGCGAGCTAATGCTATGACTTGTTGGCGATTGACTTTAATTCCCATCTCAGGCGCATCTTCTGGCCATAACCAATATTGGCGAGGCCGTTTAAACTGGGCTAATTGCGGCAATATGGCTTGATTGAGCTCATCTTGGCTGAGTCTAGTGTCTCCCGCCCAGCGGATAATGGCCGCGGGCAATAAACCAAATTCATGGTTAGGCACAGGAAACACTATGGCGTTTGAAACTGCATCCAATTGCGTTAATAAGGCTTCGATTTCCTCGGGCTGAATATTTTCCCCGCCGCAAATAAACATGTTATCGCTGCGCCCAGTCACGGTCAGTTGGCCATCATTACTCCAGTGGCCGCAATCGTTAGTGCAAAACCAGCCTTGGGGGTCAAGCGGTAAAGCTAGCCCTGTATCGGATAAATATCCTAAGAATAAGGTCGCGCCTTTTACCCAAATAATGCCATCACGAATGTCTAATTGGCGCTCCGGCAACAAGCGGCCTGATAAGCCGCGGTTATTAATCTGACCTGTGCAGATTTGCGAGCTCATTTCTGTCATGCCATAGCTGCAAAAGGCTTGAATGTGATGCTTTGCTAATACTGCTTGCAGTTGACTGGAAATAGCGCCGCCGCCAAGCAGCATGGCCTTAAGTCCGCTTAAGTCACAGTGATTATCCACTAAGCGCTGTAATTGCGTTGCCACTAACGAGACATGGCTAACCTGTGGCACTTGCAGTGATAACGGCTCATCACTCATTAACTGCACGCAGGCGCCCGCGATGGCGCAGCGATTTAATATGGCTAAACCGCCAATATGAAATAGCGGTAGCGATAACAGCCAGCGATCCCCAGCATGCAGCGGGATGATTTGCGCCGAGCCTTGGGCGCTATGAATATGGTTAGCTAGACTGTGAACCGCAGCTTTAGGTTGGCCGCTAGAGCCTGAGGTTAAAATGACATTGGCGGCTTGGTGACTATCAATATTGGGGGCTTGGATCGCCAGTTGGCCGTTAAAATTAGGCGTAATAGCGCAGCCCACAAGCCCTGCCATTTTCCCCGGATTATAAATATGGTCTATGGAAAAGCGTTGCAGTAATTGATTGATTTGCTTAGGTGGAAACCTTGGAGATATTGGCATAAACACTATGCCCTCATCAATGCAGGCCCAATATAAGCTCACCATAGCTAAGCTGTTGTGACTAATTACACCAAGGCGACAGCCGCGCCCAAGCCCTGCTTGTCGCAGTGACTGCCCTAATGCCAACACCTGCGCGCTTAACTGCCGATAGCTAATACTGCCATTTGAGCTAGCAAGCGCCAGTAAATTGGGGTGTTCGTTTGCGGTTTGGTGTAATGGTGAAATCATCACTTAACCTTTTGCCCGAGTTGTAACACTAAAGTGAGATCGGCTGTTGTTAAGCATGGCTTATTGGCCGTGCTAATCAGCAAGTCTTGGCTAAATGCACTTAAGGTATCTAAGCCTGGCGCTTCATCTGGGGTTAACTGCGCCGCAATTAAGGCTAAATCGTGAATACCAAGTGAGGCTTCAAGGGATGAGCTAATTACGCTGCGCACGCCATCAGCGGCCGCTTGCTCAATCATAGCTTGCAGTTTAGCTAAATCGCCAATGAGCATAGGCTTTAATACCAGTGCTTTTAACCCTGCCATGGGCTGATAGTGAGCATCTGGCGCGCATAGGCTTTCATCCAGCGCAAACCCTATGCCTGTGGCTTGATAAACGGCTTGGCTGTCAGTGACGTTAGCGCAAGGCTCTTCAATGTAATCAATATTGGCTTTAGGTAAGCAGGCACAAAAATCAATGGCATCTTCAAGCGAGTAGTGGCGATTAGCATCTAAACGCAAGCGCAATTTGGGCTTGTGAGCCAGCACTTGGTAGATAAGCGCCAAATCTTGCTGCCAAGGTCTTTGTCCCACTTTAATTTTAAGAAAATTGCCTTGATAGTGAGTTAAATACAGCTCAAGGCGATGAGCTAACTCGGCGTCAGTTTCGCCGCTATGGCCATAAACTAACCCTATTGGGGCTAAGTGTGTGCGCGCCGGCGCTAAACGCTCAGTTAATTTGGCATGAGCTAAGCTCAGGGCGAAATCTAGGCTAGGGTATCTATGTTGAATGCACGCAAGCAGTGCATCTAAGGGCTGATTAAAAAGTAGCGGTAAATCTTGGCTAAGCTGGTGTTCAACTTGCTCAAGGCGCTCGCGGTTAAAGCCATGCAAGGCTTGGCCGTTATTATCTGTGCCTGATAGCGGCGCAATCTCAACCCAAGTATGTTTATCACCACTTGCTAGCTCTAATACCAGCCCAAGGCGCTGATTAATGCGCTGACTAGCAACGGGTAAGCTTGGGCTGAGTGCAATCTGATAACGATAAAGGGCAATAAAATCCAGCATCATAGAAGTACTTATCCTAGGCAAATATTGGCAGCTAGCCGCGCGGCCAGCGCTTGTGGCTGCGCATTATGTATGTTGTGGCCAGCAGCCGCGATTAAGTGCAGCTGCGGGCCGCCACGCGCTTGCCACTGCTGGGCTAGGGCTGAAAACTTAGCATCTTGGCTACCGGCGTAATAGAAGCTTGGGATTAAGCGCGGTAAATGCCATAAATTTGCCTGCAAGGCCAGTGATGTATGGCAATAGCAATCATGTAGCCCTTGGGGAGCTCGCACAATTTGAGCCTCAGCCTTTGTCTCTGTTAGTGCACTCGCTTTTGTATCAACTTGCGCACTTGCTGGTGAACTTGTTTGCGCACTTGTTTGAAGCTGCCGCGCATTATCCAAGCGGCGCTCAATTAATTGCGCTCTAGCATTTGGGCTTAAATCGCTAAACACAGCTTGCTGATACCAGTCTTGTAAAAATTGAGCCATGGGCAGAGTGAGTAACTTATTAGCCCATAATTTGTCGTGAGCTAAGCGCGCCTCTTTGTCATCTAGGTTTTTAAGCCCAGGGTGACAGGACTCTAAATGCAGCGATAACAAAGTCGTTGGCGCCATATGGGCTAAGTGCAGGGCAATACGCCCGCCTAAGGAGTAACCTTGCAGGTGAAACTGATGGATACCTTGTTTGGCTAAGGTATTGATAATTAACTGCGCGCAGCTATCAAAGCCTGGAGATGGAATTAACATATCGCGGCTATCACCATGGCCGGGTAAGTCGATGCAAATGCAATAAAGCTTGTCAGTTAAATGCTCAACATAGCCAAGCCAGTCATGCTTATTGCCTAAAAAACCATGGAGCAAGACTAACGCTGGCGACTTAGGGTCGCCATAACAGCTAAATGCCAATTCAGCTAAGGGCGCGGTATTTGGCTGAGTCTCTGGCGCCATAGATAGCGGCATCTTAATCCCTAATGGCATTGACTGAGTTTGATGTATTGATTGATGGCGGCAATTTGATTGCTGGCTTGCTCTGGCGACACCATCACTTCAATCACAGAGGCGCCTTGATGATTAAAGGCATTCTCTATGGCTTGCTGATATTGCGCTTGATTAGTTACTTGGCTGTAAGGTAAGGAGAACATTTCACTGACGCCCGCAAAGGTTAAGCCATGGCTTAAACGATAATATTGGCTGCGCAGCGCTTCACTCGGAACTGGCAACAGATTAAAAATATTGCCGCCGTCATTGTTTAAAATCACCAGCACCATAGGGGTATCAATTGATTTAGCCAAAGCAAAGGAGTTGAGATCATGCAGTTGCGATAAATCACCTATCAATAAGCCGGTAACGCCCGCGCAGCCCTTAGCTATGCCGCAAGCGGTTGCGAGTAAGCCATCTATGCCTGAGGCGCCGCGATTGGTGTAAACGTTTAACTCAGGGTTTGTTGGCCGCGCATACATATCAAATAAGCGCACCGGTAGGCTGTTACCAATAAACAGTTGCTTAAGGCGTGTATCGGCACTGAATTCTCGCACGACTTGCACCTCACCAAATTCACCTTCATCAATATGCTCAGCAAAGCCAAACTCGAGCGTAGTTTGGATGGTATACAAATCATTAGCCCAATGAGCCTGCGCCGATTGCGGCCAAGCTAACTGGCACAAGCTAGTAAGCGAGCAGTGAAATAGCTGCTTAGGCTTGTGGCTCGGGTCGAGACGCTCTTGCTGCGGTAGCACTTGCCAATAGGCGTGCCATGGCTGCTGCGCTAAGTATTGAATCAAACGTTTTGATAGTAAGCGCCCGCCAAATACCAGTACATGCTCAGCTTGGGCAAGCAGCGCTATGGCTTGCGGTTGCTGCAAGAGGGAATCTATATGGTAAAGGCTAGTATCGTCTTGGCGCAGCTGACTTTGCGCGTCCACGACTAACGGCCAACCAATATTCTTAGCTAATTGCAGCAATTGCTTAGGGTCTTGCTCTGGGGCTAGGGTACCTGCGACTATCACGCCTTTGGCATGACTAAAATTCTCAATTTGCTGCGGCGTAGGCAGCGCATTGGCTTGCCATGTTTGATGGCTGCAATAAGTCTGCTGCGACTGCCTCCAGTGGCTAACCGGCGCGAGATAATCACTGACAACGTCAGTATTGAGCGCACTTGGGTACAAGGGCTCGCGGTACATGCAGTTGATATGTAATGGGGCGTGCAAATTACTCACGGCTTCATCAAGCTGGGTCAGCAGCGCTTGCGGCGCAATATGCCAGTCTGGCGTCGGCAAGCTAATCATTCTGGCGTAGTTAGCAAAAATACCAGCTTGCACTATGGCTTGATTAGCGCCGCAGTCTAATAACTCTGGCGGCCTGTCACCAGATAAAACAATTAACGGCACCTTAGTCAGCCAAGCTTCCACAATCGCAGGATAAAGATTGGCTACCGCGGTACCTGAGGTGGTAATAATAGCGACTGGCGCTTGGCTTGCTTTGGCTAGCCCTAGGGCGAGAAAGCCCAAACCGCGTTCATCAAAATGCAAATGCTGGCTAAGTTTATCCTGATTGGCAGCGGCTAAGGTTAGCGGCGTTGAGCGCGAACCCGGTGCCATACACACATGCTTGACTCCCAGTCTTGCCAGCTCATCGAGAATCATAGAACCCCATAACAAGTTGAGTTCGGCCGTGTGTTGAATTTGCATAGCGTGACAATCCTGAATCGCAAGAACAAAGGGACAATTATCTTAGACTTAGGCCAGATAATCAAAGGTCAGAGTGTAACCCGAAATAACCTAGCTCGCCTATGAGGCTGCTCGGGTTTCAGCAAATGGTGGAATTTCAAACAAGGTTTTAAATGATCCGGTTAATTTAGATATCTAAAATTATAAAAAGCTCAGCATTACCCCTAAAGTAATACACTTATCACAATGAATTTAAGTTTAACTACTTATAATTCATGAAAAATCATCAGGAACCGACCGCATGTTGAATCAAGAACTGAGGGCGTTATTCGTCTTTACCTCAATTTATGAAACCGGTAGCGCTAGGCTGGTGTCAGAAATGTACCAAATATCGCAATCTAAGGTGAGCCGCTACTTGGCTGTACTGCGCGATATTTATGCCGATACCTTATTCATTCGCAAGAAAACCGGCTTCTTGCCGACTGAGCGCGCGCATCAGTTGTATCCGCTGATTAAACAAATGACGCAACTGACGGATCAGTTAGTCGATTTGAACCGCCGCCAAGTGCAAGTTAATGAATGTATTATTGCTGTGCCGGCGTTATTTTCAGTGGGCTTGCCTGAATATCTGCAGCGCACCTTGGGGCTGGCTTACCCTAATCTCAACATCACGCTTAAGCCTAGTCGGCGCGGGATTTGCGAAGAAGTGGTTAAAGGCACGGTATGCATAGCGATTACAAATCGCGAATGCACCCGTACCAGCGATTGTTCTAAGCAAGGCGTGAGCATGATCCAAGCCAATTATGTTGGCGAAAATAAAATATCTTTCTTAATCGCCCATACTGAGCACCCCATTTGGCAAAGCCAACTGACCTTGGAAGATATTGCCTGTCACCCTTATTTAGTGACTCAGACTCCAGGTTACAACGATGTCAGCGATCCGCTAGAAGCTTTTGCAAGTCAAATGCAGCTCAATTTGAAGGTGCATCAGCGCAGTTCGAGCTTAGCAACCTCTGCCGATTGTTTAATGGAAGGGGGGGCGCTGACCTTATTGGGCTCGCGCTGCGCCGCTGAGTTTTTGCAGAAATTTCCAGATCTTAAGATGATGGCGCTTGATGACAAGCAATTTTCAAGGCTGGCTCGCGCTATGGCGCCTGCCAAATACTCGTGTATTTGCCGTCAAGATCGCCAAGACAAAATACCGGCGTTATTGGTATCAGCCATTAAGGATTACATCACTAAGCAGATATCTGAATGAGAGTGATTATCGCTATCTTAGCTTGGCTTGATTGATAAATGGTTAGCAAGCCTGCTAACCATTTATGAATATTGCTAAAACTTTGAACTAGCTATCATTTAGTGGTTGCTAATGTTAACAATGAATTTAACCTTGTTTTATGTGTGTTAACAAGATTTAACACATGAATCGCTGCAAAATACACTTACCCTTATTAATCATGAACTTATATAGTTTATTAATTATACTTAATCATAAGTGATAGTGTGATTTAGGCCAAGATGACTGAGTATTTGCTGAGCTTGTCGCAAATTTCTATGTGCGCAAAGTAACAACTCCGATTCTGGCATTTTCATATCTTAAAATACTCACCAAGAGGTACTTGATGCCTCTACTCGCGAGTATATAAAAATATTGGAAGGCCAGAGAATGATGCAGCGTATAAGCAAGGGCTTAACTTTAAGCCTTAACGCACTTCTTGCCATGGTAATGACCATGGCTTTTTGCGTTCAGGCAACCCCCTGGGATGATCTCAGTGGCGAACAACTGGAACAACAACTGACACAAAAATTTAGTGAGGGTAAATACTCACCTAAAGGCGCGGATTCTTGCCTTATGTGTCACAAGCGCAATGACAAGGTCATGGACATATTTAAGGGTGTGCATGGCGACATGACATCATCCAAATCACCTATGGCTGGATTGCAGTGCGAAGCTTGTCATGGCCCTATGGGTCAGCATAATCGCGGTGGCAAAGAGCCGATGATCGCCTTTGGCGCAGACTCAAAACTGCCTGCTGCCAGTCAAAACAGCGTGTGTTTAGGTTGTCATAATGATCCTAAGCAGATGTCTTGGCATAACAGTACCCATAATCTTGAAGACATAGCCTGCGCTGATTGTCATCAAGTGCATGCGGCAAAAGATCCTGCCTTAGATCGCCTCAGCGTTAATGACACTTGTACTAGCTGTCATACCCAAGCTAAGGCCGATATGAATAAGCGCTCATCGCACCCGCTGAAATGGGATCAGATGACTTGTACCGATTGTCATAACCCCCATGGTTCTATGACTGAAAGCGCCTTAGTTAAACCTAGCCTTAACGATACCTGTTATGAGTGTCACGCTGAAAAACGCGGCCCATTTTTATGGGAACACGCGCCTGTGGTAGAAAACTGCGCAAATTGTCATAACGCTCACGGCAGCGTCAATCAAGCCTTGCTCAATAGCCGCGTCCCGCAGTTGTGTCAGCAATGTCATGCCGATGATGGCCACGCTTCTCGCGTAGTGCCGCAAGCGGGTATGGATGCCTTTGGTGGCGGTAAGAGTTGTTTAAATTGCCACAATCAAGTCCACGGCTCTAATCATCCATCCGGCAGCTTACTGTCGCGCTAATCAGGAGTGTTTAGCATGAGATTTTCATTAAATCTATTGACCTTAGCGCTGCTGACTGCCTGTGGCAGTAGTGTTGCTGCGGATTTTGGTGTGGCCAATGCCAATACCTCGCGGGTAAAAGACGGTGCTTATCAGTGTAAAAACTGTGTTGTGGCAAGCGGTGTTAATGGCGTGGTAACGGCCACTGCTGGCTATATCGACTCCAGCAATAAGCATGCGGGCAATGCCTTTGGCACAGATGATGATGGCGCCAATGCGAGCCTAAGTGGCGATGTGCGCTATCAAAATGGTGCTGGCTATCGCAGTCAAGTTCAAGCGCATCAATTAGGGCTAGATAATGGTTTTGCGACCTTAAGCGCTGGGCGCTTAGGTCAATATCAGCTTGATATGGATTATCAAAGCATTACCACCTATCAAGCGGGCGCGGCGCAATCAAACTTATGGCATAACGATGGCATGTTAGTGCCAAGCCCTTATGGCCGGGTATTTGATTTAGCCCTTGAGCGTCAGCGCGCAGGCATAGGGCTGGATTATGATTTTGGCGATATCGCGGCGTTAGTCGATATCAGCACCTTTGTGCGCTACGACCGGGAAGAAAAGACTGGCACTAAGAGCGCCAGTTTATTGGCCCAGCGGCCAATGAATTTTGGTTTGCCTGTGGATGAGTCGACCGACAAATTAAGTGCCGGCGCTGTTATGTCTGGCGCTAATTGGCTCAGTGAACTTAGCTATCATGGCAGTCAATACAGCAACCATATCAATAACATTAGTCTGCCTTATGCCAGCGATGTTTATGCGGCGACGCCAGGTAATCAGGCGCATCAACTAGCGCTATCAGGCCAGTATCGCTTGGATACTAGCGTGGTTAATGGCCGCGTTGTGGCAGGACGCATGGTTCAAGATGACGCCTTAATCCAGATGAGTGGCAATCCGCTGCAAAACTGGGACGGACAAGTGGATACCTTAGACGCCAAATTAGCCGCCACTTCTATGCTGACTAACCGCTGGCGGGTTGGTGGTAGCCTTGATTACAGCAAGCGCGATAACGACTCCTCTGTGCATGAGTTTATGCAGCTTGATTACAATCCACTTAATGGCAGTTTCACTCAAAACGTGCCACTGGATATCGAGCGGCAAACCGTCAAGTTAAACACTAGCTATCGCATTGCCGCAGGCTATCGCTTGCAGGCAGGTTATGACTTTAAACAAGTTGAGCGCAGCTATGGTGAGCGCGAGCGCACGGAAGATAACTCTCTGTGGGCCGAACTTGATATCCGCACGTTCGAGACTGTGCGCTTTGATATTAAAGGCAGCTATGGCAATCGCGGTGGCAGTCGTTATCAAGCCAATGAGCTGACATCAAGTGAAGAGAGCAGCTTACTGCGCAAGTTTAATTTGGCCGACAGAGAGCGCACTGAAGTTGAAGTTGGCATGCAATACACGCCGCTCACTTGGCTGGTTCTAGATGTCACCACACGTTACGCCTTTGATGATTATTACCACACTGACCTAGGTCTTAATGAGTCGCGCGATTATGGCTATGACATCAACTTAAGCCTGCAACTGACTGAGCAGCTTAATGCCTATGGTTTTGCTGGGCAGCAGTGGATTGATTCTCAGCAAAGCGGCGATCAAAGCGCGCGCTGGCAGGCTGATATCAACGACAGCTTTATCAATCTTGGCGCCGGCGCATCTTATAGCGGTTTGCTCGATGACAAGTTGACCTTAGGGCTAGATTACCTATTTGCCAACTCTAACGGTGAAACCTTAGTGAACCAAGAGCAGGCAGGCGCTTACGGCGATTACTTCAGCTTTAACCACAGCCTTGAGCTGTATGGTCAATACGCCTTAAGCGACACCATGCAACTTAAGCTCGCGTATCAGTTTGAGCGCTATTTCGATACCGATGCTAGTCAAATGCAGCTCGACTCCCTCACAGGTATCACCACTTTGGGCATGGTAGACAATAACTACAACGCCCATCAGCTGATGTTGTCCTTCAGCTACTTGCTGCCGTAAGCAGAATTATTCTTAGAGGAAAAAATAATGGAACGCAGAAGTTTCTTAAAAATGAGCGCCGCCATGAGCTGCGCCGCGACAGTAACAGGTTGTAATTCAAGCTCGAAGGACGCGAATCTGGTACCGCCACAGCCACCAGTCAGTGAAGAAGCCATTAACTGGTCATCTTGCTTAGTTAACTGTGGCTCTAACTGCCCAATTAAGGTCTTTAGCCGTGATGGCGTGATCACTCGGGTTGAAACCGATCATGAAGTTGACGATGTCTACGGCCTGCATCAAGTGCGTGCCTGTGCCCGTGGCCGCTCTTTGCGCCAGCGCACCTATGCGCCAGATCGCCTAAAAACTCCTATGAAGCGAGTCGGTAAGCGCGGTGAAGGCAAATTTGTGCCTATTAGCTGGGATGAAGCGACCTCGATAGTGGCTGAAAATCTGCAGCGGGTAATTAACCAATACGGTAACCAAGCCGTATTTCGCAGCTATGGTTCTGGCGCTTATTATGGTTTTGCCTCTAACGCTAACTTTAATCGCCTGTTTAACTTAGTCGGTGGCTGCCTCAATGCTTATGGTAACTATTCTTGGGCGCAGCAAATGGAAGCGGCTCAGCATACCTTTGGTACTGGCAGCACTATGGGTTCATCAACATCGACCATAGCCGACAGTGATTTCTTCTTAGGCGTTGCTTATAACCCAAGTGAAATTCGCCAATCTGGTTCAGGCGAAGGCTATGACTTCTTGCAAGCACTGCAAAAGAATAATGACCTTAAAGTGGTGATGATTGACCCGCGTTACACTGACTCCATGTTAGGCAAAGAGTCTATGTGGCTGCCAATCCGCCCTGGTACTGACGCAGCGTTTGCCGAGGCTGTGGCTTATCAGATGATTAGCACTGACTGGGTAGCGAAAAACTCACTGGATTTTATCAATACGCATGTAGTGGGTTATGACGCAGCTTCTATTGCAGTGCAACAGGCAAAGTTTGAAGCTAGCAATGATGCGACTAAGCAAGAATATGCCAAGATTATGGATAGCCAAGATAACTACCATGACTACATCTTAGGTCTGAATAAGTTTGCAGGGCCGGCGCGCACTCCTGAATGGGCTGAGAGCATTACTGGTATTTCAGCTGATAAAATCCGTGAAGTTGCGGATGATTTAATGGCTGCCAAAGCGCCTTACATAGTCATTGGCGCTGGCGTTAACCGTCAGGCGAACGGCGAGCAAAGCATGCGCGCCTTGTACATGTTATCAGTACTGACAGGTAAACTTGGTACTCGCGGCGCCTCTAACGGTGAGCTGCCTTATATGAGTGGCATGGGCCGCGCTGGTATTCCAACGGGTAGCAATCCAGTAGAAGAATCCATCTCTTTCTTCACTTGGTCAGAAGCCATAGTCAATGGTAAAGACTTTACCGCCCGCACTCATGGTCTGCGTGGTGTTAAAGGGCTAGATACTAAGCTTGGCACTAACATTCACTTTATCTTGTCAGCCTCAGACAGCTCACTGTTAAACCAGCACGCTGAAATCAACAACACAGCGCAAATTCTGCGGGATGCCGAAGACTTATTTGTGGTGAGCTGTGATTGCTGGATGACCCCAGGCGCTAAATTTGCCGACATCATTTTGCCAGATACTAGCTGGTTAGAATCTAACGACTTAGTAGATAACTCCTATGCTGCTGGCGCGCTTGGTTATTTAACCGCTATGTCTGCTGCGGTTGAGCCTATGTGGGATTGCAAGTCTATGCATGACGCCGCGGCTATGATTGCCGACAAGATGGGCGTGGGCCCGCAATTTACTGAAGGTAAAACTGAAGCGCAGTGGTTAGAAGAGCTGTATCAAAAGACGCGCGTAATGAGCCAAAACCAAGGGGTAGTGCCACCGTTCCCTGCCACCTACAAAGAAGCGCAGGCTCAAGGTTTATTCCGTAAAGACATGCAGTTAAACCATGTGGCCTTGGCCGATTTTGTCCATGAAGGTAAGGCGTTAAGCACGCCATCGGGCAAGATTGAAATCTACTCAGCTGAGCTTGCGTGGCGCGCAGCTAACTGGAACACCGAAGATAAGACCGGCGTTAAAGGCGACACCATCACAGCTATCCCTCAGTACACAGTAACTTGGGACGGTTATGAAGATGCTGAAACCTCAGTAGCTTATCCATTGCAGTTAGCTAGCTATCACACTAAAGGCCGCACCCATTCAAGCTATCACAACGTGCCTTGGCTGCGTGAAGCCGTAGAAGATGCGCTGTGGATCAATCAATTTGATGCCAATGCCTATGGCCTAAAATCTGGTGACAAGGTTGAAGTGTATAACGCGCGCGGCTCGATTGAAGTGCCGGTGAAAATCACCCCGCGGGTAGCACCTAATGTGGTGGCGCTCGGTCAAGGCGCTTGGTATTTAGCAGACGCGAAAGGCCGCGTTGGCGCCAGTGGCAAGGTGATAGATGTGGGCGGAGCGGTGAATTCTTTAACTCGCTATCAGCCAAGTCCTGTGGCCAAAGGTAATCCACAGCTCACCATTCGTGTACAGATCAAGAAAGCTTAAGGGAGCACTTGTAAATGACTCAACCAACTCAATATGGTTTCTACGTTGATACCACCAAGTGCACCGGCTGTAAGGCTTGTCATGTGTCTTGTAAAGACCGTCAGGCCGATACTATTCGCGCAACCCATAACCCTATGAATGGCGGCGTGCCAAGCTTAGCGGGCGTAACTTGGCGCCGAGTGTACGAATATGGCGGTGGGGAATGCAGCATGAATCCTGCCACTAAAGTGTTCGAGAACAATGTGTTTGCTTACTACATGTCCATAGGTTGCAACCACTGCTCTGAGCCTGTGTGCGTCAAAGCGTGCCCAACAGGCGCTATGCATAAGCGCCGTGAAGATGGTTTAGTGCATGTGGCGCAAGACTTGTGTATTGGCTGCGAAAGCTGCGCCCGCGCTTGCCCTTATGACGCGCCGCAGATTGACCGTGAGCGCAAAGTAATGACTAAGTGTGATGGTTGTTATGAGCGCTTAGCTGAAGGTAAAAAACCTACCTGTGTTGAGTCTTGCCCGCTGCGCGCGCTGGATTTTGATACCATGGAAAACCTAGAAGCTAAGTATGGCAAAGGCGATAGTCATATTGCGCCGCTGCCAAGCCCAGCGATTACGTCACCCAATCTTATCATCAAGGCTAATCGCCATGGCCAGCCTGCGGGCAGCAACATGGGTCGCATCTTGAACCTGAGTGAAGTGTAAAATCACAGAGTTTAATATTGCTAAGACAAGCGCCTAAGGGCGCTTGTCTTTTTATAAAAGAGACACTTATGACCAGCACCACAATCGATTTTATTGAATATCAAGGGATTGCTCGCATACTGCACCATGTCTTGTGCCATTATCCTGAAATATCCTTGCTCAATGAATTTATTGGGCATGACGTAGCGGGCAGTTGGCCAACCTTGGCGGCGCGCGCATCTAATACTCAAGGCCGAGCTGCCCTAAGCGGTTATTTAAGCCAGTGGCAAGCGCAAGATAGTCACGCTAAAGACAGTCAATTAATTGAGTTACAACTAGATTATGGCCAATTGTTCTTTGGCCCAGGTGAGCCTAAGGCGATACCTCAGGGCTCTGTGTATTTAAGTGAAGAGCAACTGCTAAACGATAGAAGCACAGTAGCGCTCATGGACTTTTATAAGACCCACGGCGTGGAATTAACCCTTAACTATCGTCAGCCACTTGATCATATTGGTTTATTTTTTAGTGTGTTAGATAGTAGCTTTGGCCGCTTAGCCAAGGAGCCAACCAATTTAGAATTGACTCAATTTATTCAAATTCTGCTGCAGCAACACTTGCTGCCATGGTCTGGACGCTGCTTAGAGCTTGCCGCTAAGCATGCCGATAGTAAGTTTTATCAAGGCATGGCTTTGTTAGCGGATGATTTTTTATGTCAGTTAGCGGCTGATTTTAAGGTAGTGGCTATGCCCATGCGTTTGTTTAGGTAAGACTTGTCAGCTTGCCATAAAGGGCTTAGGCTCGCCCCAGAACAAAGGTTACTGAGAACAGTGAATGGCGCAATTAGTCTTAGATAAGCTCGACCTGCAAATACTGAAATTAATGCAGGCCCATGGCAAGTTATCCAATCAAGAATTGGCTGAAAAAGTCGGCTTGTCGGCATCGCCTTGCTCGCGCCGCGTTAAGGCATTGGAAGAGGCGGGCTATATTGCTGGTTACGCTACTTTATTAAATCCTGAGCACTTTAATCTGGTGCTTACTGCCTATGTGCAAGTGCGCCTTGATAAGCATTCTGGCGAAGTGCTAGATAACTTTGAGGCTAAGATGGCCAGTTATGATGAAGTGCAGGAATGCTGCCTATTAACTGGCAGTGACTTTGATTATCAGCTTAAAGTGCTGATCCGCGACATGCCAGAGTACAAAGTTTTTCTGCTGGATAAACTCACTAGCATTGAGCATGTGAGCGGTGTGCGTTCAAGCTTTGTGCTAAAACAAGTGAAAAATCAGACCCGTATTCCGCTGCCCCATGACCTCCCATGATTTAGCTTAAGGTTACTGTTAGCGCCGTATGTTAGGCGGCGCTGTTAGTTGCCTTCGAGTTGCCATCCAAGCTGTAATTCAGGCCAATGGTAATGAGTTGTTTGAACTCACTCACCCATAAAAGCGTGATTCATGTCGCAACTTTGGTTGTTTGTGACGACTACAGATAATTGCGCAGCACTCAAGTTAGTTACTCATCTGCGCAATCATTCGTTCTTTATTAAACATAAGTTGAAAGTTAATCTCTCCAAAAAGCCATTTGAAAGCTAAAAATGCTCTGATTCATAAAATTAAAGCTGATTTATCGCGTTGACACTTGGGCGTGAGGCATTAAGATGCGCGCTCATTTCAGTGGTCGAGGTTAACCATGGCATCAACAGCAGCTACGCAATTTAGCTCGCGTATTGGCTTTATTATGGCGGCAGCAGGTTCTGCCGTTGGGGTAGGTAATATTTGGGGGTTTCCAACCCAAGCAGCCACTCATGGCGGCGGCGCCTTCTTGCTGGTGTATTTATTGCTGATCTTGGTTTTAGGTTATCCCATGCTGCTGGCGGAACTTATGATTGGTCGTCACGGCCAAACTAATCCTGCCGATGCTATGGCCAAGGTGGCTAAGGGCGCTTTGGCTAAAAAAATCGGTAAGGCCATAGGCATATTTTCGATTATTACCGCCACCTTGATTTGCACCTTTTACAGTATTTTATCTGGTTGGTTCGTGAGTTATGCCATGGCGCCGGTGGCGCAAATGGCGGGCATGAATGATGTGAGCGCTTGGCTGACGGACTTTTCAGTATCGCGCAATCTGGTATTTACCTTAGTATTTATTGCCATGGTGATCTTGGTCATCCGCCAAGGCGTACAGCAAGGTATTGAGCGCTGGTCAAAGCGTTTGATGCCGCTATTACTGCTGATTTTGGTGGCGGGCGTTGGCTATATTCTGACGCAAGATGGCGCTATGGAAGGCTTAACCGTGTTGTTAGTGCCTGACTTTTCAAGAGTGTGGGACGCGGATGTATTAATTGGCGCGCTTGGGCAAACCTTCTTTTCTTTAACCATAGGCACAGGCGCCATGATGGTGTACGGCGCTTATGTGAGTCAGCAAGAAAACTTAGGCAAGCTGACTGCTTATGTCAGCTTAACTGATACTTGCGTGGCATTTTTAGCGGCCTTAATGGTGCTGCCAGCCATGTATGTGGCGCAGCATAATGGCGTTGAGATTTTTGCTGCCGATGGCAGTTTATTGAATGCCGACACCTTAGTCTTTACTGTGCTGCCAGCCTTGTTTGAAACCTTAGGCGGCGTGAGTCAGTACTTGTTAGCCATAGTGTTTTTTATGCTGATGACTATCGCCGGACTGACTTCAGCCATTTCTATTGTTGAAGTGCCAACCAGTTATTTAGTGGAGAAAACCGCGTTAGGTCGCAATCAAGCCAGCGCCTTAGTGGGGTTAGTGATTGCCGCGTTATCTGTGCTGGTGGTGTGTTATTTCGATAGCTTGTTTAGCTTGATTATTACCTTAACCACAGAGCGCGCACAGCCGTTAATTGCCTTAGGCATCGCTATTTATGTGGGTTGGGTGTGGAACCGTCAGCAGTTATTGGCTGTGATAGTGCAGCAAGATGGCGTAGATACTAGCCATTGGTTTTGGCGCTGGTGGCCAAGTTACGTTAAGTTTGTGTGCCCTGGCTTAATTTTGCTGATTATCGTGCAGTTATTGCAATAAGCTTTAGGTTATAGCACTAGCATACATATCAAAATGGCGACCCTTAGGTCGCCATTTTTGGTTTAGATCAAGCTTAGCCTGTGAATACTGAACAAAATATTAGGCAGTCGCGCGGGCTAAATATTTTGCCATTTCAGCCTCTGGTACCATGCCGCCGCCAGTGGCCCATACCAGATGCGTGGCATTGGCCATCCTATCGGCTGTGAACCCCATGCGCGCTTGATAAGCTGTATCGGCGCTAACTTGAGCAGGGCCTGGCATACCGGCTAAGGCTGATGGTTCAAGACGTATGCCTTGGGTGTTATCTAATAATCCCAGCAAGTCATACATGTGCTGATCATGCAGCGTGATATAACCATCTAACATGCGCTCCATGGCGCGGCCGACAAAACCTGAGGCGCGGCCAACGGCTAAACCGTCAGCGGCAGTAATGTTATCAATGCCTAAGTCTTGTACGGCAATGTTGTCATGCAGACCTGTGTGTACGCCAAGCAACATGCAAGGCGAATGGGTGGGTTCGGCAAAGATACAGTGAACATTATCGCCAAAGGCTAATTTGAGGCCAAAGGCTACGCCACCAGGGCCACCGCCTACACCGCACGGCAGGTAAACAAACAGTGGATGCTCGGCATCAACCTTAATATCCGCCCCCGCAAACTGCGCTTTTAAGCGCTCTCCCGCCACTGAATAGCCTAAAAATAAGGTGCGTGAGTTTTCATCATCAATGAAGAAACAGCTTGGATCAGATTCTGCCGCCTTGCGTCCTTGTTCAACCGCGACGCCATAGTCTTGTTCATATTCATGCACTATAACGCCGTGGCTACGCAGCTTATCTTTTTTCCATTGGCGTGCATCGGCCGACATGTGGACGCTGACTTTAAAGCCTATCTTGGCGCTCATGATGCCAATCGACATGCCTAAGTTACCGGTTGAACCGACAGCGATACTGAACTGGCTGAAGAACTGGCGCATTTCTTCGCTGAACAGTTTCTGGTAGTTATCTGCTGTGGTCAGCATTCCGGCTGCAATTGCCAGCTTCTCGGCGTGGGTCAGTACTTCATAAATACCGCCGCGGGCTTTAATTGAGCCAGAAATTGGCAAGTGACTGTCTTTTTTCAGTAATAACTGACCAGTAATTTCTTGATTATAACGGCTTTCTAAGGCCGATTTCATGGCTGGAATAGTTTCAATCTCAGACTCAATAATACCCTTGGTGACTGCCGTTTCTGGGAAGGCAAGGCTTAGATAAGGCGCAAAGCGTTGCAGGCGCGCGCTGGCATCTGCCACATCAAGGCTAGTTAAACCCACGTAAGGCAAAGCGACATCAAGAGTCGTGATATTCGGGTTAAACCAGCTCACTTCTTCAAGCTTGATAAGCTTAGTGACTAGCGGGAAGTTGGTAATTAATTGTTCGGCATTCATAATGTTATCTCCGCCAGGGAATTAAATGATATAGGACAAAGCAAAGGTTGCGGCCAGTGCTATCAGCGAGGCAATAAAGGTCGCTGTGGTGTAATACATAAAGGTCTGTTTTAAGGTGGCACCTGTGTACTGCTTGACTAGCCAGAACAAGGAATCTGTCACTATGGTGCAACCAATCGCGCCTGAACCAATGGCTAAGGTCACAATCACAGGGCTTAACTCTGGGTAAAGCACTAATAGCGGTGACACGATAGCGGTAGCACCCATCATGGCAACTGTGGCTGAGCCAACGGCCGCATGCAGTATGATGGCGACTAACCAGGCTAGCAGAATTGGGTGCATATCTAGGTTAGCCAAAATCTGCGCTAAGCTGTCGCCCATGCCGCTACCACTTAAAATGCCGTTGAACGCACCGCCCGCACCGATAATCAGCAAAATATTGGCAATAGAAGCAAAGCAGTCTTCGGTTTTAGTCAGTAAGCCTGTCATGGTCATTTTCTGACGCAGACCCAGCAGATAGTAAGCAACGAAAGCCGCGATAAACATGGCGGTAATTGGGTTACCGATAAATTCTAATGCCGTGTACAAGCTTGACTCTGGCGCTATATAAAGCTCGGCCAGAGTTTTTATCAGCATCAACATAATCGGCAGTAAAATGGTAAATAAGGTCACAGCTAACGATGGCAGTTCGCTCTCAGGCTTAGTCGAGACTTCATTAAACTGCTCAGGCACAGTTAAAAATGGCAGTCTATCGCCGCACAATTTTAAGAACAGTGGACCTGCGATTAATGACGCCACTAGGCCAATCAATAAGCCCCAAATAATGACAGAGCCTACATCTGCGCCTAAGGCGTTAGTCACAAATAAGGCGGCAGGGTGCGGTGGCACAATGCAATGCACCGCCATCAGCGCAGTACACAGGGGAATGGCAAGTTTTAGTAACGAGGTATTGGTCTTGCGCGCAATGGAGAACGCTAGCGGGATTAACAGCACTACGCCCACTTCAACAAATAAGGTAATGCCGCAAATTAGGCCGACTAGCACCATGATGACATCTGGGCTTAAGTAGCGTGATTTCAGCAAGGTGATGCCAATGCGCTCTGCTGCGCCTGAGATTTCCATCATCTTGCCAAGAATAGTGCCAAGACCAATGACAATCGCTAAGAAACCTAAGGTGCCACCTATGCCAGATTCCATGGCCTTAATCATGTCTAGCGGCGCCATCCCCATCATACCACCCACATAAAAACTGGCGAGTAACAGGGCTAAAAATGGGTGAAGTTTGCATTTAACTATGCTCACTACAATCAGCAAGATACTGCTGATGAGGGTGGCAATGATCCAAAGTTGGGATTCCATATTATTATCTCTTTGTCGGAAAGTGCGGCTATTGAACCCAATTGCGGCGGCACTGACAAAAGATCAATCTAGCGGTTCGCATGAGCTGGATAATGGCAACTTGGTTGCTAGCATCACGTTTGTGCGTTTTGCTGCGTGCTAGCTCGCAATTTAAGCGTTGATTTAGGCTGACTAAGGCGGCTTGGCGTAATATAAACCGCATCTAAAATGAGAGTTATGTCATGTATTCCCAGCAAGAGTATTTTCAGCGCAACCGCCTACTGAGCAGCTATCAGCTCGCCAAGTTACATACCTTTGAAGTGGTGGCTCGCCATCAGTCGTTTGCGTTAGCGGCGGCGGAATTGTGTGTCAGCGCTAGCGCCGTTAGTCACAGAATCGGCGCCTTAGAAACTGAACTTGGGTTTAAGTTATTTGCCAGATTTCATCGCCGTATTGAATTAACTCCAGAAGGTAAGCGGTTGTATGTGCAGTTAAAGGACAGTTTGCAGCGACTTAATCAAGAAGTGCTGGAGATTAAGAATCAAGAAATTATCGGTAAGTTAACTGTGTATTCGCGCCCATCGATTGCCCAGTGCTGGTTAGTGCCTAAAATTGCCATGTTTTGTCGGCGTTACCCAGCTATCTCGATTAATATTTTAACCGGCAATGAAAATATTAACTTTAATGGCTATCAGATTGATTTAGCGATTTATTACGATAATAAGCAGCATCCTAAATTGCACTGCCAGCACTTAATGCACGAAACCATAATGCCGGTGTGTAGCCCAAGTTATGCCAAAGAATTGGGCTTAATTGATAACCCCAGTAAGCTCGCAGATTGCACCTTACTGCATGACAATCAGGCGTGGGAATATGATTCTGATGGTGATGAATGGCAGTATTGGGCCGATCATCATGGTATCTCTCTAGCGGGAGTCAGCAGCGCCATTCGCTTTGATCGCTCAGATCTGGCGGTGATCGCCGCTATTAATCATGCTGGTATTGCCATGGGGCGCGGCCAACTGGTGAGTAAGCGCATTGCTAGCGGCGAGTTAATTGCCCCGTTTGGGACGCGCCAAGTGGAATGCGAGCAAAGTTATTATGTGGCAAGCCGCGACAGCGATTTAAATCCTAAGGCCAAGTTATTTATGGATTGGCTTAAGCAAGAAGCCATAAAGCCAAAGGCTGTGCTGAGTTAATCTCTCGCTGAGCTTTGGCTTTATTGCTCATTTAGCTGTTCGCTTAAAAAGTCGATTAGCATGCGCACCTTGGGGGATAAGTAACGGTTTTGCGGATACAGCGCCCAAATGCCATCGTCTGGTTGGCGGTGCTGCTCCAGTAGCGGTACTAGGCGGCCATCGAGCAGATAATGTTCAACATAGTAATCAGGCAGTTGCACTATGCCTAGGCCTTTAATCGCCGCATCAACCAAAGCTAAGCCACTGTTACAGCTGAGATTACCTTTCACTCTAATGTTACGAGTCTTACCGTTTTCTTGAAATCGCCAGTAATCTAACGTGCCTTGAATGCAGTTATGCCTATCAAGCTCTGACAATGAATGCGGTATGCCAAATGCCTGAATATAGTCAGGCGATGCGCACACATATTGGGTACGGGTGCCTAAGCGTTTGGCTATTAAATTTGAGTCTTCGAGTATTCCTAAGCGAATTGCCAAGTCGTAACCGCCATCGACTAAATCAACCTTCTGATTAGTGAGGTTAACTTTCACTTCCAGCTCAGGATATTTAAGCAGAAAGTCATTTAATAGCGGCGCCAGCGTTCTTTCACCATAAGTGATAGGGGCGGTAATTTTTAACAGGCCGCGCGGTATGGTCTGCAAATTGGTAATGGCGCGCTCAGCGTCTTCCAAGCCATCTAACACTTGGCGGCAATGCTGATAATAGATGTGGCCAACCTCAGTGAGTGACACTTTGCGGGTAGTGCGATGCAAGAGTTTAGTGGCAAGGCGCGTTTCTAACGCACTCACTTGTCGACTCATTTGCGCTATGGATATTTCAAGGCGTTTGGCGGCTTGAGTAAAACTTTCGGCCTCGGCCACCGCCACAAATTCGCTGACTCCTTCCCAATTAACCATGTGTATTCCTTGATGTGAGTGTGGCCGCGTTGCTGACTCTGTTTTAGTGGCCGCATCGTGTATCGACTAAAATAAACTATCTCAGTTGCTGGGTTTGGCTGATGAAGCCAAAACTCTTGTTTGGCAATATAGCATTATTACTTATAGGTAAAAGTCATTGGCACGATGCACGGATTATTATTTCATTCTTGATGAATATAGCGGGTAAATATAGTGGCTAAATGCTCGTAAACATATCCAAAACATTGGCCTATTGGCGATTTTCTATGGCTTGTGGGCAAGTGTCTATGGCTGAAAGGGGGATGTCATGGCAGGAGGATGGGCAAAAGAAGGGGCAGTGCAAGAGCAAATCGATAGCAGTATTGAAGAGGGCATTACCGCGGCGAGGAAGCGCTTGCCTGTAGGCCCAAGTTTTGAGATTTGCCAAATGTGTGAAGCGCCAATTCCAGCGGCGCGCCAACAGGCCATTCGCGGCGTGCGCTTGTGTGTTGCTTGCCAAAATGAGCAAGATTTACAGCAAAAAAAGGGTTCAAAAAGGTGATAGATGATAAGTGTGGTTTTGCTTAGTTTATTTGCGCAGCAATAACGCATTAATTGCTGTTATTTTGAGCATGCAGGCGTATAGTTTTTCACCCAAGTAACGCCCCATTATTACCCTATGGTAAAAGCGCTTTACTCCAGCATGGGATTATCAATTATCGAGTGCTAGTTATACTACTTGCCATTAATCACGGCACAGATCCAGATAAGACCGTTTTTCAGTTTCAATGTGAGGATGTATCTATGACAGCACAAATAATTAAATCCAAAGCTGCAGTCGCTTGGGCAGTCGGTCAGCCATTAACTATGGAAATAGTTGATGTTATGCCGCCGCAAAAAGGCGAAGTGCGAGTAAAAATGATAGCCACAGGTGTGTGTCATACCGATGCCTTTACGTTATCGGGTGATGATCCTGAAGGTATTTTCCCTTGTATTTTGGGACACGAAGGCGGCGGCATCGTTGAGTCTATCGGTGAAGGTGTGACTAGCGTGCAAGTGGGCGATCATGTCATTCCGCTCTACACCCCTGAGTGCGGCGAATGCAAATTCTGTAAGTCGGGCAAGACTAACCTCTGCCAAAAAATTCGTGAAACCCAAGGCAAAGGCTTAATGCCAGATGGAACTAGCCGTTTCTCTAAAGATGGCCAGATTATTTATCATTATATGGGCACCTCGACTTTCTCTGAATACACAGTCTTGCCTGAGATTTCCCTTGCCAAGGTTAACCCTAGCGCGCCACTTGAAGAAGTGTGTTTATTGGGCTGCGGCGTGACGACTGGCATGGGCGCCGTAATGAATACCGCCAAAGTGGAAGAAGGCGCGACTGTGGCTATCTTCGGCATGGGCGGCATTGGCTTGTCGGCCGTGATTGGCGCCACTATGGCAAAAGCGTCACGCATCATAGTGGTGGATATTAACGAGAGTAAGTTTGAGTTAGCCGCTAAACTGGGCGCGACCGACTTTATTAATCCGAAAAACTACAACAAGCCGATTCAAGACGTGATAGTTGAGCTCACCGATGGCGGCGTAGATTACTCGTTTGAATGTATTGGTAACGTCAATGTCATGCGCTCAGCCCTTGAGTGTTGCCATAAAGGCTGGGGTGAATCTGTGATTATTGGGGTGGCGGGCGCCGGCCAAGAAATCTCTACGCGACCATTTCAATTAGTCACAGGCCGGGTATGGAAAGGCTCTGCATTTGGTGGGGTCAAAGGCCGCTCAGAATTGCCAGATTATGTTGAGCGTTACTTGCAAGGCGAGTTCCAATTAAGCGATTTCATTACTCATACTATGGCGCTTGAGCAAGTGAACGAGGCTTTTGAGTTAATGCATCAAGGTAAGAGTATCCGCACTGTCATTCATTTCGATAAATAATCAGTGACTTAATACTACAAGCGCCGCTGGCGCTTGTAGTGCTTACTTTGAAATACAAGCTTTGAAATACAAGCTTTGAAATAAGTGCACCTAAGCACTGACGCAAACATCGAGAGGAGTCGCCATAGTGATAGTTGACAGTATTAGCGTGAACAAGAGTTTTGGCGGTTGGCATAAGCAATATCGGCATCATTCCAGCACCTTACATTGCGACATGCGCTTTGCTATCTATTTGCCGCCACAAGCATCGCCCATCAACAAGGTGCCTGTGTTGTATTGGCTTTCTGGCTTAACCTGCACCGATGAAAACTTTATGCAAAAAGCAGGCGCGCAGGCGCTAGCGGCTGAACTTGGAATAGCGATAGTGGCGCCAGATACTAGCCCTAGAGGCGATGATGTCGCCGATGATGCCAGTTATGACTTAGGCCAAGGGGCGAGCTTTTATGTCAATGCCACCCAAGCGCCGTGGAATCGCCATTATCAAATGTATGATTATGTAGTGCATGAACTGCCGCGCTTGATTGAGTCTATCTTTCCGGTTACGGATAAACGCGCCATCTCAGGCCATTCTATGGGCGGGCACGGCGCATTAATGATAGCGCTGCGAAACCCTGAGCGTTATCTGTCAGTTTCTGCCTTTAGCCCGATTACCAATCCCATGAATTGCCCTTGGGGTAAAAAAGCATTCACGGCTTATTTAGGTAAAGATACCGCCGCTTGGGCAAACTATGACGCTAGCGTGTTAATGCGCAGCGCAGTGCAAACTGTCCCAGCATTAGTGGAACAAGGGGATGCGGATAACTTTTTAGCTGAGCAGTTAACGCCTGAGATACTTGTTGCTGCCGCTAAGGTAAGTCAGTACCCGTTAACTCTGAATTATCGCGAAGGCTATGATCATAGCTACTATTTTGTCTCAAGTTTTATGGCAAACCATCTGCGTTTTCACGCCAAGCATTTGTATAAGCCATAACTCTTTCACTACTAGATAATGATTAACAAGGTGTGGTTCTACTCAGTCCTCACCTTGAATAAAACCTCCGCTTTTAAACATCATTAGTTAAGCGCTGTGATGATACTGTCTTACCTAATGCCACTACCTACTAGCTATCATTAACCGCGGGGTATGAGTCCTATGCGTGTGGCATTTATGTTTGATCACGCTTTGAAATTATAAGGATTATTGAGATTGTAAGGCTGTTTGTTGACTCAAGCTTCTTTGGTGACAGTGTTAGTATTGATTAGAGTTGTGACCTACTTATTACCTCGCATTAACCTCTTGTGATGCTGCTCGCGGTTTAATCGCGACAGTTCTAGTTTAATAAGCTTTGACTGTAATACGTAAAAATCACTGACTATTTCCAGGCGGGTCATTGCGCCTATCATTGCCTTATTACGATAAAGACCGCCTATTTACACCAGATGTCGACATCGCCACTAAGTTCCTGATGCAGTACTAATTTCAGTCTTTAGCTTC